>CALAYL010000001.1 GCA_937894725.1 uncultured Bacteroidota bacterium
GCTCGCTTTTGCATCGTTTCCATATCATTCCTTTAGCATCTTCCTTACATAAACTGCCCCATCTTTACCCTGCAATCTAACAAAATAAACGCCTTTCGCCAAATCTCCTACACTGATTTCGTGACCTGCTACATCTCCCTGCTGTACCACATTACCAGCTATATCTGCGATAGTATAATAGCTCAATAAATGAGCTTCTGATTGAATGTAGAGCTTATCTTGTGTAGGATTAGGGTAGATATTTATTGTCTCTTTATCTACACCCTCTACTCCCAAAAACATACCCGTAGTATCTATACCGCAGTCGGCTGGGTTCAGAGATACGGTTACATCATCTATCAAATAGTAGGCGCATTTATATAAACCCTGCCCAGCGGGTAGGTCTGTAAGCCCACAATGGGCATCATCCTTAAAGTTTCCGATGGTGATGTATTTCTCTGTGCCATTAGCTACGAAGCTGCCCTTTATTTTCATCCAACCAAAGGTATCTACCAACTGTATATTGATATTGTTTTCTACCTTAGGTGAAGCTATAAGCATAGCTCCTAATGACGGTATAGTATCAGATGCCGAAAAATACACACCTAAGGTTGAGATACTTTGCTGAGAAATATCCGCAAGATTACAGAAATAGGATACATAATATCTTTTCCCATTATAAAGACCATCCATTAATCTTACCGAAATATAATCTCTAACATTTTGACTATAAAATTGCTGTGAGCAAAACAAACCCACGAAGCCTCCTCCAGTTTTCGGAAAGCGAACTCCACCACCATTGACGGGAACCCCTGAAGAGCTATCAGGAGCACATGAGTTATAGTAGTCAGGCGATGAAATCAGCAAAGGATTATACCATTTCTGTAAATCTTGCAAATTCCAAGAGCCTCCTTTACACACCCCAAATTCTTCAAAACTCTGATTAGGCACTAAGTTCTGACTATTGCAGAGCCATGGCAGTAGCCCTACAATAGTCAGTAATCCTATTTTTATAAAATGCGTTTCTATATTTTTCCTATGGTAGGTTTTTTTCACCAATCCATTCATTAATAACCATTTGCACGATATTTTGATCTCCAAATTTGTCAAATACTTCCAAAGTTTACGAAAAGAAAAATAAGAACGAAATTTTGGATGTTATTTTTTAGCGCGACAATTCGGGAATGCGATTATACCCCCCTCTTTATTTTCCTACAATAAATACAAAAATAATTGCGCTGTTTTAGAAATAAAACTATTGCGCTTCATCAGCAGAATCCATCTCCGTAGATACCCCACTCGGCAAATCTGAAATCACCTCTGCCACTTCGCCTATGGTATTTTCGGAAGATACCAACACATCTTTAAGCATCGGCAATTCGTTGGTGGCATTGATACCAAAATAATCTAAAAATAAGGGCGTGACTTTATACAATACGGGTCTGCCAGCGGCATCTTCTACTCGCCCAGCCACTTCTATCAGTTCTTTTTCGAGCAATTTTGATACAGAATAATCGCAGTTTACCCCTCTTATGGCTTCACATTCTACTCTTGTCACTGGGCCTTTGTAGGCAATGATAGCGAGGGTTTCGAGCGCAGAGGTAGAGAGTTTTTTCTTTTCTTTTTGTCCTATCAAGATAGAGACGGTACGATGGTAGGCAGGTTTAGTAAAAAACTGATAACCTCCGCCAATCACCCGAAGCTCAAACGAAAAATAATCGGCTTTGTATTTTTCTACGATGTCTGCCAAATGCTGATCGAGTAGCTGTTCGTCCACTACTTCGCCCTCAAAAAGTTTGACAATACATTCTAAAATATCTTCCTTAGAAACGGCAGTTTCTGAACTAAAAATGAGTGATTCTATATGCTGTTGAAGATTTTCCAACTAGGGGTATTTATTTTTCTTCCAATGCCGCTGCTCCGCCTACTATCTCCAATATCTCTTTGGTGATAGCTGCTTGGCGCTCTCTGTTGTATTGAATCTTGAGTGCGCGAAGTAGTTCGTCTGCATTATTTGTAGCACTTTCCATCGCCACCATACGCGCACCATGCTCCGAAGCGTTGGTGTCAAGGAGTGCTTTGAAAAACTGTGTGTTCAATATTTTTGGCCCCAACTCTTCAAGCAATTTTTGCTTTTCAGGTTGGAATATATAATCTGAATTTACCGCCAATTTGGTTGTTGATTCTGCTTGCTCTACAGGCAAAAAGCGCTCTACCATAAAGTCTTGCGTAGCTGCGTTCAAGAATTTAGCATACACTAGTTCGATAACATCGTATGTGCCATTCAAAAATTCAGCAGTAAGTTTTGTCGATACTTCTTGCGATTTTTCAAAACTCAAACCAGCAAATAGGCCAATGTGTTCGGTATTGAACTGCAACAGTGTGTTTTTCTTAAAGGCGTCATATCCCTTTTTGCCTATACAAAGTAAGGTTACGTTTCCTGCCTTTAGTTGACTTGCGTAAGTAGTGTTGAGTAGTCGCTGTGTAGTCTTCATCAGATTGGCGTTAAACCCTCCGCAAAGACCTTTATCGGCAGTGACAAGCACGAGTAATATCTGTTTTGGCTCTCTCTTTTTATTTAATGGCAAAGCGATTTCTTCTCCTTTTAGTGCCTCCATCACATTACCTAAAATGTAATTTAGTTTTTCGGAATAGGGGCGCATCTGTGTGATGCGGTCTTGCGCACGCTTTAGCTTTGATGCCGATACCAGCTTCATTGCTTTAGTGATTTGCATAGTCGTATTTACCGAGCCTATCCTTACCCTTACTTCTTTTAAATTTGCCATGTTTTTATCTCAAATTGTACATCTTGATAAGCTGCTGACCTATCGCCATGCACGTTTTTGTTTTTAATAGTAAGTCAATGCTACTTCTGCAGCCAAATCGGTCAGTGTTTTTTCTACCTCATCGGTCAGTGGCTTCGACAATGCTTTGTATGTATCTGCATGTCTAGTTTCTAGCTGAGTCAAGTAGTTTTTCTCAAAATCACTGATTTTGTTTACGGGCACTTTGCTCGCTAGGTTTTTAGTTCCTACATAAAGTATAGCTACTTGCTTCTCTACGTTGAATGGTGAAAACTGTGGTTGCTTCAATATCTCCACATTACGTGCACCTTTGTCGAGTACGGCCTTTGTAGCTGCATCGAGGTCAGAACCAAACTTAGAGAAAGCCTCCAATTCACGATATTGTGCTTGGTCAAGTTTCAATGTACCTGCCACTTTTTTCATGGATTTGATTTGGGCATTACCTCCCACACGACTCACGGAGATACCCACGTTGATAGCTGGGCGTACACCTGAGTTGAAAAGGTTTGACTCCAAGAATATCTGCCCATCGGTGATTGAGATTACGTTGGTAGGGATGTAAGCTGATACGTCACCCGCTTGTGTTTCGATAATCGGTAGTGCGGTCAATGACCCACCTCCTTTTACTTTGCCTACAAGCGAAGCAGGAATATCGTTCATTTTAGACGCTACCTCAATGTTGGCGTTGATTTTAGCGGCTCTTTCTAACAAACGAGAGTGCAAGTAAAACACATCGCCAGGATATGCCTCACGACCCGGAGGGCGCTTCAATAGCAGAGATACTTCACGGTAAGCTACTGCTTGCTTAGACAAATCATCATATACAATCAATGCTGGACGGCCAGTGTCTCTAAAATATTCGCCAATAGCACATCCTGCAAATGGAGCGTAAAACTGCAATGAAGCAGGATCGGCTGCTGATGCAGACACTACTACGGTGTATGCCATAGCACCATTTTCTTCTAATGTTTTTACGATACGTGCTACTGTAGATGCTTTTTGGCCACAAGCTACATATACACAATATACAGGCTCTCCTTTTTCGTAAAATTCTTTCTGATTGATGATAGTATCGATAGCGATAGCTGTCTTACCTACCTGACGGTCACCAATGATCAACTCACGCTGACCACGACCGATAGGAATCATCGCATCGATAGATTTAATACCTGTTTGAAGAGGTTCGTTTACTGGCTGACGGAAAAGTACCCCTGGTGCTTTACGCTCCAATGGCATTTCAAAAAGCTCGCCTGCCAATGGCCCTTTGCCATCGATAGTCTCGCCTAGTGTATTTACTACACGGCCTAGCATGCCCTCTCCTACTTTGATAGAAGCGATTACGCCTGTACGTTTCACCGTATCACCTTCTTTGATAGCGCCAGAATAGCCCATCAACACCACTCCTACGTTGTCTTCTTCGAGGTTTAGTACGATTGCTTTTGTACCATTTTCAAACGATACTAGCTCTCCTGCGCGAGCATTGTTGAGGCCATATACACGAGCGATACCATCGCCCACTTGCAATACTGTACCTACCTCTTCGAGCTCAGCAGCTGTTTTGAAGTTTGATAATTGTTCTCTCAAAATAGCGGATATTTCGTCCGGTTTTACTTCAGCCATTTTATTTTATTTTTAAGTAAGTTTTTCTTTAATCGGGTGCAAAAATAGCAGATTAAGGCTTATAAACAAATACTATTTTTGATTTTAAACTTAGGTTGTTTGATTTAATAATAATCACTACTTTTGTATTATTAAAAAACGCAAAAAACACACCATCATGAAAAAACTATTATTTCTATTTAGTTCAGTTATTCTTCTTTCTTCGCTACCTTCTTGTAAGCAGTGTGGCTATTGTCGAGATTCGTCTGGATACAATGGCTCTGCTGTATGCAAAGAGTCTAGTGTATTAGGTTCTGTTTTAAACAACTATGACGAGGCAAAAGCAAATTGCCAGGCGCAAGGTGGTACTTGGACAAAAACTAAATAATCAACAAATACCTAACTGAAATAAAAAACCCCTTCATGATTCATGAAGGGGTTTTTTTGTAGCATTAGCTTGATTATTTACAACCAGCTGCTTTCAAAGCTGCTTTGTAAGTATCCCAGCTAAGACCTGTACCAGCGTCATCATAATCGCTTTTACAAATTTTAGTTCCTGGTTGACCAGCTACACCAGAACAATCAACACACTCTTTGCAAGAGCTAAGACCGATTACAGCTACTGCTGCTACTGCGAATAATACTTTTTTCATTTTTTTACTGTTTTAGGTTAATGAATAAGCAATTTTAATTAAGATATTTTATAATACCAAATATCAATAATTTTTTTTTAGTTCACCCCTTTACACCCGCTTGCCTTCAATACATTGCGAAAGTTTGACCAGCCTTCTTCTCCTTTATTTTGTTTTGTGTAATCGTCTTTACAGTAGTGCGCGTATTGTTGTCCAGATACGCCAGCCACTTCTGTACAGTCCACGCAGTTTTTGCAAGAAGATAAGGTAGAGGCGATCAATACAACTATGCCTATGAAATAAAGCTTCATATATTTTATTTCTTGATAAGTTGATTGAATACAGCATCGTTCAACACTATAGGGTATCTATTGTGCAGCTCTGCCATCCAGTTTTTTTCTAAAAATTCTTGATAGTCTGATATGATAAAACCTTTGGCTTCTTTGAGCGACTTAGGTTCTGGAGCTACTAGTTTATTTACTCTTACAAACTGGTACGTAGAGTCGTTGAGCATCTTTACAGGGCTTGTGCCTAATACCCAACCTGCATTGTCCACTACATCATATTGTCCTTTTTCGTATTTGCCATCTATCACAGATACCTTGCCAACTGGGTTTAGCTGATTTACTTTTAGTTGAATATCTCCAGCCGACTTTTTCTTTTTAGCTAATTTATAAGCAGCATCAGCCATGTTTTTGTTGGTGCAATTAAAAACTTCTGCCTCTACTCTATCGCCCCACATGTATTTCGTTTTGTTGGCTTCATAAAATTTTTCTAAACCTACAGTGTCTTTGAGGGCATAGCTCCATACCTTGCGGTCGGTAAGTTCAAATAATAAAATACCATCTCTGTATTCTTTCATCAAGCTAGCAAACTCTGGCTTCTTTTTTTCGAGTTGCGACTCTTCATATTCAAGTGCCTTTTGCGTCACAAAATTGTCGTAATACTCAGATAAAAGTTGGTCTTTCGATTTATCGGTGCGTTTTCTGTTTACAGTTTCTACATACTTAGCGAAATCTAACAATGTAGTGCTTTTGCCAGCTAAGTTGAAAAGCGTAAGAGAGGTGTTGATTTTTAAGCTATCCTTATTGAAACTGCCATCTGCCAAAGAGGGACTGACAGCTTTGAAAAAGGCTGCTTTATTGAGTGCCAACTCTGAAAATCCATTTTCGGCTTTGATACGCTCTATCAATTTGTTTTTTGCTACCTGCGAACGTGTATCCCTTTCTACCTTGCGTTTCAGATCGTTTTTAGCATCATCAAAACTAGGTGCAGCGCTCTTGTCAAGTCGTTTGATGATATGCCATCCGTAAGCGGTTTCTATAGGTTTGGAGATATCGCCATTTACTTTTAAGGAAAAAGCAGCAGCCTCAAATTCAGGAACCATACGTCCTGTACCAAATGGAGCTAACTCACCATTTTTAGACTTAGAGGTACGATCGTCAGAGTAAGCTTTTACAGCTTCTTCAAATGTGATTTGACCAGTTTTGATTTTGTTATAAAGTGAATCTATACTTTTATAAATAACCAATTTTTGATCAGCCGTTACGTTTTCTGGAAACTTGCGGAGAATGTGTGCTACGGTGATTTCGCCTTGGGCATCTCTGCTGGCTATTCCTTTTACTAAATGATAGCCAAACACGGTACGCACAGGCATCGATACATCTCCTGGCTTAGTGTTGTATGCTGCGGACTCAAATGGATAAACGGTTTGAAAAACGGTAAAATAGCCGATGTCTCCTTTGTTTTGTTTAGCCGAAGGATCATCCGAAAATTCAGTAGCTAATTTGCCAAAATCTTCGCCTTTGAGTATGCGTTTGCGAATATCCATCGCTTTTTTGTATGCCGCCAAGGTATCGGCAGGATTAGCATTTTCATCACACTTTACAAGCAAGTGAGCTACATTGAACTCGCGTAGTGAGCGCTGGTAGGCCTCTTGAATAAGTTGATCGGTGATTTCTCTATCGGTCAAAAAGCTTTTTGCCAACTGCTTGCGATAGCCTTCTAGCTCATTCATGAGCGAGCTGATGGTGTCGAGTTGTAAGCGTTCTGCTTCTTTTACTTTGAGTCTAAAATTTTCATAGAGCTTGAGATACTCGGTAAGTGATTTCTCACTATAGTCAGCTTGGTTGTTTATGTTGTTTTTTGTGTAAACGTATTCAAACTCTCCTACGCTCACTGGCTGCCCTGCTACTGAAAAGATGGTAGCATTTTTATCTGCATTTTGTGCTATGCTAGCGCTAGATATTGAAAGGAAAACAAGTCCAAGTATCTTTCTCATAAATTGTATTTTGTTTTAAACGAGTCCAAATTTTACTTTTTGAAATGAGTTTTCAAAAAAGTAGTGGTCGAAAATAAAGAATTTTAACGGTGCAGCGCGATAAACTTAAAATCTAGTTGCTTTTACTAAAACCGAATGAGCGCACTAGCCCATGTAAACCCACTGCCAAATGAAGCCATACAGACTAGATTGTCAGGTTTGATACGACCTGCTTCCCATGCTTCGGCTAGTGCTATGGGGATAGAGGCGGCTGTGGTATTGCCATATTTGTGAATATTGGACACTACCTTGTCATCGGGAAGTTGAAATTCTTTTTGTACTACAGCGGTGATGCGTTGATTGGCTTGATGTGGGATAAAAAGATCAATGTCTTTATCGTTTAGTTTATTTCCTGCCAGTGCCTCTCGTATTACTTCAGGAAAATAACGCACCGCATGGGTGAAAACAAGCTTGCCATTCATGTTTGGAAGGTGCTTGCCAGAGGGCACTAAATCCTCTGGAAATCGATTTTTGAGTCTGCTGCCAGGATGTTGGAGCATGAGTTCTTCGGCATACTTACCATCTGCATGGAGGTGAGTAGATAAAATTCCTTTGCCTTTTTTTGAATGTGATTCGAGTAAAACCGCTCCTGCACCATCGCCAAAAATAACGGACATATTTCGTCCTCTGTCACTTATCTCCATTATATTGCTCTGAATTTCAGAGCCTATCACAAGTACATTGCTTGCCATGCCTGTTTTGATATACTGGTCGGCTAAGGAAAGTGCGTAGATAAAGCCACTACACTGCTGCCTGATATCAAAACAGGGAATCTGTCGAGTACCTAAAATGCGTTGAACCAAAACACCTGGACCTGGAAAGTTATAATCGGGGCTCAGTGTGGCAAACACGATCATATCAATGTCGTTTGCCTTTTTGCCCGCTCTATCCATGGCTATCTGAGCAGCGGCAGCTCCCATTGAAGATACGCTGTCTTTGCCTTCGGTAAAAAAGCGTCTTTCTTTAATGCCGGTGCGTTCTACAATCCATTCATCGGTAGTATCCATGAGCTTTGATAAATCGGCATTAGTTACCACATTTTCGGGCACATAAAACCCTACCCCAGCTATTTTAGCATAGTTCGACATAGATATCAATAACGGATTATTTTTTCGTAAACTCTTCTTTGCAACCTACATTACAAAAGCCAATCACCTTGCCATCTACGATAGCGGTGTCTGCTAGTGTTTCATTTGTCAATTCCATTTCACAGACTGGATCTAGCTTTGACGATAGCATCGAAACGTCTAATTTTTTTGATTCTTTCTCTGGCACTGGTGCTGTGCTTGCATTGTCTGTGTTATGATTGCAACTGGCCATTATACAGCCAACTGTAAGTGCTAAAAATATAGTTTTCATAAATGAGTTTATTTTATCAAAAGTAGCAAAATAAAAGCGGACAAACAATTTATAACGCTTGTTTTATGATTCAAAAATCAACAATAAATTATTTCTGTCGGTCAAATGAATAGTGCTAATACCTATGTTTTTTGCTGCTTCTATATTTTCAAATTTGTCGTCAATAAACAAAATAGCGGATGGCGGAGTGTTTGCCTTTCTAATGAGATATTCATAAATACGGGTCTCGGGCTTTCGCATACCTACTTCATTGGAGTAAATAGCCTCTTCAAATAAGGAAGAAAAAGGAGATACGCCATACTTCAAATTCACTCGCCTATTCACTTCATTTACATGTAGCTCATTTATATTGCTCAGCGCAAACAATCGATACTTCGATTTAAGTCTCTGGAGTAAGTCTATTTTTTGAGGTGGAAAATGCACCAGCATACTGTTCCAAGCGGCTAGTATTTGCTCCTCGGTGACATCATCTCGTAGATACTTTTTTAATTGCGCTACAAAATCAGTGGTGGTCAATTCGCCACGTTCATATTGGTTAAACATCTCGAATTGACTTGAATATCCTAGCACATGCTGAAAATCAAGGTTTGACAAAGCCTGAAATCTGCTCACAGTCTGCTCATAACTGATATCAACCAGTACATCTCCTATATCAAAGGCAATGGCTTCAATACCCGAAAAAGTAGAAATATGCGGAGTCATTATGCTTTGTGTTTGCTTCTAAATCGGATGTTTAACAACTCTACTAATAAAGAGAATAACACCGATACATAGACGATCTTTTTGTCTATATGAAAATCAAGACCCTCCATGATAAGGGTAACGCCTATCATTATCAAAAACGACAGTGCTAATATTTGAAGGGTAGGATATCTGTTTATCAATTTGCCTACCGTAGAGGTAAACGCCATCATGATAAGTATAGAAATCGTGACAGCTACTATCATAATACTCACCTCACTAGCCAACCCAATAGCGGTCAAAATAGAGTCAAAAGAAAAAACCAAGTCGAGTATGGCAATTTGAATTAAAATGGAAAAAAAGGCAGCCTTTTTTACATGCTTTTCTTTTTCGTCCTTATCCGATACTTTATCGTGAATCTCGGTAGTGGATTTATAAATCAAGAATATACCGCCCAATAGCAAAATAAGATTTCGGCCAGTAAAATCATGTTCAAAGATGGTGAAAAGCGGAGTGGTTAGACTCATAATCCAACCTATGAAAAGTAACATAATGATACGCAATACAAGTGCTAGCGACAATCCTATCTGACGCGCTTTTTGCTGCTGCTCCTCAGGCAAAGATTGGGTAATGAGTGATATGAAAATAATATTGTCTATCCCTAACACGATTTCCAAGAAGGTAAGTGTAACAAGGCTTACCCATGCCGCTGGATGCGCAAATACCTCAAAGTTTATGTCCATAAAAAATTAAGTGAATGTTTAGATTTTGTCAAAGATAATAACCCTAATATCTTTTGGAAATTGATTAAACCTTTTTTATCAAAACGGCTGCATTATGTCCTCCAAAACCAAAGGTATTGCAAAGGGCAGCATGGATAGGGCGCTTTTGTGACTTGTTGAAAGTAAGGTTGAGGCGTGCATCTATCTCTGGATCGTCTGTAAAGTGATTGATAGTAGGTGGAATCTCTTGATTTTTGATAGCCAAAACACAGGCTATGGCTTCTATAGCACCAGCTGCGCCTAGTAGGTGGCCAGTCATTGACTTGGTAGAGCTGATGTTCATTTTATACGCATTCTCACCAAACACATCTACTATCGCTTTCAATTCCGAATTATCGCCTAGAGGAGTGGATGTGCCATGTGTATTGATATAATCCACTTCGTTTGGCTGCATTCCTGCTTCTTTCAAGCACTGTTGCATCACCATTTTAGCGCCCAATCCATCAGGATGTGGAGCCGTGAGATGATATGCGTCTGCACTAAGTCCTGTACCTACCAATTCGGCATATATTTTAGCACCTCTTGCTATGGCATGTTCGTACGATTCTATCACCAAAGCCCCTGCTCCCTCACCCATTATAAACCCATCTCTATCTTTATCATAAGGACGAGAAGCCGTGGTGGGATCATCGTTTCGTTCGGTCATCGCTTTCATAGATGAAAAACCCGCTATGGCACTTTGTACCACGCAAGATTCAGCTCCTCCTGCTATGATCACATCGGCTTTGCCGAGTTGAATAAACTGCATAGCTTCTATCAAAGCAATAGTAGAAGAAGCACATGCGGCTACAGGCGAAAAGTTTGGCCCCCTAAAACCATATTTCATAGAAATATGACCCGCAGCTATATCCGAAATCATTTTGGGAATAAAGAATGGACTAAAACGAGGTACTCCATCGGCCGATTGATAAAAATTAGAAAATTCCTCCTCCATAGTATATAAACCGCCAATACCACTCGAAAACACTACGCCTGTTCTATCACTAGGTGTGCTGGTGTCTAAGCCTGCATCAGCTATCGCCTCGGTTGCTACGACCATAGCATATTGCGCAAAAGGGTCAAACCGCTTAATCTCTTTTCGTTCGAAATGATTGAGCGGATCAAAATCCTTTAGCTCACAAGCTATTTTTGTTTTAAACTTAGAAGCATCAAACCGAGTAATCATGCCCGCACCACTCACGCCATTAGACAGGCCTTGCCAATAAGCAGCTAGTCCATTGCCGTTGGGCGATAAGACACCCATACCAGTGATTACAACTCTACGCATCCTAAAAAGAGGAGATAGTAGAAATTAAGCAGTAGCCTTTTCTAAGTATTCTACTGCCTGACCGACAGTCGTGATTGTTTCAGCTTGTTCATCAGGGATAGAAATGTTGAATTCCTTTTCAAATTCCATTATGAGCTCTACAGTATCTAAAGAATCAGCGCCCAAATCGGTAGTGAAGCTAGCTTCATTGCTCACTTGACTATCCTCTACTCCGAGTTTGTCAACGATGATTTTCTTTACTCTTTCTGCAATTGTTGCCATTGTGTTTGTTTTTAATCGTCCGCAAAGTTACAAATTGATTTGATACTGCAAAGCTGTTAAGAAGTGTATGTAGAATAAGCATATATGTAGATAAACACTATCTTAGCAAAGATTATACACCAATAATGGTATGCGAAAACTACTAGTCGATGATGAAAAACCTACTTTCCAAATCGTTGGAATTAGCTCATTATTAAAAGATTATAGACTTTCTTTTTTCTTAAATCCTATCTTTGATTTTGACTTAAAGCTGCAAGAATCAGACGTTAAATTAACCTTTGAAAAAGTAACTAAAAATCATACTGTTCGATTTTTTCACAGTAAAGATATAGTCCAAAATTTAGAAGTTTATCTATTAAGCAACAAACAAAAAGAGAATTATCTGTTGCCTGAGTTAAGAAATATGGACTATCTGCTTAAAATTATTTCTCTAGAAAACATCAAAGAAAGGGTAGCTCAAATCAACGCAATAGAGGGTATAGAAACCGCTATGATTTTGCCCATTCAAAAAATAAAATCACTACACAATATTCAACAAATCACCATCGACCAATCAGAAAAAACATTATGGCAATTAAACAAAACAAAACAAAAATAATAGCAACCTGGGGCCCAGCCTGTGAAGACATTTCGGTAATGAAAAAAATGATAGAATCAGGTTTAGACCTTTTTCGCTTTAATTTTTCGCATGGCGCACATAGCAAACACCTAGAGGGCTTTGAAAAAGTACGAAAACTCTCACATGATTTAGATAAAAGCATAGGAATATTGGCCGATCTCCAAGGCCCTAAGATACGCGTAGGCAAAGTGAAAGACAACGGTGTGGTGCTGGCTAATAATGCAACCATAGAAATCACGACCACCGAATCTTTGAGCACCGAAAAGAAAATATTTATCAGCTACGCAGCATTAGCCAAAGAAGCAAAAAAAGGCGACCGACTGCTCATCGATGATGGCAAAATGGAATTGCAAGTCACCAAAACTGATGGACAAAAAACACTTTGGGCAAAGGTTATCTATGGGGGTAAGCTGTCGAGCAATAAAGGTGTAAATCTACCCGACACCAAAACGAGTGTACCCGCATTGACCAGAAAGGATAAAGACGATTTGAAGTTTGCGATAGCCCATGGTGCAAACTGGATTGCCCTTTCGTTTGTTCGCTCCGCCAAGGATGTTTTGGATTTGAAAAAAATAATAGGCGAAAAAAATAGCTACATGAAAGTGATGGCTAAAATCGAAAAGCCCGAAGCTCTGGCAGAGCTCGATGCTATCATAGATGCAGCAGATGGCATTATGATAGCCCGTGGCGATCTAGCGGTGGAAGTACCACAAGAAAAAATGCCGCTGATTCAAAAAGACATTATCAAACGTTGTATTCTCAAAGCTAAACCAGTGGTAGTAGCTACACAAATGATGGATTCCATGATAGAAAACCCTACTCCCACTCGTGCCGAAATCACAGACGTAGCCAATGCCGTACTCGATGGCACAGATGCCGTGATGCTGAGTGGCGAAACCTCTACAGGAAAATATCCAGTAAAAGTGATCGGTATGATGGAAAAAATATTGACAAATATCGAAGACAATGCACAAATTTATAACAAAGAACTCAAACCCGATGCGAGTTCACCTACTTATATTTCAGATGCAATCTGCTACAATGCCGCCCGTATCAGCGAAGACCTAGGCGCGAAAGCCATAGTGGCTATGACCTTTTCAGGTTACACAGGATTTATGCTTTCTAGTTATAGACCTAAAGCGGGTATCATTATTTTTACAGAAAACAAAGCATTGCTCAATGCCCTCACTATCTGCTGGGGGGTGGAGGCGTATCACTATGACAAATTTGTAGGCACAGACTCCACTATCAAAGATGTAATCAAAATGCTTAAAAAGGGAAAGGTGGTCAAAAAAGGTGAAATGGTGGTCAACATAGGATCGATGCCACTATCTGCCAAAGGGCGAGCCAATATGGTGAAAGTATCAGTAGTGGACTAAATCATTTATTTCTTTTTTTTAGGTTTGCAATCTTTCTAAAAACCAAACCAACCAATATGTCAATCAACGTATCTCTTCTCAAATCTTGTTGTGAAACACCAGGTATATCTGGCTATGAACAACCCATTCGTGCATTTATCGAATCACAAGTAAAAGGTATCGCAGATGAACTTTACACTGACCATATGGGCAACCTAATAACGGTGCTCAAAGGCAAAAGTAGCGATAAAAAAATAATGGCATTTGCTCATATGGATGAGATTGGTTTTATGGTAAAAGCCATAGATGACAATGGCTTTATCAGAATTCAAACTATAGGTGGATTTGACCCTAAAACACTGACAGCACAACGTGTAACAGTACATGGAAAAAAAGATATCATAGGTGTGATGGGCTCAAAACCAATCCACATTATGAGCGCAGAAGAGCGCACCAAACCTGCCCAGATTCAGGACTATTTTGTGGATTTAGGATTGCCAAAGGAAGAAGTAGTAAAATATGTAGAAATAGGCACGCCTATCACTCGACTCAGCGAACTTCTCGAAATGGGTGACTGTGTAAATTGCAAGTCGATAGACAATCGTGTAGCCGTATTTATTTTGATAGAGACATTAAAAGAACTGAAAGGAACGGAGCTGCCTTACGATTTTTATGGTGTGTTTACGGTGCAGGAAGAAGTAGGACTTAGAGGAGCGCACACAGCCGCTCACCATATCAGCGCAGACTTTAGTTTCTGTATAGATACGACTATCGCCTTCGATACGCCTGGCGCTAAACCAGAAGAGATGGTAACTAAACTAGGCGATGGTGTAGGTATTAAAATAATGGATGGTGGTGCTATTTGCGACTACCGCATGGTCAAGTATATGAAAGACCAAGCTAATGAGGCTAATATCAAATGGCAAGCCGAAATACTGCCAGCTGGCGGTACAGACACTGGCGGTATGCAACGCATGGCTACCAATGGTACTATTGCAGGAGCAGTGTCTATTCCTACTCGTCATATCCATTCGCATATCGAAATGGCGAACAAAAATGATATTCGTGCTAATATCGATTTATTGAAAGTGTGTCTTCAAAACCTTACCACCTATGATTGGAGCTTTAAATAAAAACTGGGAGTTGGTCTATAAAGACGACAAAGAATATTTGGAGAAAACATTTGAATTTAAAGATTTTGATACAGCCATGGTATTCGTAAATAGTGTAGCGGCTATCGGAAAAGCGCAAGATCACCATCCAACTATCTTGATAGACTGGAACAAAGTGACTATTCAAACCTTTACGCATTCAGCCAAAAATCGGGTAACCGATAAGGATGAAAAATTGGCGTTGGGGATTGAGGAGGTAGTGTAAAAAGGTAGTAAGGATAATCGTAGCCACTCTTACAGAGGTTCCGCAGGGCATCTGTAAGTACAGATAAAGGAATATTTGTAATGATCAAATATCCCCCTCTACCCGTAGAGTCGCCTCCTTCAAGCCAGCCCTCTAAGGTACAGTAGGATTTTGGGAATAGACGGCAAAAAAAGGGTTGACAAAAATGCCAACCCTTTTTACAAAATAAAGATATTTAATATCCTATTTCAATGAGTTCAATATAGTAGGGTTGCCGTTTTTGCTCACAAAATTAGCTACGTCTTGTACTGTACGCATACTGCTGTAAGCGCTGCTTACTTTGCTTGCTGGTATTTGAAATTTGCTAGCTAACAAATTTTGAAATGTAGCTACAGCAGCAGGGTTAGTCAGTAAGGTACTTAGGTTGGTAGCTGGGGTGATACTTCCCATCATGCCAGAGAGTCCAGGAATATTTCCAAACAACGACATGATCGAAGTCAAGATGTTTGTAATAGATCCCATCGTAGATGAACCCGCAGTTCCCATCGTAGAGGTACAACTTTGGAATGATGTAATGCCCATAGTCAATGCAAAAGCGAGGGTGATGATTTTTTTCATTAGATTTTATTTTGGTGCAAGCTACTTTTTTATAAAATGCTATAATTTGTTTTAACAAAAATAAAGAAGGTGCATTGCGTCCTTCACACTATAAAAGGCAATAGGGGATGGTGTTTGGATATGTCATTTGAAATAAAGCAGCTAAAACCTTAACTTTGAGTAAATAATCAAAAGTATATGAAAATTAAATTTGCTCTGCTATCTGTGTTAGGATTGAGCCTAGTCTTAACATCTTGTAAAAAAGGCGATCCTATTACCTATGACTGCACAGGTTTAACGCCCACTTATACCTCGGATGTAAAAGTGCTAATGGATAATAAATGTGCTACATCGGGCTGTCATAGTGCAAACTCAAAAGCAGACGGTAAAGACTTTAGTAGCTATTCGGCTGTAAAAAACGATGCATCTAAGAGTTCATTTATGGGAAGTATGCAACATCTAAGTGGGTACAAGGCAATGCCTCAAGGCGGCACAAAGCTTAGTGATACAGAACTACAAACTATTTCTTGTTGGATTAGCAACGGAACGCCTCAATAAACTTAGTCAACCATCTTCAGCACTTGCTCTACGATGATATGAAAATCGGCTGAGTGCGGGTCTGCATCCGTAGCTAGATCTACCTGCTTTCCTAGGCGTACTATCACTAAATTTTTGGCGGGTATGGAGATGATAAATTGACCTAAAATTCCTCGCTGATAAAATATCTTTGTGCCATGCGATTCATCGAGCCAAAAGGAGTAACCATAGTAGGGTGCTAAAGCGGCCGATGTAGCCATCGCTACAAACTGGCTGTCTAAGATTTGGGTACCATGCCAGTTGCCATGGTGTAGCATCATCTTACCAAAGCGAGCAAAGTCGCGCGCATTTGTATTGAAACAGCAATACGAAAGCTCAGTGCCTCTTTCATCGGTATGCCAAGTAGCATCGTGCGATGCGCCCATTGGCTGCCAGAGCCATTCTGAAGCCAAGGTAGCGAGAGGCTTGCCTGTAGCAGCAGATAAGCAAAGCCCTAGCAGTTGAGTAGAGCCGCTTTGATAGTTATATACCTTGCCAGGCTCCGTGTTTATGGGCAAGCTCATCATCAATTTTTTTACATTATTGCCATAGTAGGCTTTGGCGGTCACACTAAATGGGTTTTTGTAGTGCTCATCCCACTCTAATCCAGACGACATAGTGCTGAGATGCCAGAGTTTCAACTCCCCTGCATGAGGGCCTTTGAGCTCAGGCAGTAACGATTTTACGGATTGGCTCCAACCTGTAAAAACTCCTTTTTGTATAGCAATTTGAGCTAGCATGGTAGTGATACTTTTTGCCATTGAAAAAGAATTTGACTGCGAGCTATCGCTGTATTTATCCCAATATTTTTCGAGTAAAATACGGTCGTTTTGAATGACTACAAAAGCAACACTTTTGTTCGATTCAAGCTTTTGGGTGAGTCTATCACTTAATGAAAGTTTATTGTAGTTTGGCGATAACTCCCAAGGGGTTTCTACTTGTGGTGCTGCAATCAAATGGGTGTCAAAATACTCTGCATCGCCTATGGTAGCTGAGTTGTGGCCGTGTAGATAAGATGCCCAGATGCCTTTGACTAGATAGCCGTTACCTGTACCATACACTATCACCAACAATAGTCCGAAGACCAATACTACGCGCGACAAAATTTTTGTAATTTTCTTCATATCTGTCCTTATTGTTTTTCAAAGCTATGAAAAGTTAAGACTAGTTTGCCCAGTCGTACATTTCGTATTTTTTATCATTAAAATGTGTTTGTAAAGTACGCAATTTTGGTGAGTCTGTTTTTGCTAAATTTATCAATTCGTTAGGATCGCTTTTCAATTCGTACAGCTCCTCTGTTTTTGTTTTTTGGTTGAAAATATATTTGAAAATAACGGAGTCGCAGTATTGCACTAGGGCAAATTTTTGATTTTTTGTTTCGAGATTATTTTTGCCCGTTTCGTGATAGGAATAGGTGTATGGCGGATTGGATAAAAGGGATTTGCCTTGCCAAGATGAAGGCACAATGAGACCTAGTCGCTCTATTATGGTAGGGGCTATGTCAAGCTGCCGAGCAAAGGCCTGATTTTGATAAAAAGCAGTGTCGCCCAAAATGAGTAAGGGTACATTTATTTGCGGTTGATATAGCCAATCGACATGACCTTTTACACCATGCTCACCCAGCCCATCGCCATGGTCAGCTGTGATGTAGAAAATCGTGTTATCGAGCATATTTTTTTTCTTAAAAAAATCCATAATGTCTTTGATAGTCGCATCTGCTTGACGTATTTTATTGTCGTAGGGATCGCTCAATGTGCTGTGGCTATAAATGATAAACGAATCGCGAAGTAGCGCTGAAGCATGAGGCGATTGAATATGGAGGTAAAAGAAGGCTGCTTGATTCGATTTTACAGCAGCTTTTTCCAGACCTTCAAGAATCACTCTATCATCTTTGAAATAATAGTTTTTGGAATCCTTACCATCAAAATAAAAATCACAATCATCGGTATAAAACTTAGCGAGATTGTACCATTCTTTATGTGCGCCTGCTATGATAGCGTGTGTCTTGAAACCTTTGGCATGCAATAGTTTGAAGAGATTGAAACCATCGACCGCACAGTCTTTCCATCTTCTCGAAAGCAATAAACTCGGAATACCGCAGGTGGTAGAAGCTGATGAGGTGACACAAAAAGCTATCTTTTTTAATTGCTGGTTTTTATACAATTCATTTAGAAATGGAGCGGTGTTTCTTTCATATCCATACATAGGCATATGGTCTGCCCTCAGTGCATCACAGACAATGAGCACGATGTTTTTTTTGAGTGGATATTGTGTGTGATTTGAGTATTCATTAAATAGTTTTTTATCTGCTAGTCCTACAGCGATGCGGTGTGTAGAGAAAAATGGATTATCAGTCAGACCCCACATGTGGTCAAAGCAAAAGACTAGCATTGGTTCACCGCGTTTATGAAAATATCGCTTGCTAACCAAAAGTCCTGTCAGCAACAGTGCCAGGGTAATGTAGATGCTAAATGAGGAATCAAATTTTTTGAAAAATGTGTTTTTGAAGTAGAAAACAAATCTTTCGATAAATATCAAGTACACTAAAAATACGAGTATGGCAATCCAAGGTGAAAGATGAATGCTTTTGCAAAAAAGCAAAAATGAATACACATAGGTGCTCATGATTTTGACGGTAACATAATCGCCCCACTGAGATACGCTACCCCCTATGAGCAAATAGAATAATAGCAAAAATGCGATATAGCCTGTGCTGATTACGCCTTTTAAAACATCTATTCGTACTATGCCTATGCCTATGGAAACTATGAGATGAAAAGGTATAATCCAAAGTAGATGTAGTAATATGACTTGTGGCTGTATGCCAACAATTAACCACCAACCAAGCACTCCTACGCTACTCAACAGCGTGTATAGCATAAAGAGAGGAGACAATATTTGCTTTCTTATCAAGACATAAAATTATAACCTATAAAAACAGCCAATCCCCCGAGTAATAAACTAGCTAAGATGTAGATACCAAAGGAGCTGTATTGTTGTGTTTGAATGAGCTGAAGGCCCTCCATTGAAAATGCTGAAAATGTGGTAAATCCACCACAAAAGCCGGTGAGTAAAAACAACCTCAATTCGTCAGCCGATTGGTTTTTGAGTAGCCAAGCTGCACCCATACCCATAAGTAAAGAGCCAACTACATTGACGATAAAGGTGTGATAAGGAAATGTATGCTCAGGTTTAGATACCACCGCCCCCATATACCATCGCAGCACACTCCCTAGTGCACCTCCGCTCGCTACTAAAATGGCTTTATACATACTTTCCTTTTTGTCGTATAAAGTTAATTTTTTTGAAATTAAATCTTGCTGTGTTTGGTAGGTAGTTGCAAATTATTCTCATTGCTATATCGTTTTAAAAAAAAAGACCAAGGGAATATGTGTTCACCTTGGTCTAATATATTGTTTAATGAGCATTTAGAAAAAAGGCTATTCCACTTCTTCTACAGGTTCTGTTTTTACTATTTCTACTCCCGCCAAAAACTTTGCTCTTATTTTATCTTCTATCTCATTCGCGAGTTCGGGGTTGTCGTGAAAGAGTTGTTTTACACTTTCGCGTCCTTGTCCTAGTTTGGTAGTGCCATAGCTGTACCATGAACCCGATTTTTGAATAATCTCTAGTTCTGTGCCTATATCTACTATTTCGCCTACTTTCGACACTCCTTCGCCATACATAATATCAAACTCGGTAGTTTTAAATGGCGGTGCCATTTTGTTTTTCACCACTTTCACTTTGGTACGGTTGCCAAGTATTTCTTCTTTCTCTTTTATTTGTGCCATCCTACGTATGTCCAATCGTACTGATGCGTAAAATTTAAGCGCATTACCTCCGGTAGTTGTTTCAGGATTACCAAACATTACGCCTATTTTTTCACGAAGCTGATTGATAAATATACAGCAGCAACCTGTTTTGCTGATACTACCTGTTAGTTTTCGCATAGCTTGCGACATGAGTCGAGCATGGAGTCCCATTTTTGAATCGCCCATTTCGCCTTCTATCTCGCCTCTAGGTACTAATGCTGCTACAGAGTCAATAACCAATATATCGATGGCGCCAGAGCGAATAAGATGTTCTGCTATATCGAGCGCTTGCTCACCATCATCTGGCTGTGAAATGAGTAGGTTGTTTACATCTACACCCAATTTTTCGGCATAGCTTTTATCGAATGCGTGTTCTGCATCTATAAAAGCGGCAATACCTCCTGCACGCTGCGCACTCGCTATGGCTTGAATAGCT
Source organism: uncultured Bacteroidota bacterium (assembly GCA_937894725.1). Classification (GTDB taxonomy): domain Bacteria; phylum Bacteroidota; class Bacteroidia; order Chitinophagales; family LD1; genus CALAYL01. Next base: position 20,439 of record CALAYL010000001.1, read on the forward strand.
AGTGTCGTTTTACCCGAAGATTCAGGGCCATATATTTCTACGATTCTTCCTTTGGGCAGCCCGCCTATGCCTAGTGCAATATCTAACCCGATAGATCCAGTTGAGATAGCTTCAACAGCCAAAATCTTTGAATCGCCTAGTTTCATTATGGTGCCTTTGCCGTATGACTTGTCGAGTTTATCGATAGTCAGTTGGAGGGCTTTTAGTTTTTCTTTTTTGTCTTTGTCTTCTGCTGCGGCTGCCATGGTTTGTTTTTTTAAAGATAAAAAATCGTTTCGCATTGCAATGGTAATACTTTTTACTAAAAATGTTAGTATTTAGACTAAATAATTTACTATTTTATTGTAATTAACAGATTATCAATGTATTGAAATCGCTATGTTTTTCAACATTATCACAGGAGTAGTACAGAATTGACGGATTTTAGTCGCTAAAAACGATAATTTTCCCTTATTTAGGAAGGCAATAGCTCCGAGTGGCGTATGATATATTTTCTAATAAGCTGCAACGAAGTACGCGAAGGTGATTTTTGATCTGCAGCTACCGCAGACTTGATGAGTGCAGAGGTGGCTTTTTCTTCTTTAGCAAAATATTGAGCCTCGAGCACCGCCTCTTGATTAGCTATGTTGAATAAAAATGTGGGACGAGAGTTGAAATGTTTCATGCAATGTATTTTAGTATATAACGATAAACTAAAATGATATTGTGTTTAGCCCTTTTTTTTGATTGAAAAAAAATGTGTGTTTGTATAAAGCAGTCATTTTCTTTTGAATAATAATATGGCTACCTTTACCATATCTTAAATTATTTTATAAACAAAAACCCCTATCTATGAAACAGCAAAAAATCCCATTTTCGGTAGTCGCATTGGCGCTTATCCTGTTATTGTCGGCATGTTCTAAAGAGCAACAAGCACTCAATAAACTTGAAGGTAAATGGCGATATTCAAAAATCACAGTTTTAGGATTTTCGATTGATTTGGCTCAACTAGGCTATACAGATGCATCTATCGAATTTGAAAAATGTGATAGTAAAAAAACACAGCTTTGTTCGGGCACTATCAACCTATCTGGCTCTGCTCCTACGGTTTTTACGTACGATATGGCATCGGATGGCAAGAGTGTGAAAGTGATAGAGGCGGGAGGAATAACGGCTGTATATAAAATCACTAAGCTCGAAAAGAGTAATTTTGTTTACACTGCTCCTGCTTTGGATACGGTGATAAACGGCAGTCCGGTAAAATTGGAAGCAGAGTTTACTTGCGTGAGATAATTACCTTCTGACCGTCAATAAAAAAGCCCGCTGATTTCAGCAGGCTTTTTTATTATACGGTCATTATTTCTTTTTCTTTGATCTCAAGGTGCTTATCTACCTTTGAAGAGAAGTCATTTACAAGTGACTGAATTTGCTCTTCGGCTTGCTTGCCGCTATCTTCAGCTAAACCGTCTTTTACCATTTTCTTGATGACTTCGTTGCCATCTCTACGAGCGGTACGTAGCGAAACTCGGCAATGCTCGGCCTCAACTTTTGTTTGTTTTACGAGTTCTTTTCTACGCTCTTCGGTCATAGGTGGTATATTGAGACGGATTATTTTGCCATCGCTCTGTGGGGTCAAACCAATGTTGGCCATCATAATACCTCGCTCAATTGGTTGAAGCAAAGAGGCATCCCAAGGCTGAATGGTGATAGTACGTACGTCTGGAGTAGTTATGTTGGCGAGTTGGCTAATGGGCGACAAGGTGCCATAGGCATCGGCCATCACATCGTTTACCATCGAAGGTGAGGCTTTGCCTGCTCTGATTTTGGAGAGTTCATACTCAAAGTGCGCTATTGCTTTATCCATTTGAGACTTTACATCAGCTATTACATCACTTACTTCCATAGGTATTCTTTATTTAGAGTGCAAAAATAAAAAAAATAGGCAGTAAAAACCAAACGGCTACCTACTAGTATCGAATGAGTCGTTGTACTTTTGTTTTTTTGAGATGATTTCGAATTGCTTTTTGAATCTCTGAAGTCTCTGTTTTGAATGGTATCAATTCAGATAGTTGGTCTTGTGTAATAGCTTGGTCTTTTTCTATAGTTGACCACCCCTTGTATTTTCCTTTTTCTATCCATACTACCGAAAGGTGTTGGTTGTCGGCAGCTTTGTCTATAATGATTTGATTGGGAGATCGATAGGTGCTGCTCAATAGGGCTTTGGTAAGTTGTGTGTTGTAGTTTTGGATCTGTGTTTCCTTAGCTGCTTCGTTTGGTTGGGTTATGATTTGTTGATAAATGCCATAAAAATGCCCCTCATCCATTATCTTTTCAGCCGCTTTTTTGGCGTAAGTTCTCGAGGTAAATAGAATGTGCGCTTGGTCTTCGATTTCTTTTTGATAGGTGATTTTTAACTGTGCTATGCCCAGGCTATTGTTTTCTATCATAATGGCGTAAGCAGGAGGTCTTGATGAGATTACTTTTCCGACTAATGGTCGCTCATTAGCGACAACCTCTTCTTTCATAATTTTAGCGATCAGCTCATTGCCAGTGGCTACTATTTCTACATCGGCTATACTTTCAAAAAGGCTTTTAAATGCTATATCACTAAACCACATTTGCAATTTGTCGATAGCTTTTTTGCGCATATTTTTTGTAGCTTCTATGGCAAATAGTAAACCATTTTTGGTACGAAAACTCAACAGTCCTGTGGTGGCCGGTAACGATAATATTTTTTCTTTGGTTAGTAAAGGAGGTAAGCATTTTTCGTCTAAACCTTGCTGTAACATAGCTTTTAGAGAACTCCTATCATTATCTTTTTGGAGTAGAAGGTGAAAAAGCTGGGTGGTAGCTAGTGTGTCGCCATAGGCTCGGTGTCTATCTAAGTGGGGTATGCCGAGCGAGTCGCACACATTGCCCAATGAGTAGGATTGCAGTCCTTGAAATACTCTTCGCGCATAGGCTATAGTATCTATCTGAGAGGCGTTGAAAGAAATACCAGCTCTATTGAGTTCTCCTTCTACGAGGGTGTAATCAAAATTCACATTGTGTGCCACAAAAACTTGACCATTCAGTAAATTAAAAACCTCATCGGCCACTTCACTGAAAGTGGGGGCACTTTTGACCATCGATTCGTAAATGCCCGTAAGTTTTTCGACATAAGGGTTGATGCTTTTTTGTGGATTTACGAGCGTTTGGTATTCTCTTATAATTTTTTCACCATCGGTTATGATGATGGCTATCTCTATGATTCGGTCACCTCCGCGATGATTACCTGTGGTTTCTACATCTACGATTGCGTACATATAATTGTTTGGTCTGCTAAAATAAATCTTTTCATTGTTGTTACACTTTGAGAAAGTATATTGTATTTTGTGGTTTATTATGAGAGGCAAATTATTATTTTTTTTGGTATTTGCGATGAGTACGCTCTTTGCGCAGACAGATTCGCTGCATACGGACACACTAAAGCGCAAACCTCTACATCACGCTTTTTTCATTCAACCTGAGGGATATGGGGCCTTTGTGTTTGATAAGGCATCGATGATTTCTGGGGCGGGTATCAACTGGCTTATCAATCATAAAATCTATGTAGGTGTTCGATACAATATCCTTTCCACTCCAGTCAATGTGGTGAAATTGCTACCGCTTATTGATAAGTCTGGATATGTAGGTGCTTCAAGTCAGTCTGCCTCGCTAAATGTAGGTTATATAGCCTTTTGGAATAAGCGTTTTTCGTTTAATCCTGAAATCTCTGTGGGTTGGGCAGATGCCAAATTTACAGACCCATCGGTCAATCAACGTAAGGTGCTTAACTATGCAATTGTAATCCCATCGCTCAATGGTGTTTGGAATGCGCACAAAAACTTTAGAGTAGGGGCTAGCATTGGGGCTAGGGCAGTGTTTGGGGAAAACTATTACCGGGTTAAAAGTTATCGTGTAGGAGGTGTATTTGGGGGTGTTTTTCTACGAGTAGGCAAGTTTTAAAAAGCAAATCGCCCCGAAATGATTCGAGGCGACTATACATTTCATTTTTCTGAAAATTATTTTTTGAGCAAATCTCTGATTTGTGTCAAAAGCTCTTCTTGTGTAGGGCCTGCTGGTGCTGCTGCTATTTCTGGTTCTGGTTTTTTCATCTTGTTTACCGCTTTTATCACCATAAACATTACAAAAGCCACTATCAAAAAGTTGATACCAGCACTAATGAATGCGCCATACGTAATCGCTACTTCTGCAACTGCGGGTGTTACCACGGTTCCAGCTGCATCAGATATTGCCGCTACACCGTCACGGAGTACTATTTTTCCATCTTGTCCACCACCAGAAATTAGATTGATAGGCGGCATTACGATACCATCTATAAATGAGCTAGTGACCTTACCAAACGCACCTCCCATTACGAAAGCAACAGCAATGTCAATTAAGCTGCCTTTCATGGCAAATTCTTTAAATTCTTTGAGCATACTCATAGTTATATGATTTTTGTTATAAAATATTGACTGCCAAGATACATGTTTTATTTTTAAATAATTAAATTGTCAACATGTCTTGTTGCTGTACCCAACCCGTTTTGCCATCATCAAGCCTTATTTTTGCATAGCCATCTACATGGTCGAGCATAAGCACTTCGGTACCTTCGTGTAGTACAAATAAATCTGAGGCACTATCGTCTGGTGCGCTTTTTATAAAGGTTTTTTCTACTGCGATTACCCCGCTGTTGCATCGGTTTTCGATGCTAAATATTTTTTTGCCAATCAATAAAAAGACTATACTAAAAACGCCCAAAACAATGCCTGTAAAGAAGCCTACTTTTTTAAATTTATTTGTAAATAGAAAAAGCAATAAAGCGACTAAGGCAAGCCAACAGCTTATTATGGATGCCCATGTCCAACCGTATGAATTTAAAATGCCATTGGCCTGATTTAAAAATAATACACCTATTGAGTGGTTTTGTTTATCGATTTTATCAAATGTACTTGCTTTTGCGAAGAGAAGGTTATGTTGGATGTCTTCATCATCGGGCCTAAATCGTTTTGCTCTTTCAAAAGAAGCAATAGCCAAGGCGAGCTCTCCTTTTTTGAAAAGAGTATTGCCGATATTGAAATTGAGTGTGGCTGATGTAGGATGTTTTTTTTGTAAGTCGGAATATAGTTTTAATGCTTCATCAAATTGTTGCTGCTTGTAAAGTGTATTTGCTTTTGCAAAAACCTCAGCATCGTTAGCGCGCACTGTGCAAGCCATCAATAATCCTAAAACAATAAATAGATTTTTCATTTCAAAAGTTTTTGGTCTAGTGAAGTGATTAATTGTATTGCCTGTTGATATTGTGCATCCATATCCGCACTACTATCTTGGTTACTATAAAGTGCTATATCGCAGCGCTCAAGTGTTTTTTTGACTGCATCTATTTGCGCTTGATCTATGTTTTTGACTGCTAATTTGGCTACTATATTTTCTTTTGAAAGATCAGCAACGGGTATCTGCAACTTATCGCTCAAGTAACCGAGAATAGCCCGAGAAACTTCATCATAAAATAACTTTGACTGATTTGATTTTAAATATTTGCTGGCTACTTCCAATCGTTTTCTCGCCATTTTAGTGGCCTTTTTGATGCGGGCACCTACTACATCGCTGTTTTCGGCTAGTTGCTTTTTCTTATAAGCAAATGCCCCTATGAAAAACAATATGGGCGATAACATAAGCCCATAATGTAGCGGAGAGCCAATGAATCGCATATCGGCATCATCAAATGCTGGTTCGGTTTTGATATATCTAATATCTTGACCCAATTCTTTTACTTGACTACGATTTGATATGGCAGGATTGTTTTCGACTATAGATTTTGAAGGAGCACCTTCAACAATAACCTCAAATTCACTCGATTTTAAGGAAACATACTTGCCTGTTTCGGGATTAAAATAGGAAAATGGAATAGCCTCAATTTTATATTGACCTGGTTGGCGAGGTATCAATAAATGGTCTGCTTGTTTTGACCCTGATACCCCCACTATGGCATCTTTAGTCTTGGGGTCAAAGGCTTCGAATCCATCTGGCAATGTAGGTTTTGGAAGTTCAATCGTTTTTAAATTTCCTGTTCCTTTTAGCTTAACAGAAAGTGTAACAGCTTCATCTGTTTTAACTTTATTGTTTGATAATTTTGCCTCCATCTCAAACTGCCCTACAGCTCCCGAAAAATCGGCTGGTTTGCCATCCTTTGGCAGTTCCTCAACATAGATACTTATCGCATTGCTTGTAGGTTTGTATTGGATATTTTTGAGCTGTGCTCCACCAAACATATCCCAAACACTGCGCCTGCGGCTTTGTATTTGAGCTTGTACAATCATACTTAGCTCTGTGCCAGAAATTTGCAGATTGCCTGTCCGTTGGGGATAGAGGTCATATTTCTGCACATCAATCACATAAAAATCTTGCCCATTTACTTTTTCTATACGAGGTTTTTGATTTGGGTCCATGGTCACTTCTTGACTCCAAAAGCCATCAAACCTAGGTGCTTTGGCCATTTGTGTATTGCCAAAATTGAGTCTATAATAAAGTTTCAAAGTAGCAGTAAGGTGTTCGCCTACATACACCTTGTTTTTGCTCGTTGTCATTCGCAAAAATAGATTTTCGCGTACTTGTTTATCTATATCACCCTCATTTGAGGGAGTAGGTTCGTCTTGCTGTGATGGTTGTGAAAATATATCAAACGGGTCTCCGCCAAATGGGTCTTCAAACGGATCATAACCAAATGGATTATTGTTTCTTCTTTGTTGCTGCTGTGATGCTGCTGTGACTTGGATCGTCAGCTCATTCGACTCGAGGGTAGCACCACCCACGTTTATACTCGCCTTTCCGAGTTTAAAATTGCCCTCTTTTTTAGGTTTTAAAATGTAGGAGTACGAAATAGATTGCGACATATTGCCATTGACCCACTGCATACTTTGCGAAGTGTGTGGACCACTCAGCACTTGAAAGTCGTTAAGGTTTGGGAGTTTCAAGTTTTGCCCTTCGGCATTTTCGATGGTGTACGAAAGCTGGATGTTTTGATTGAGCGGAGTAGATTTAGTGTTGAATTGACCATAAAAACGCACTTGACCGAATGTCAATAACATCGAGCAGTTTAGCGCAAATAAGAGCAATAGTTTTTTCATACGAAACTAAAAGTACTGTTTTATAACAAGCAAAAATGGTGCAACTGTACGGTATCACAAAGTTTTATCCCTTGCTGTTAAGAAATTTTATAGGTATAAGCCGCTAATCACTACCTTTTCTTATACTTTTGTATCAAAAGTGAAGTTATGAAAATAGTAAGCTATAATGTAAATGGCATAAGAGCAGCTGTCAAAAATGGATTGATTGATTGGCTCAAAACGGTGCAGCCAGATGTGCTTTGTTTGCAAGAGATAAAAGTAGCTGAAGCAGATTTTGATGCAGGCTCTTTTGAGGAGTTGGGCTATCACTGTGCCATTTTTCCAGCAGAAAAAAAGGGCTACAGTGGGGTAGCTATTTTTTCAAAAATGAAACCTGATAATATCGTTCGAGGTATAGGTATAGCTGAGTATGACTTTGAGGGGCGAAATATCAGAGCAGATTTTGGTGACTTGAGTGTGATGTCTGCCTATTTTCCGAGTGGTACTACGGGCGATTTACGACAGGGGGTGAAGATGGAATACCTTGAAGCGATGCTGGCCTACACGGTCGATCTGAAAAAAACTCGGCCGCAATTTTTGCTTTGCGGTGATTATAATATTTGTCATAAAGAAATCGACATTCACGACCCTATTAGAAATAAGGATACTTCTGGTTTTAAGCCTGAGGAGCGAGCGTGGATGAGTCAGTTTTTTGACACAGGTTTTATAGATACATTTCGACTTTTTAATGCTCAACCGGATCAATATTCGTGGTGGAGTTACCGAGCTGGTGCTCGCAAAAACAATAAAGGTTGGCGGATAGATTATATAGCTGCGACTGAGTCATTGAAGGATAAAATAACGGCATCAGCCATTTTTCAAGATGCCGTCCATTCTGATCATTGTCCTGTGTGTTGCGAACTTGCTTTATAAGCAGTTGTTATTTGCCGTTGATAGAATAACCAGATGTACTTTGTGTAAAGTTGGCTTTAGTATTTATATCCATTACTTCAAGTTTGTTTTCGGGCAGATTATTTTTGAAAGTTGTGGCCTCCAAAATCATTCCACTAGGAGTATAAGTAAGGCTGCTAAACATAGGCAGTTTTAAAGAGCTCAATAACTCTTTTGCGAAAAGCGAGTTTGCTATCCACATTTCTGTTCGTGTGTTTTTTTCCTCATTGGTACAAATGTACTCTTCGCAGTTGTATCCCTTTATTTGCTTTGTTTTCCCCGTTTTTTTACAATCAACCCCTTTGCTTTTTTCAGCCAATGCTTCACCAGATTTCATCTTGTCTTGAGTAGCTTTACTCATAAATGCGTTTAGCGTAAAAGCCATGATTGTTTTTTCGTTTTTATCTATCATTACTATCGCATTTTGAGCATAATCATATATGCTAAGCATGGCAGACTTAGATTTTTTATTGTCTGACATGTCAGTCGCAAAAAGTTCTTTTTCTGCATTGATAAAATAGGTCAAGTCTGATTCGGATTTTACTTGTCCGTTTTTGTAATCTGTCAAATGCATGTTGAGCGATAGCGGAAAAAGATATTCTGGTGCTACTTTTACATTCATTAAATTTCCGTATAGCCATTGATTGAGGGCTCCTGTACCTTCTGGGCCATGTTCATTTTCATATTTTTGATGTATGGCATCTTTAATTTCGCCTCGTTGGGCATAGCCGTGTGACCAAACGCAAAAAGTGATGATAAACAATAAATATCGATAATTCATAATATAAATTTTGAAATAAAAATAGGTGTTTGATTATAAACATCCAACAAAAGGCTTGACAAGTTTTAATTTACTGTTATATTTGGATACAATAACAGAGGCTATGAAATTTTCATTAGATAAACGCGAGCGATTTTGTATCCTTCAATTGGAGGAAGAAAAATTACTTAGCAACTATTCTCCAAACCTAAAATCGGAGATGCTAGGGCTACAGCGCGATGGTTTCAAGAATGTAATTCTTGACTTAGCCAAGGTTGTATTTATTGATTCGTCAGGCTTGAGTGCGCTATTGGTAGGTGTTCGTCTCGCCAAAGAAAACAAAGGTACTTTTGTGATCACAAATATCAATCCACATATCCAAAAACTGATTAAAATATCGCAATTAGAGTCAATTCTAACCATTGTACCTACACTAGCCGAATCAATAGACTATGTGATGATGGAAGAGCTTGACAGAGATCTGCGAGGATAAAAAATGCAATTTGAACTCACTATACTAGGCTCTAGTGGAGCTATACCCGCCTACGACCGCCATCCTACTAGTCATTATATACAGCACAGTGGACAAGGGTTTTTGATAGATTGTGGGGAGGGTACGCAGTTGCAAATGGCTAAATACAGTATCAAACGAGGCCGACTCGACCATATTTTTATTTCTCATTTGCATGGCGATCATTTTTTTGGATTGATGGGGTTGCTCTCTGCTTTTAATCTCAACTATCGTGAAACTCCGCTATATATCTACGGTCCAGAGGGTCTTGAAGAAATCGTAACGACTCATTTTAAATATTCAAGAACGATATTGAAGTTTACGATTCACTTTTTTAAAACACAAGATGCAAAGCCAGAGATAATTTTTAACTCTCCACTACTAAGTGTAGAAACGATACCACTAAAACATCGCATACCCACGACTGGTTTTTTGTTTAGAGAAAAGGAAGGTATGAGGCGCATCATACCCGAAAAAATACATGAGTATCAGATACCTGTGGCTGAAATAGCCGCTATCAAACAAGGTGCAGATTTTAGTGATAAAAAAGGTACAGTGGTCACGAATAGAGAACTCACCTTAGATCCTCACAAGCCATCGAGTTATGCGTTTTGTAGTGATACCATTTATACAGAAGATTTTGTAGCGCAAATAAAGGGTGTAGAAATGTTGTATCATGAAGCTACTTTCAAAAAAGAACATACGGCACGTGCGGCCGAAACTTTTCACAGCACTACCATTCAAGCCGCTACCATAGCGCAAAAAGCAGGAGTAGGCCACTTAATAGTGGGACATTATTCTGCACGATATGATGACTTGAATCTATTACTCGAAGAGTGTAAGTCTGTCTTTGAAAACAGCGAGTTAGCTATTGAAGGGAAGGTGTATCATTTTTGATTTAACCTCTTCTCAAATCAAATTTTTCAATCTTATTGTACAAGTGTGAACGCTGGATATCTAGTACTTCTGCGGTCTTTGACACATTCCAGTTGTAGCGCTTGAGCATGTGTTCGATAAAGAGTTTTTCCATGTGTTCTTTAAAGTCTTGAAATTTATCAAACTGATCAAAGATATCGGTAGGTGTATTTTTGACATGTATGTTTGTCACAAAAAGCTTTACATCATCATCGGTGATTTTACCCTCACTCAAAATGATGAGTCGCTCAATCACGTTGCGTAGTTCGCGTATATTGCCCTCCCACTTCATATTTTTTAACTCTTCGAGTGCCTTTGGAGTGATGATTTTTTTTGGTACACCATAGTCTTCACATACTTCTTTTACAAACCTTTCTGCTAGTAGTGGTATATCGTCTTCGCGATCATTGAGGGTGGGTACATGGATGATAATCACACTCAATCGATGATATAAATCCATTCTAAATCTACCCTCTTCTATCTCTAGGGTAAGGTCTTTATTGGTGGCTGCTATCACACGCACATCTACCATAATATCTTTGTCGCCACCCACACGAGAAATTCTATTTTCTTGTAATGCTCTGAGCACTTTAGCTTGGGCAGAAAGGCTCATATCACCTATTTCATCTAGAAAAAGAGTGCCGCCATTGGCGAGCTCAAATTTGCCTTGTTTTTGTTTGATGGCGGAGGTAAAGGCTCCCTTTTCATGACCAAAAAGCTCACTTTCGATAAGTTCTGATGGAATGGCTGCGCAGTTTACCTCAATCAATGGCATATCTGCACGTTTCGATTTTTCATGTAGCCAACGAGCTACAAGTTCTTTACCTGTGCCATTTTCGCCTGTGATGAGCACACGAGCATCGGTAGGGGCTACTCGCTCTATAGTGTCTTTTATTTTGCCAATAGCAGGCGATTCGCCTACTATCTCTCGGGTCTTAGATACCTTGCGTTTGAGTACTCTAGTTTCGGTAACGAGTGTTGATTTGTCAAGGGCATTCCTCACGGTAATCAAAAGGCGATTCAAATCGGGTGGTTTTGATATAAAATCAAACGCTCCTTTTTTGACGGCATCTACGGCTGTATCTATAGTACCATGCCCCGATATCATGATGATTTGGGTTTCGAGTCCTTCTTTTTTCAATTTCTCGAGAACCTCCATTCCATCCATTTTGGGCATTTTGATGTCGCAGAGTGTTACATCATACTCGCCATCCTTCAGCATTTCGTATGCTTTTTGACCATCTTCAGCTTCATCTACTTTGTAGTTTTCATACTCCAAGATTTCTCGTAGGGTTTTGCGAATGGCTTTCTCATCATCGGCTATCAGTATATTTGGCATAGTTGCTTTTTTATCGTTTCGTTTTTTTTAAAATACTGTATGCCTATAAGCCGGATTCTGTCGCTTGCCTAGGCAAACGCTCTACCATTTATCTGCGATATCGGTCGCCCGATACCTTTAGCACCCAACCCCCCAACATCGAGCGAGTAGCTCTCCATCGCTGGTGTACATGGGCTTTCAACCCGCTAGGTTTACCCTACTGTGAGGTTACCCTCGCAGCACGTGCGCTCTTACCGCACATTTTCACCCTTACCCCCTACGCAGGCGTGGGAGGCGGTTATTCTCTGTGGCACTATCTAGCCTGACTTTCATCAGCCTCCATCCGTTAGGTGGAGCGGTACTCTTTGTTGTCCGGACTTTCCTTCTCGATTTTAATCAAGACGGTAGAGCGACATACAGCAGGGTAAAATTAACTGTTTATTTTTCTGTACAAATTAAATTTTGATAATTGTGTATATCTTGTTGTCGATTGAGGTTTACTAACAAAATACACAATAAAAAGATACTCTAATGTGGAAATGGAAATTGGCACAGTGGCTGGAATTGAAATGGTGGAAGCGATATACGGCCAATAAGTCTAAGCAAGATTATATAGCCTGGAAAACGACCTATTGGAAACGGCTTTTTGAAAAGATAGGTATAGTGCAAGATATCCGCAACGCTGATAATCTTATAGACTTTGGATGTGGACCTTTTGGGGTGGCGTTGCTAAACGAAACATGGCAGAAGCTTTTGGTAGCAGTCGATCCATTGATTGATAGCTATGAAATCGAGTTGCCCTTTTTTTCAAAAAGTGATTATACGCATACAACATTTTTGCACCAAAAAATGGAGGATTTTTCTTCTAAAAAAACCTTTGAAATTGTATTTTGTTTAAATGCAATCAACCATGTAGCTGATATAGAAAAGGCATTCGCTATTTTATCAAGTGCTACTCGACCTTTGGGAAAACTAGCATTGGGAATAGACGCACATAATTTTTCGTTTCTGAAACACCTTTTCAGGCTTATACCTGGCGATTTACTCCATCCTCATCAGTATGACCTTGACGAATATATTTCTTTTTTAGAAAAGCATGGTTTCATTTTCATTTCTAAACATAAAATCAACAATGACTTCATTTTTGGTTATTGGGTAATTGTAGCCGAGCGGGCGTAGTCTTTATTTTGCCTTCAAGCTTTTAATCTCTTGCTTGAGTGCTTCAATTTCAGCTTGCATTTCCTGCACCGCTTTAGTGAGAACTACCGTCATTTTGCTATAATCTATGCCCCAAAGTTCTTTGCTCTCATCTTTAGGCTTGTGAACTAGCTCTGGTAAAATTTCATATAACTCTTGTGCCTTAAATCCGAAATCACTAGTTTTAATAATCTCTGTAAATTGTAATTTACCTTGATTATCGAAACTATGATCTATTAATGAATAGGTATAAGAATTTACTTTCATAATTTTAGCTAAAGCAGATGGATAATCTGCAAAATCACGCTTTGCACGTATATCACTTGTATTGGTAAAGCTAGTACCATAAAACTTGCCATCTCCCTCTATTCGCCCCAAAAGTTGTTCTGCTCCAGTATTAGAATATCGTCTAAAATAAAACCCTCTATCAACATTATTGTTAGCTGCTACTTGATTGTGTGATGTAGTGTTCCAGAAATCGATCCCACTTTTGCCTGCATCTCTATTGATACCGATAGCTAAAGCACCTACACCATTGTACCATGTGGCTCCAGGGGTGGCGTTGTTTACGATTGGGTCATTGTTGTACCCTCCAAAAGATGAAAATCCATTTACAACACTCAGCCTTACACTGGTTTGGTCAGCTAAAATGGGCGCGGTAGTAGGATGATTTATACCTCCTATTCGTAGATTTCCGTTAGGAGTAAATCGACCTTCATCCGTATTATTCATTCTAAAATAGAGGCTGTTTCCCGTAGGTCGATTGAGATAGAGATTTTTATCTGAAATACCACTCATTATATTGTATCCACTTAGGGTCAAATCGTTGTTGAGAGAGATACCCGTTAAGTTATTGCTGTAGTCTTGGATGGATGCAGTTCCATTTGATGGGGTCAATACTTGTAAAGGGGTAAGCGGATTGCCAGTACCAATTCCTACAAATCCATTTGTTTTAAGCACCTGTACAGCATTAGTTTTATTGGGTGTCCAAAAGCCAAAAGAGGTATTAAAATTCCCTACAAATGCATCGCCAGTATTTCCGTTTAACCAAACACCACCACTACCAGCAGCATCACCTGTTTGAATTCTTCCATTGACTAATAAATCTTTAGTAAGACCGCCCCCGCCAAATACCTGAAGTCTTGCAGCTGCCAAGGTTTGACCAGTACCGATACCTACATTGTATAAAGAGTCTATAAACATGGCAGGTGTTGGAGTGCCAGTACCATTTAGTAACAATCCTTGTGTTTTATTTGGAATAGACCAAATACGCGCTTTGAGCGTGGCATCAAAGTTTTTAAATAGGATATCGCCTGGGTCTATAGGTGAAGAAGCGATAGCTCGAAAGCTTAGCTGTGCACCATTGCCAAGTTCTAAAAACTCTGTTGGTGCATTAGTGTTTATGCCCACTTGACCAGAAGCCAGTACGCGCATTCTTTCTGTATTGCTAGTGCGAACTACCCAGCTTTGTGCATCTGTAGTTCCTATAAAATTGGTGGTCGGGTTTGTTCCGCTATTGCCATTGAGTTTCCAAAATAAGCTATTGGCATCATTGGGTACCCAGCTAGTACCATTCCAAGATAAAACATCATTAGCTAGTGGAGCTTGATTGCTCACTGCATTTCCTTGGAGGGCAACCACCGTTGGGTTTGGATATGTGCCTGTCAAATCGCCACCAGCAGGCCCTAGTGGGCCAGTAGCTCCTGTGCTACCAGTGTTGCCTTGTGCACCCGTTGCGCCCGTATCGCCCTTAGCCCC
>CALAYL010000002.1 GCA_937894725.1 uncultured Bacteroidota bacterium
TAAGCCGCTCCTGTAGCCGTACCAGCTGTGTTGGCTACAGTTAAATTTCCTGCTGTTAAACTAGCGGGAGTGACTGCAGTAATAGTAGTTGCGTTTACAATAGTATAAGATGTTGCATTCGTTCCGTTAAATTTCACAGCATTTACTCCAGCAAAGTCTGTACCTGTAATTGTTACCGTTTGACCGCCTCCAAAACAAAGGTTACTATTGGGGGTGTAAGATGTTATTGTAGGTACTGCCGCTGAGGTTTGTACTAAGCCTCTCGTATTTGTAGAGTTAGTAGTGGAAACCTGAGAATAATTGCTCCTTGAGCTTCCGCTACAAAGCCCCTCTACACTGTATATATAATAAGTACTAGAGTTTAAGCCTGTTACTGCATAGCTAGAGCTACCTGCAGCTACAACTGTAGGTGTAGCCCAAGAAGCTACAGTGGGCAATTCATCTACCTTCCTCCATCTTACATTGTAGCCCGAAGCATAGGTAGCACTGTTTGTCCAACTTGCAGTGAATCCTCCAGCCGTAATAGACGAAGCTGTGGCGGTAACTGTAGGCTGAGCACATGAAGATGGAGACCAAGTCAAAGTGGTTCCAGATGCAGGAGAAAGCCCTGTAGTTATAACTACGGCATCCGTACTGCTAGATGCAGTTATAAGTTTATCCCAACTTCTAGTATAAGTATAACCTGTAAGCGTTGCATTGGTAAAAGAAACATTATTTATGTCCGTACTGGCGCCACCTTTGAGACCAACCTGACCTAATGCAGATGCATAAGTAACGGTAGTCATAGGTCCATAAACAATTTCTATCTTATTTGACGTTTCATAAAGCCTTACCTGAAAGCTTAAATTTTCTGAAGTACTTGCAGAGTACCTAAAAGCATCGCTCCATTGTATTACAGCCACTTGATTTGGCGTAGTACCGAGCACTTCAAATCTAACTGTTGATTTCAAATCAGCCCCTAAAGCTGAGATACAATTATTATACGCTGCACCAGTATTTGATAAGGGCACATACACTGATGAACTTGGAGTAGTTGCATTTCCTAATGTAATGAATCCATTGGTACTTACCCTAAAAGTAGTATAGCCAGTACCATTAAAAGTAAAGGTAAAGGGTAGTAAGCCAGCCGTGCCACCATAGACACCATTATCCACAGCAGTAGCAAATAGCGTTCCTCCAGTAATAGCAGTATAAGTGCCTGATGACTGTGAAAAATTATAGGATGCTGCTGTTTGTGCTGTTGCAGAAACTGTCAACAATATACTGACAAGTAGCGTGTAGATATTTTTCATAATTATTTTTTAAGAAATTTCAGTAAACATAATCATTATATTAATATAAGTCAAATAGATTGTTGATTTTTTTACCTACATAATCACCTTAAAATAAGACGTTTTTAAATGCCCATACTAACTAATTGACAATCTTTGATTTATATCAATACTTAATACAAGCCTACTTAAACGCCTTCAATTTATATCTACTAGTTAAAAGAATCCTTATTTTTGACTTTTGAACAAAACACCGCTATGCTTTCACAATTTAATTTTCCCACTACCATTCGATTTGGTGCGGGAGTAGTCAAAGAACTACCTTCTTATCTCCAACAAAACCACATTAAACACCCGCTTATAGTCACCGATTCTAATGTAGCGAAGTTGGATTTTTTTACCACTATCGTCAATAATATCAAGTCTGCTGGCTTAGGTGCTACAGTGTTTTTTGATATTCATAAAAACCCTGTGAAGTCGGATGTATACAAGGGCGTAGATGTATATGATAACGAAAAATGCGATGCCGTAATAGGCATAGGCGGAGGAGCAGGATTAGATGTATCAAGGGCAATTTTGCTTCGTATCAATCACAGAGAAGACCTTTTTAAATACGATGATTTGATAGGGGGTGATGTGTATGTAACCAACGATGTGCCTCATTTTATCACCATCCCTACTACCGCTGGTACTGGTAGCGAAGTAGGGCGATCGGCTATTATAGCCGATGACGAAACCCACCAAAAGAAAATTCTTTTTTCACCGAAACTGCTAGCAAAAATCGTATTTGCGGATCCCATGCTGACTATGGAGTTGCCCGATTTTATCACGGCTGCTACGGGTATGGATGCGCTTACGCACAATCTCGAGGCATTTCTAGCTAAAAACTATCACCCGATATGTGATGGTATTGCCTTGGAAGGTATTCGGCTTATCGCCAATTCGCTTGAGGGTGCTGTAAAAAATCCAACGGTTGAAAACAGGGCAGAGATGCTACTCGCCTCTATGATGGGTGCTATTGCATTTCAAAAAGGATTGGGAGTGGTACACTCGCTAGCACACCCCATGTCTTCACTTTTGGATACTCATCATGGGCTGGCCAATGCCGTCAATCTACCCTACGGTATGCGCTACAATATAGCTGGGTTTGAATCGAAATTTGAGCGTATAGCGACCACCTTAAATTTAAAAGAAAAATCGGGCGAAGCGGTGGTGCAATATCTTTTTGATTTAAATACAAAGATCAATATACCTCACCGACTCGGTGCTGTAGGCGTAAAACCAGAACATATTGAAACCCTTGCTGACCTTGCATTTGCAGACTTTGCGCATCCTAATAATCCAAAACCTGTGAGTCGAGAAGATTTTAAAAAATTATATCTTGAGGCGTTATAAAACCTAAAAATGACACTCAAAATAGGCATCACTGTTTCGGAAACTAAATACGTAAATTACCCACCCTGGGTAAAAGGCAATAGAGACGTAGAAATTATTGAGCTGTCGAATCAGGCCGACAATCTCATTGCCCTTTACCAATGTGACGGAGTAGTGTTTACAGGCGGCATAGATATTCATCCTGGTTTTCATCTAACCAATTATTCTCTACACTATCCCCAAGCACCCGAAGACTTTAGCCGACTTCGCGATGAGTTTGAGCTGACCGTTTTAGAAAAAACATTGGAGCGCAAACTCCCTATTCTCGGTATTTGTAGAGGGTTACAGTTGTTTAACTCATTCTTTGGCGGTTCGCTGATTTTAGATTTAGGCGAAAAAAATCTGCAACATCAAAACATCAACAACATAGATAAGCATCATCTGGTAAAAGTACTTCCCAATACCCTTTTGTCGTTAATCGCAAACATCGCTGAAGGTGAAGTGAATAGTGCGCATCACCAGGCCATTGATACGCTCGGCAAAGGGCTAAAAGTGTCTGCTGAAGCAGTTGATGGTGTTATCGAAGCTATTGAATTAACTGATGCGAGTTATCCTTTTTTTGTAGGAGTACAGTGGCATCCAGAGCGCATGCCTGATTTAGAAAGTCCATTATCGAAAAATATTTTAGATCAATTTTATAAAGCAGCTGAAAAAAAACATGAACATAATTAATCCCGCCACAAACCAAGTGATACAAACCGTTTCGGAAGATACAAAAGAAACCTTGGTGCAAAGATTAGCCGCGCTAAAACATGGCCAAACTACTTGGCAAAAAGTATCCCTTACAGACAGAGTAGCCTGTTTACAACGCTTTCACGATTTATTGGAAACAAACAAAGAGGATTTGGCAGCTACGCTCACCAGCGAAACAGGCAAACCGCTTGCACAATCTCGAAATGAAATAAATGGCGCAAAGCACCGTATTCAGTGGCTTTGCAAAAATGCAGCAACTGCCCTCCGCGATGAATGGATGAGTGAAGAAGCAGGTATGGGTGAAAAAATAAGTTATGAGCCGCTAGGTGTAGTGTGTAATATTTCTGCTTGGAATTATCCCTACCTAGTGGGTGTAAATGTGTTTGTTCCTGCCCTATTGGCAGGCAATGCCGTACTTTACAAACCCTCTGAATTTGCCACCCTCTCGGGTCTTGCTATCGAAAAATTGCTAGTAGAAAGTGGTGTGTCGAAAGATGTGTTTAGTGCCGCTATAGGTGCTCGAGAAGTAGGTGCTACTTTGCTTTCGATGGATTTTGATGGATATTTCTTTACTGGCTCTTATGCCACAGGTCAATATATTTACGAACAAGTAGCCGCTAAAATGGTGCCTTGCCAACTAGAGCTAGGTGGCAAAGACCCACTCTATGTAGCCGATGATGTAGCCGATGTAGCAGCCGTAGCCGCAGGTACAGCCGATGGTGCATTTTACAACAATGGTCAAAGCTGCTGTGCAGTGGAGCGAATCTATGTACACGAAAAAGTGTATGACCAATATGTAACTGCTTTTGTAAATGAAGTAAAATCTTGGAAAGTAGGTGCACCTACCGAAGATGGTGTATATATAGGTGCTTTGACTAGATCCGCACAGATAAAGGTATTGGCGCATCAAGTAAAAGATGCAATCGACAAGGGTGCTAGCTTACTCACAGGGGGTAAAAAAATCGAAAACCAAGGCAATTTCTTTGAACCCACAGTGCTGATAAATGTAACCAACGATATGGCGGTAATGCAAGAAGAATCCTTTGGCCCTATCATCGGTATTATGAAAGTAAAAGATGACGCTGAAGCTATAAAGTTTATGAATGATACGGCTTATGGTCTCACCGCTGCCGTTTATACCACCGCACAAGAGCGAGCAGAGTATATTTTAAGTCAAATAAATAGTGGTACTGGCTATTGGAATTGCTGCGATAGAGTGTCGCCAGGGTTGCCGTGGAGCGGGCGAAAACACTCTGGTTTTGGGGCTACTCTTTCCTATATGGGTATCAGAGCCTTTACAAAACCAAAAGCCTATCACCTCAGAGGCGATTGGAAGAAATAAATAACCATTGAAATCTATTTTAGACCATATCCAACCCGACCGCAACTTTGGCCTTGATTTGATGAGGTCTTTAGCCATACTGCTGGTACTAGGGGCACATAGTTTTCATATCGTAGCACGGCATGTATCGCCTACTTTAGCCCATATTTTTTTGCCAGATGGTGTAGATTTATTTTTTGTTTTAAGCGGCTTTTTAGTGGGTAGCATTTGGATAAAAAACGTTGACAGAGGCGAAGCGAACCTGGCTACATTTTTCTCGTTTTATAAAAGAAGATGGTTTCGCACAGTACCATCTTACTGGATTATAATTTTCGTTTTGGCAGTAGGCCGCATTGTTTTGTCTAAAGGCAAATTAGACTTTCCGTGGCCTTATTTTCTATTTCTTCAAAATCTCGTTGCATCTGAATGGGACCCCTATTTTTTTTATCCTGAGGCATGGAGCTTATCTGTAGAAGAATGGTTTTACGTGATTATGCCATTCAGTTCTCTCCTACTTTTCAACGCGCGATTTTCAAAAAAAAACGCCTTACTTATTTTTGCGATCACGGTCATTTTAATCCCACTGATGTTAAGACTAAACTTGTATCCGCAAAGCGACTTCACCACACTCGATGATTTTCATCGACATGTACGCAGAATCGTGATTTATCGACTTGATGCTATTGGCTGGGGTGTATTGGGCGCTTGGATTTCGTACTATCTACCCTCACTTTGGCTAAGTTTCAAAAAACGCTATTTAGGCTGGCTGACCTTATTCATCATCATCTCTATTTTTGTTCAGCCATCTCCGCTACAAATCCCGATATTAGCTACACTATATTTCACGATATTAAGTGCTTTGCTCATGTTGCTATTACCCAAAATAGAGACTATTTCAATATCAAATAAGCAACTCAAAAAAACAATTACGACTATCAGTGTTTTATCCTACTCGCTCTACCTACTCAACCGCACACCTATTTATCAAACTATTTATTTCCCTTTTAGAAAATACACCGATAATTCGCTGATACTAGCAGTGGTAAGTTATGTTTCGTTTTATCTACTCTGCGGAGTGGCAGCCTATCTATTTTATCGTTTGGTCGAAAAGCCTTTGACTGATTTGAGAGCGCGATTTTGACAACATTTTTAAAAAGAAATTATTTTTGTGTAACATTGAAAAAGGATAAAATAAACTACAATGGCTGCTAAACACAAACGCGAACCCGGTCCAAATGTGCGAGTCAAACCCGGCCACAAATCGAGCGATACAGGTGGAGGTGGTTTTTTTAAAGTGATGATAAACTTTGGCGGAGCGGTAGTTGCAGGCATTATAGCGATGATGTTATTTAGCTCGGTGAGTGGTTATGATTGGCTTCTCAATACGATGCTCAAAGGCAATCTCGAAACCATAGAGAAGTACCCAAACCTCACTACTCAACAGCGGTATGAAGCAAAATGGGGGGGCGAAATCAACTATCTGTTTCAAATAAAAAACAGTACACCTGATTCGGCAATCATTATTTTCCCTCCACGCAAAACATTGCTAGACGCAGGTTTCAAAGGTATTCATGAATTGCCACACACCACCTATTTTCTTTATCCTCGCACCGTTATTTATGAAGATGACAAAGCAACATATTCGCAGTACACAAAAGCCACACATCTTGTATCTGTCAACGGCTGGGGTTTAGATCGATTTTCGCCTGCCGTTGCAAACCCTCAACCCTTCATGGTTTTACCACTTCAACAATAAAACTTAGTTATGATTTTTGTACTCATTTTTTTGTGTGGATTTATAGTTGCCCATACTTTTTCAGATAAACTTAGCTTGCTCGAAAAACTAAGTTTGGCTTTTCCGATTGGACTCGGCACAGCCGCTATGGCGATGTTTAAAACAGATATTCTGCTACATAGCATTAGCTTGTCATTATTACAACTCAGCCTGATAGCTACCATATTGGGATGTATGGGCATCATTGTATTTATGCATATCAAAGGCATACGCAAAATCGAAAAGCCGAGCTTTAAAATAAACTTGAGTTGGTTTAGTTTGCCCTGGGCTGTTTTTGCTAGCATTATTGCTTACTTAGCCATTGGTATTACTAAAAAATGTCTTTACTGGCCAGTAGCAGAGTTTGACACAATACAAGGCTATGACCTGCTTTCAAAAGCTATAGCACATGAAGGCAGACTTGCCAATAGCATACTTACCAATGTAGATATCGTAGCTGGCTGTGGCCCTAGATTGTTATATCCGCCACTGCTTTCGTTGTCTAATGCCATTTGCTACCTTTCGGGAATGGAGTCGCCTCGTATCATCAATTCTTTATTTTTTATTTCTTGGTTATTTTTGTTTTATGCGCTGCTCCGTAGATTTATCAAGCCTTTGGGAGCTATCTTTTTTACATTCATCATGGTTATCACACCTGAAATGTTTGCTCATGCATCATTTTCATTGACCAACTATCCATGTGCTATTTATACTGCCTCGGCTGTAATCTTTTTTGTGTATTGGTATAAAGAAAGGACTGCTGGATTTCTGCCATTGTCCGCTCTACTGATGGCTTTTGGCTTGTGGACGAGATCAGATGTGGTGATGGTCAATGGAGCACTACTGTTGGTAGCAGCGTATATTTTTTATAAAGAAAAAAACTGGCAACCGCTTGTCATTTTTCTAGCTTCCTTATCCGTATTTTTTATTTGGTCATTTTATTCAAAAACAGTAATACCGCGTGCGGCCACTTCATTTTTTATCACTCATTTATTTTTTGATTTTGACAAATTAAGTACTGTGCTCTCTACCGCATGGGGCATGCTCACCAATACACAAACGTATGGCCTTACCTTTTTGCTATTCTTTGTTGCCCTTTTAGTCAATGCAAAAGCTATTATTCAAAAAGACCAATGGGTTTTACTCTTTGTGACTCTACTCGCATGGGGCGGCTACACTTTGCTCTATTACCAAATGGACAATACTGATGGTACATTGTTTAGCAATGGCGGATGGATGCTATCGGGCTATAAAAGAGGCGTGTTTGTATATGCACCGCTTTGCTTATGTTATGTGGCTACAAGCAAGCACATCAGCTGGCTTTTTGATAAGTTAGATGATATGGTGAGTTTTGGAAAAAACTAGTTCCTCTTGTCAGGTGCTTTACTATCGAAAGTCTTTATAAAAAAGGCGTTTTTACCACTTTTGCCTTTATGGCTTGATTGCGTATTTCTATAAAAATAGGCGTATCGACATTGGCAAATTCAGTAGCTACATACCCCATACCAATAGCCTTACCTAATGATGGAGATTGTGTACCTGAAGTTACCTCACCTATGGCCTTGCCTGCCTCATCTTTGATGATATAATGCTGGCGAGCTATACCTCTATCTACCATTTCAAAACCAACGAGTTTTCTTTTCACTCCTGTTTCTTTTAGGTTTTTGTGATAAGCTGCCTGTGTAAAGTTTTTGGTAAATTTTGTAATCCATCCTAAGCCCGCTTCGATAGGTGATGTGGTGTCATCTATATCATGTCCATAAAGACAAAATCCTTTTTCGAGACGAAGGGTATCTCTACAACCCAGACCACAAGGCAATATACCATAGTCTTTGCCTGCTGCAAAAATTGCCTCCCACAATTTCACCACATCTTCATTGTGTACATAGATTTCAAATCCGCCTGCACCGGTATAGCCAGTATTGGATATAATGGCGTGCTCTATACCTGCTATTTTACCCGAAACGAAAGCATAATAAGGAATATCGGATAGATTCACCTCCGTGAGTGTCTGCAACACGGCTGAGGCATCTGGCCCTTGTACAGCAAGCAGACTCATACTCTCGCTATAATTTTTCATCTCTACTCCAGTGGTGTCATGCTTAGATATCCAATTCCAGTCTTTATCAATGTTTGAGGCGTTTACCACCAACATATAGTGGTCCGCTGCAAATCTATAAACCAATAAATCATCCACGATTCCTCCTTCATCGTTTGTCAAACAAGAATATTGCACCTTGCCATCGGTGAGTTTAGACGCATCGTTGGTCGTGAGCTGTTGGATAAGTGCCAATGCGTTTTCCCCCTTGAGCATAAACTCTCCCATGTGTGATACATCAAATACGCCTATGCTTTTACGAATCTGCAAGTGCTCTTGATTGATACCCGAATAAGATATGGGCATATTGTAACCTGCAAATTCGGCCATCTTTGCGCCAAGAGCTATATGGGTATCTGTAAGTGCTGTATTTTTCATGCGATTTGATTTTTTGTAAAAGTAAAAAAAGAAGCCATTTTAAGGAGTATGCAATGATTTAAACTAAAATCGTACATTCGCTCTTCTGAATGAAACTAAAAAGTCCGATATCTGCGGAGTCATTAGCCGCACATTTTAATCTAGAACTCATAGGGGATAAAACTCGTTTGATTCAGGGATTAAATGAAATACACAATGTACAGCAGGGTGACATCACCTTTGTGGATCATCCGAAATATTACGCAAAAACACTTAATTCTGCTGCTGCTGTAGTGCTTATCAACAAACGCATTGAAGCTCCCGAAGGCAAAACGCTTCTCTATCATCAAGAACCTTTTGAAATCTATACCGCCCTTGCAAAAGAGCATCATCCGAGTTGTTTTTCGACCCAACGAATAGAATCCCAAAACATAGGCGAAGGCACTTGGATAGCAACTACTGCTTCCATAGGTCATGCAGTCACGATAGGCAAAAACTGCCAGATACACCCAGGCGTAGTGATTTATCCATACACTATTATAGGTAACAATGTGATTATCCATGCCAATACGGTGATAGGTGCAGATGCTTTTTACTACAAAAAAAAATCAGACGGCTACCACAAAATGCATACCGCAGGACATACCGAAATCGAAGACAATGTAGAGATAGGCCCCAACTGCACCATAGTAGCAGGGGTATCGGCTCCTACTCGAATCGGTAGAGGCACTAAGCTTGATGGGTTGGTGCATATAGGACACGATGTGGTGATAGGCAAAGATTGTATCTTGGCTGCACAAGTGGGAATCGCTGGCAATGTAATCGTAGGCAATAGAGTCGTATTTTACGGCAAAGCCGGCTCGACCAAAAATGTGACGATAGGCGATGATGCGATAATCATGGGCGCATCACAAGTAGGCAAAAGTCTTGAAGGTGGTAAGTCATATCTCGGCACCCCTGCAGCCGAACTCAAAACCGTAGCACGTGAGTGGGCTATAATAAAAAAACTACCCGACCTTTGGGATAAACTTAAACAACTTTAGTTTTTACAAAATGAAGAAAATCGTATTGACATTAGGGCTAATGCCTATATTGCTATGGGCTACTGAAAATAGCTACCGTTATCAGATAGACCTCACGCAATTAAAGAATGACCAGCTCACGGTAACGCTCAATACGCCTAAAATAGCAAGTGATAGCGCTTATTTCAGCTTTCCTAAAATGGTGCCAGGCACTTATTCTATTTCAGACTTTGGCCGTTTTATTGAAAATGTACAAGCATTTGATATGAATGGAAAAAGCATTTCAAATACGAAAATAGATGACAATACATGGCTTATCACACCCGCCCAAAATCTTACTAAAATACAATACATAGTAAACGATACCTATGATGCTATAGTGAGCAATCCTATTTTTGAGCCCGCAGGCAACAACTTTGAAAAAGACAGCAACTATATTTTAAATCTTTTTGCGACACTTGGCTATTTTGATGGAAAATTAACACTACCATTAAGTTTGTCGATTACACATGCTCCTTCATTTTTTGGTAGCACCTCACTCAAAGACCTAAACAAAAGCGATACACGCGATTCATTTCAAATTGAAAACTATCATGTAGCTGTTGACAATCCCATTCTTTACTGCGTTCCCGATACAGCTACGGTGATGGTAGGCAATACCGAAGTGCTTATCTCAATATACTCAACTCACAAAGCAAACCGAGCTGAAAAAATCGCTAAAAGCTTGAGCGATTTGCTCAAAGCTCAAGGCGACTATTTGGGTGGCGTTTTGCCTGTAGATAAATATTCGTTTTTGATTTATATAGCCAATCATGATGGACTCACAGGCGGATATGGTGCTCTCGAACACGCCTACTGCTCTATGTATTTTTTGCCCGAAATGCCAGATGCTGTTTTGATTCCACAACTTAGAGAAATAGCTGCTCACGAGTTTTTTCATATTGTGACTCCGCTCAACATCCATAGCAAAGAGATTCAGTTTTTTGATTATGACCACCCTAAAATGTCGGCACATCTTTGGCTCTACGAAGGCACTACGGAGTATCATGCACACGCTGTACAAGTCAAATATGGCTTTACAAAACCAGCTGAATTCCTCTCCACACTTCGTGAAAAAATGACACAGGCACGATTTGCATTTAACGACACAGTGCCCTTTACTACATTAAGCCTAGGCGTACTTGATTCCTTTGAAAAAGAATATCCAAATGTGTATGCTAAGGGCGCGCTGATAGGGCTTTGTTTGGAACTAAAATTACTTCAAGAGTCAAATGGCAAATATGGATTGATGGATTTGATAAATGATTTGGCGAAAAAATACGGCAAAGATACTTCGTTCGAAGATGCAGAGTTATTTGATGTGATTACAAAAGTGACCTACCCATCTATAGGTGAATTTTTGAAAAAGCATGTAGCCGGCAACAGTCCATTGCCATTCAAAGAATATCTCGACTATGTAGGTGTGAGCTATACCGATATAGTGAGCACAAAAGGTTATTCGCTAGGACAAATAGAACTTGGTTTTGACCCAAAAAGCAAAAAAATATTCGTGAATAGCACAAAAAATATGAATGATTTTGGTCGAGCAATGGGATATCAAGAAGGCGATATATTTGCATCGCTCAATGGCAAAAAAGCAACTCCGATAAACTTCAAAATATTTAGAGATACCTGGGCTAAGAAAATCAAAAAAGGAGACAAATTAAAAATCGAAATGCTCCGCCCGCAAGCCAATGGCACTTATAAAAAAGTAAAATTGTCATCGCCTGTTTTTGAATCAGAAAGTAAGCAATACGACCAACTATCTTTTTCTCCTAAGGCATCTGAAACCCAGCTTGCACTCCGCAAAGCATGGTTAGAAAAAAGATAATATCTTCTAGTGCGCAATACGACTAAACTAAAAACCCTACTGCTTAAATATACGTTGACCTTTGATATGGATGATGATGGGCGCTTTTTTCTGAAATTGACGGACAAAGCCACCCATCAAACGAGTTTGATAGAAGGCGAATCGTATAGTAAAATTCTCGCTAAAGCGTATAGCTTTTTATTGAAAGATTTGAAAGGAGGAAATTTTGAATTGTAGCTTGCTTCTAATGTTGTGTCAAACTATGCCGCCATCAATTTTTCGATGTTTGTTTTTGCAAATTTCTCTTCACAATACTGTCTATCAATCTCAAAGCTATCGGTATCTGTAGCAGATGGTAATTCATACATAGCATCGGTCATAATAGCTTCGCAGATAGAGCGAAGACCTCGTGCACCTAGGTTGTACTCCATCGCTTTCTCTACCATAAAATCGAGCGCATCGTCTGCAAAGGTAAGCTTGATGTTTTCTAAATCAAAAAGCTTTTGGTATTGCTTGAGCAGGGCGTTTTTAGGCTCAGTGAGAATGGCCTTGAGTGCTTCTTTACCTAATGGGTCTAGGTGTACAAGCACTGGCAAGCGACCGATCAATTCGGGTATCAAACCAAAACTTCGTAAATCGCTTGGCGATACATATTGAAGAAAGTTTTCTTCGTCTAATTTATTTTTTTCTTTGGTTTTTTTGAAGCCTATTTTGGCCTGATTTAGTCGAGAGGCTATTATCTTTTCAATACCATCAAACGCACCACCACAGATAAAAAGAATATTGGAGGTATTTAATTTTACCATTTTAGCATCAGGATGTTTTCTTCCTCCTTGGGGTGGTACTAGTACCTCTGAACCTTCGAGGAGTTTTAGCAATCCTTGCTGCACTCCTTCGCCCGACACATCGCGTGTAATAGATGGATTGTCACTCTTACGAGCTATTTTGTCCATTTCATCTACATAAATAATACCTCGCTGTGCTGCGTCTATATCATAATTACAGCTTTGTAAAAGCCGAGACAAAATACTCTCCACATCTTCACCTACATAACCCGCTTCGGTAAATACTGTAGCATCGACAATAGTGAAAGGTACATTCAAAAATCGCGCTATGGTTTTAGCCAAAAGTGTTTTCCCTGTGCCCGTACGACCTATCACCAGAATGTTCGATTTCTCTATTTCTACTTCTTCGTCCTTGCGTTGATTGAGTCGCTTATAATGGTTATACACCGCTACTGCGAGATATTTTTTTGCTTCCTGCTGACCTATCACAAACTGATCTAAAAATGCAGAAATTTCTTTCGGCTTTACGTTGTTGGGTAAGGTATTTTGTCCTTTACCAGATTTTTGTAAAAGCTCATCATCTATGATAGTTTGCGCTTGCAATACACATTGATCACATATTTGCCCCTCCAATCCTGTAATCAAGATTTGGGTCTCTCGCTTTTTTCGTCCGCAAAACGAACAACTTGTCTCTGTTTCTTTTTTCGATGCCATTTTCCTTTTATCTATCTGCTATTATAGCTCTTCGCTTTTGTTTTTTGAATTGCTTCTAATCAGCACTTCATCTATCATACCATATTCTTTTGCTTCGTATGCTCTCAACCAATAATCCCTATCCGCATCTTTCACTATTTTATCCATAGGTTGACCACTATGCTCTACTAGTATGTCGTATAGCTCTTCCTTTATTTTTCGCATTTCAGCGACTGATATCATAATATCGCTCGTTTTGCCACCTATACCTCCGAGTGGCTGATGAATCATCACACGGGCGTGTTTAAGCGCAGTACGTTTACCTTTTTCTCCTGCACACAGCAATACTGCTGCCATCGAAGCAGCTATGCCAGTACAGATAGTCGCTACATCCATATTTACATATTGCATAGTGTCATATATACCTAAGCCAGAATACACTTCACCGCCAGGTGAGTTGATGTAAATCTGCACATCTGACCTATTGTCTGATGATTCTAAAAACAACAACTGCGCTTGAATGATGCTAGCTATATAATCATTTACGTCAGTACCTAAGAAAATGATTCGATCCATCATCAATCGAGAGAATACATCGACCTCTCTAAAAGGCATAGGTCGCTCCTCAATGACCGTACGAGTAAGGTTTTGAATACCCGTACTGCTTACTGCACTCATGTATTTTTCGAGGTGCATGCTACTCATGCCGTGATGTTTTACAGCGTAGTTTTTAAAATCAAGTGCTTCTTTTTCTGTCATATTATATTGTTAGACTCCAAATCTTTGAATAAAATATGGTATATCAAAGTTTATTTCAAAACTTTATAAAAAAAGAATTGTCTGTCAAATCTGCTTTATTTCGACCAAACGTTTGGTAAATCACCTCATAGCGTTAAATTTGCGATTATGCCTAAGCAAAAAGTTGATGAATCGTTTATAGTGCTGCAATCGTTGCAGCTTTTTAGAAAAAAGAGCTACTACCATACCTCTATGTCTGATATAGCGGCTGCCTGCGGTTTGCAAAAGGGTAGCTTGTATCACTATTTTCCGAGTAAAGAAGAATTGATGAAACGAGTTATCATATCGGTACATCAATATTTCAAAGAAAAGGTTTTTGCCCATGCGTATGATAAAACCCAAACACCAACCAAGCGATTAGAACTGCTATTTGAAAGTGCGGAGCGTATATTTATGGATCAAGAGACTGGTTCACTCATGGGCAATGTAGGTGTAGAAACGGCCTTGATGATTCCTGAATTTGCGGATATGGTACGTCAGTTTTTCCTAGATTTTTTTCATGCCATAAAGACGATTTATCTTGATAAATACAGCGAAGAAGTGGCTAATGAACTTGCCGAGCGAAGCGTAGCAGAGATTGAAGGGAGCCTTATGTTTGCCAGAGTTTTTAATGACCACTCTTACCTCAAAAATTCGATGAAGCGAATCTTGTCGCGTATAGAAAGCAAAAAAGAGCTGGCATAATACCAACCCTTTTCATTTACGTCATCCATTACGTTTATTATTTCTTCCCAAACATATTGGTGAGTGTACCTAAGATACCGCCTGCACTTTGATTGCCACCTTGATTTGACAATAGCTGTCCTGCAATGCCTGCTATATCTACATTGCCTCCTTGACCGCCTGTAAACTGATTGAGTAAGCCATTAAAATCTACCCCTGCAGCACCTTTACCTCCAGTAAGTGAACTTATCACCGTATTCATATCTACACTCGAATTGTTTGGGTCGGCAGTTTGTTGTGAAAATTGACTCAATACACTTGGTAGAATAGAAGAAACAAGGTTTTGTGCCGTTTGCGGATTTATACCAAATTTCTGACCCAACGAACCAATCAAATTTTGCGAAATCATATTCACAATCGGGTTGTTACTGATTTGTTGTTGGTTTCCTCCTTGGCTAAAAAGACTCATTACATCGCCTAGGTTGCCATTTTGGATTGCCCCAGATAGGCCATTTTGGATTGCGCTCATTACTTCATTGGTTACAGCGGAATTGTGCTCATTCGGGATCTCCTGATTATTTACAATCGCGCCTTGTGCTTGCTCTTGCACTACTTTTAAAAGTTGTTCTAACATAGTTTTGTTTGTGTTTGTGAAAAAATAGAGTTTAAAATTGCTTAATTAAAAAATATATTTGAAGGACATTGAACTAAACTGAATTTTGGGACATAAGATAGACATACATACACATATCATGCCAGAGAAACTCCCTCGCTGGGCAGATAAGTTTGGCTATAAAGGATTTATTTCCCTAGACCATCATAAGCCTTGCTGTGCAAGAATGATGAAAGACGATGAGTTTTTTAGGGAGATAGAATCGAACTGCTGGGATGCACATAAAAGAATGGAAGAATGCGACCATCACCATGTAGATATGCAGGTCCTTTCGACCATACCCGTACTCTTTCACTATTGGGCTAAAGCAGATGATGCCAATGATACTGCGCGTTTTCTAAATGACCACATAGCTAGCATCGTAGCTGATTTTCCTCATCGGTTTTCGGGCTTGGCCACACTGCCTATGCAGTCTGCTTCACTCGCTGTAAAAGAGATTTTGAGAGCAAAAAAATTAGGATTGAATGGAATAGAAATAGGCTCTAATGTAAACGACCTTAACCTCAATGAGCAACAATTTTTCGACATATACGAAGCAGCCGAAGCAGAAGGAATGTGTGTATTTGTGCACCCCTGGAATATGATGGGCGCAAAAAACATGCAGCAATATTGGCTACCCTGGCTAGTGGGTATGCCTGCCGAAACGAGCAGAGCGATTTGCTCCATGATTTTCGGTGGTGTTTTTGAACGATTCCCAAAACTCAAAGTTGCTTTTGCACATGGTGGTGGCTCTTTTCCCGCTACGATAGGTAGAGTGCAACACGGCTTCGATGTGCGCCCTGACCTCACGGCCATCGACAACCAAGTGCCCCCTAGTGAATATCTAGGTAAGTTTTTTGTAGATAGCCTTACGCATGACTCTCGCGCATTGCAATACATTATCGATTTGATAGGTGAAAATCGAGTGATGCTCGGTACAGATTATCCATTCCCGCTAGGTGAACTAGCGCCTGGGAAAGTAGTAACAGAGTTAACTACAACACAAGCCATAAAAGACAAACTGCTTTTTGAAAATGCGCTAGAGTGGCTCGGCATTGATAAAAATAGACTGAAAATAAAATAAGCAAAATGAAATTTGAAAACAGTGTAGCATTTGCAAAAAAAATAGACAAAAAGGATCCGCTAAAAAAATTTAGAAAGGAATTTTATATCCCAAAAGAAAAGGGCAAAGAGGTGATATATCTCTGTGGAAACTCACTTGGTCTTCAACCCCGCTGCACCGAAGAGTACATACATCAAGAGCTCAAAGACTGGCGCAAACATGGGGTAGAAGGGCATTTTAATGCAAAAAATCCGTGGCTCAGTTATCATAAGCAATTTGAAAAGCCGCTGATGCATCTACTGGGCGCTAAGGCAAGCGAAGTAGTGGCCATGAATCAGCTTTCGGTCAATCTCAATTTACTGCTGCTTTCGTTTTATCAACCTAAAGGAAAAAAAATTAAAATAGTGTTGGAGGCAAATGCGTTTCCTTCAGACTATTATGCAGCAGAACAAATCATCAA
This sequence comes from uncultured Bacteroidota bacterium, assembly GCA_937894725.1. Classification (GTDB taxonomy): domain Bacteria; phylum Bacteroidota; class Bacteroidia; order Chitinophagales; family LD1; genus CALAYL01. The sequence continues at coordinate 16,934 of CALAYL010000002.1, forward strand.
ACTACGCGGTTTTGATCCCAAAAAATGCTTGCTCGAATTGCCGTTGAGAAAAGGTGAGAGCACACACCATATCGAAGACATAGCGGAGTTTTTAGATAAAAATAAGAATGAGGTTTGTCTCCTTATACTGGGTGGAGTAAACTACTATAGTGGGCAAGTTTTTGACATGAAAAAGATAGGCGAATACTGCAAAAAAAACAAGATTGTGTATGGTCTTGATTTAGCACATGCTATTGGCAATGTACCGCTCTCATTACATAGTTGGGGCGTGGATTTCGCTACATGGTGTAGCTATAAGTATCTCAACTCTGGCCCTGGTGGAGTGAGTGGTGTTTTTGTACATGAGCAACATGCTAAAAACAAAGAGCTAGACCGTTTTGGTGGATGGTGGGGCAATGATGAAAAAACAAGATTCAAAATGCTCAAACACTTTGTACCAGCAGATGGTGCGCAAGGATGGCAACTCAGCAATGCGCCCATATTGTCGATGGCAGCACATGCAGCCTCACTTGCTATTTTTGAAAAAACGACTATACATACGCTGCGTGTAAAAAGCCTATTGCTTTCTGGATATTTGCGTTTTCTGCTAGAACAAATTGGGCACCCTCCCTTTGATATCATCACCCCTAGAAACGATAATGAACATGGCTGTCAGGTTTCTATACAAATGAAAAAAGAGGGCAAAAAAGTATTTGAGCAATTGAGCAAGCATCACATTATAGCCGATTGGCGCGAACCCGATGTGATACGAATAGCTCCAGTACCACTTTATAATACATTCGAAGATGTATATCGATTTGTGCAGTTATTTAGCTCTTTTATATAGGCGCATTGCCAAAATCAATTTCTCTGATCGCTACCCCAGTTGAGTTTTGTTTTCAACGCGGTGATAAAGTTCATATCCGTCAATCGAACAAGATTGGCCTTGAAGGGTGCTTTCTTTAAGGCGATGTGATAGCTGTTATCTATAGTTTCAAACCTCGAATCGAGTGTACATAAGAAACTATTTTCACGACCAGCTACTTCAAAAGAAAGCACTACATCGTCTGAAACTACGATGGGTCGAACATTAAGGTTGTGTGGTGCTACTGGGGTGATCACAAAATTATCAGATGTAGGATACAAAATAGGTCCTCCACAACTCAATGAATAACCCGTAGAACCAGTAGGTGTAGAGATTATCAAACCATCTGCCCAATAGGCATTGAGCAGCTCACCATTCAAAAAAGTTTTGATAGTAATCATACTCGATTGGTCCTTTCGCTGTAGTGTCATTTCATTCAATGCAAATGGCACAGTGCCAAACAAAGGTTTGTTTGAGGTGATTTCAATGATTGTTCTTTTATCAATGATGTATTTTCCCTTGGCTACTATCTCTAGGGCTTGCTCTATCTGCTCTCTGCCCACATTTGCCAAAAAGCCTAAGCGTCCAAAATTGATTCCTAATATCGGGGTTTCAGATTCTCTAATAAAAGTAACCGCCTCGAGTATAGTGCCATCGCCACCTAGACTGATGAGCATCTCAACAGTATCTCGCACTTCATCAAAGTGAAGAAATGTGGGTGCTGCTAAGTTGATTTTATAGTCATCTCGGAGTATGCGCGCATAGTTTTCATGTACACAATATTTGAGCCCAAAATGATCTAATAATCTCAAAAGCTCTTGGATGTGAGCCAAATTTCTAAGATGAACTGTTTTGCCAAAAAGTGCTATCATACTGCTAAGTTAGAAATTTGGAGTGAATCCTATCTTTACCATAAAATTAGGTGTGCCAGGAGTGTTTCGATAAGTAAGTCTCCACATAAAATCCACACGAAACATGTTGACGATATTTTCGATACCAAAACTTGCTTCCATATACGGTATTTTGCTCGGAGAGCGAATGTCAAACCCTGCGGGTATCAATGCGGCATTCTTAGCGCTATAGCTTCCCCACATACCCCTAAAATATAGGACTTCGCGTAGTCGAAGTTTATTTATCACCGGTATTTTATTTAAGAAAAATCCATCAAAATGGTGCTCTATCCAAAGCGACACATATTGGTCTGTGACAAACTCGAATTCGCGTAGCATGTTAAAGTTAGTTCTATCCAATAAAATACCAAAATTGCCTGAAGTAACATACGATGTAGGATAGGGCGCTTTACCAAAAATCTTGGCTGCTTTAAGCTCATAGTTGGTATGTCCAAGCATCCAAGACAAACGCTGCTGTGCCGTAAACTGCAACTTGTGATATACAGGCAGGTTGCCATCGTTCATATCTAGCAAACCAATATTGTACCGCAATAAAAAAACGGGGTATTGATTTTTCATAAAGTAGCGATAGAAAAATGCTTTGTAATATTTACTCTTTGGTCCAAAACGAGTATCAATACTAAACTCAGTAGTATTGAAATTCGGCAACATCACTTGTGTGCCATCGGCTTTGGTACGAGTAAAGTCAAATACCCCTGGAATCTGATAATAAGTACGATTATCGATAGCTATGATGCTCGACAATCCTCGCACCCACTCTTGCTCAATGTCTGCGTGCATCTCTCGTATTTTCATCATTCGAGTGAGCAGTTTGCCTCTCACAAGTGTGAGAATATTATCAAAGGTGAGTAGTTGATTTTCTTGACCAAGCACATTTAAGTCATACTTATAATAAAGCGAAAACATTGACCAATTCTCGTTTTTAGAAGGTAACACCACCTTCAAGGTAGCTTCATATTTCCAATCTTTATCTTTGGTGCCATAGGCTAAATAACCGCTCAGATTTACTTTGTCAGAAAACTTTTTGTTGGTTCTAAAACCAAACCTTGCTCGCCAGCCTTCAATATTATTTTTACTTGCAAACTTGTAAAACCGCCCAAACTCAATTGGCCCAGCTTCAAAATAAGCCGTAGTAAAAAGCTTGAGTGTCCACATCCATGTTTTGAATGCTGGAATTTTAGGAAATGTATCATGAATAAAAATGACTTTTTCTTCGTATTTATTTAAAGGAAGGAAACGACTTTCTTCCCAATATGCCCTATCATGTTTTCGTGCATCTGGAGCTATGAACTCTTGTTCCGATTTTTTAAAAAGGGTATCGCTAAGCGGAACGTTTATCTGGATATTTCTCCGTTCATAATGTTTTTGGAGCAAGACAGAGGTGGCATTTTTACGTTTAAAAATACTCGCTACTGACTGGATATCTTCACCATACAACATCCAACTATCTTCGTTCACCATTTTAAATCGCTGCGAAATACTATAATCAGAAATAAAGTTCAGATTGCTCTTCTCATTTGGCCTTAAAAAAATTGATTGTATGGCCCATGTAGCCGAATCAATCCAAGCATAGCCTTTGAGCGCTAAATCTACTTTAGATATGCCGACAAAATGTATTTTGTAACTGACTCGATTATCTATTAATGAAGTATCTGTCAAAAAATAGCGATAGGTAAGTAATGCACCCGTAGAAAATGGGGCTACAAACGATTTGCCGGCTAATACAAACAAATTATCATAGGCATCTATGGTTTCGAAAGTGCCGTTGGCTAGCTCGCCTATACTCGTGTTTTCGACCCCTGTGATTTGCGTAGCCTTGGTATATTTGCGAAGTCCAAAAGGCTTTTTTCGGTAATAAATATCCCGAATATCTTCTTTCATCACTGCTCTCAAAAAAACCTTATTTTCTTCAAATGTATCGAGGTTTTGAAATGCAAAACTAAAAGGTCTAAAAATACGCCACTTAAGAAATTTATTTTTGGGATTCAAAAGCCCTGTCACTATTTTGCTATACTCTTCGAGTTGATAGCTTTCAAAGCTGCTCTCTCTATTTCTGTCCCTATTATCTCGCACTTGGGCATACACAAAATTGGCCGTAGTGTCGATATATTTTTTTCGTTTGCCCGCTTTTACGACTACTTGATTGAGCGAAATATCTTCAGAGCCCAATTCTAGATTGATTTCTTGCGATTTGCCGCGTTGTATTTTGATGACTCTAGTCGGATACCCGAGATAGGAAAATACAATCGAATCAACTTTCTCTGGAGTTCGGATAAAATAAAAACCACCATCATCGGTAGTGGTGCCGGTGATTGTTCCTTTCATGCGTACGTTGGCATACGAAAGCGCTTCTTTACTTTTGCCATCAATGACACGTCCACGGACTTCGGTTATTTGTCCAAACGTAGCTGGAGCAAACAAGGTGCAGAAGAGAAAAAATAAAAATGAGTAGATGTTGTTTTTCACAATCGGGCAAAAATAGCATACTGGCGTTAAAAGCACTAATTTTTCTTTAATCAACCAATATCACTCTGTCAAACGCTATCTAAACAAATTTGTTTCCCATTTTCATTTATATTTTAAATCTTTATAAATATTCAATATTTTAGTGTTCAACTTTATTAATTTTAAATACTATATCATGAAAAAAATCATCACCTTAATTTTCTTTTCTATATCGTTGGTTGGAATAGCGCAAGAATCAAACGAAATCACTTGGCTAGGACTAGATTTTAGCAAAGCAAAAATGGTAGGATCGGCCGGGTTTTCTGATCCTGCGCAGATTCAAAGCTATTATTTCAACACATGGAATAGTGTTTTGCTGACCGAAAAGGACAAATACAATATTTCAAAATACTATAAGAAACCTACTGTAAAAGTAAACTTAGACATCGCCAAATCTCGAAATGAGAAAGTTATAGCATCTTCTTTAGTCACAGACAACACCTATACTATCACAGAAAAAGATGTAGAAGCAGTAGTGAAAAATTATAAGCTAAAAGAAGGGGGCGAAGGACTGCTGATGGTGGTAGAAAGTTTTAGCAAAATGGAAGAATTAGCCTATGTGTATGTAGTAAAGTTTGACACCAAGACAGGCAAAATTATCGAAATGAAAAAGCAAACAGGCAAGCCTGGTGGCTTTGGTATCCGGAACTATTGGTTAGCAGCCATTTTGAATATCATGAAAAAGGGGTTCAAATAGTTTGACCCTTTCGAGAATTCTAAGCCCCGAATGATATTATCTCATTCGGGGTTTTGTTTTGTGACTATCTGGAATTGAGATATTTACGAACTAATAAAAACGATGTTATAATGCTGTTTAATTAAAAAAAATTAATTTTAATCCATACTTTATAATAAGACAATCATTATAGATGGCAAAAAAAACATTAAATTCCTCACCTATACAATGGAAATCGCTATACAATGTTAGCTCATTTATACAGATGACTATTGGTGTAGGGCTCGCATTGCTTGCCCTAAAAGGATTTATGATACCCAACCATTTTATAGATGGTGGTGCTATTGGAGTTTCCATTTTGATACATGAGATTTACCATGTCAATATTAGTTTGCTACTATTATTAACTAATGCACTTTTTATCTTTCTGGCCTATAGATTTGTTTCTAAAGAAGTAGCCATAAAAACAATAGTGACCATCGTTTTATTGGCCATAGGGTTGGAGCTTATCCCCGTCACTCCCATCACTACCGACAAATTATTGATAGCCATTTTTGGAGGCGCTATTATCGGCATTGGAATCGGTATGGTAATCCGAACAGGGGGTATGATAGATGGCACAGAGATTTTAGCCGTATTGACAAGAAGGCGTATCGGCCTCACGATGAGCGAAGTGATATTACTGATAAATGCCCTGATTTTTTCGACTGTGGCTATCAAGCTAGGTATAGAAGCAGCCATGTATTCTTTCATTACTTACTTTACCGCTACCAAAGCAATAGACTATGTAGTAGATGGTATTGAGGAATATACTGCGCTGACTATTATAAGTAGCAAAAACGAAGAAGTGAAAGCTATCATCGTAAATAAATTTAATAAAGGCATCACCGTGTATAGGGGTGAAAGAGGCTACCTTCCGGGTGCTTTTGATATAAAACACGATTGCGATGTTATAGTGACTATAGTGACTCGACTTGAACTACTCAGTATTAAAGCCGCCATTTTATCTATCGATCCTACCGCATTTATGCATGTCCATAGCATCAGAGAAACCAGCGGTGGAGTAGTCAAACAAAAACACTCTCATTAATATTTTGAAGAAATGATTAATGTAGAAAAAATTAAACAAAAGGTTTTATCCCTTCTTGAAAAAGGCCTCTCTAATGAGCTTACTTATCACAGTATAGGCCATACTTTGTATGTTTTGAAACAATCCGAAAAGATTGCTCAGCATGAACAGGTTGGAAGGCATGAGTTTAAGCTGCTTCAAATCGCAGCATTGTTTCACGACATAGGGTTTATAAATACCTACCTCTATCATGAGGCAGAGGGTTGTGTGATTGCCAAAAATATCTTACCCGAATATGGACTAAGCACAAAAGACATTGATAGCATCTGCGGAATGATCATGACCACAAAAATCCCACAAAATCCGACTAACCTACTCGAATATATTATTGCAGATGCCGATTTGGAATATTTAGGCACCTCAAATTACACTAAAATAGCATCAAGATTGAAACAGGAACTCTTATTTATCAATCCGCTTATGACAGATTTAGATTGGATACACATTCAAATCAAGTTTTTAGAGAACCATCAATACTTTACTCCATATTGCATTAAAAACAGAGAAGAAAAAAAGCAGCAAAACTTAGCGATACTCAAACAATCTTTTCCATAAAAAAACCCTGCAACATAGTAGTTGCAGGGTTGGATTTTCTTGTTGTTCTTCTTGGTAGCTTATCGCACTACACTCAAGCGTTTCGTTACTCGCTGATCATCGAGCATAAACCCGACCACATACGTACTATTTGGCAACTCGCTCGTAGTTATCTCTATCGTGTTGTACCCCTTGTTTAACTCTAAGGTGTATTTGCTCACGAGCTTGCCTGTCAAGTCATACACACTCGCTTCTATCGTCTGACTCTTCGTTACAAAGACATCTATCTTCGATTTGTCTTTCGATGGATTGGGTACAAAGTCGCCTACTTTCGACTGCTCTGTTGTGTGGAGTTTGGCTGTTGCTATCGGGCTATATTCAAACCCTACGTTCCCATTGTCAATCTGCTTCAATCGATAATAGTATTGTACACCTTGTGCTGCTGTCTTATCATTGTAGCTATAGTCGATTCTTTCTGTGCTATTATCATGGCCTTGTACCCAACCTAGCTTCGTAAACGTTTGTCCGTCTTCGCTACGTTCTACTTCAAAGCCCATATTGTTTACTTCTACTGCCGTTGACCAATCTAGTTTCACATACTCTTCTTTGATTCCTGTAGCTGTAAAGCTTATTAGCTTCACTGGCAAGCCTGCCCCTGGTGATGAGAAGCCCCAGCCGCCTGTGCCGCCTGAAAACGAGGTTATGCCATCAAACTGTACATAGGTTACACTATTCGTTGTTCCTGAGCCTGCTGAAGTCAATTCGATATTACTAAAGTTCAAAAAGCTATTGCCATCGATGCCAGCTATCGTTGAGGAATTAAACGCACTTCCTACTGATTTAAACCATTTGAATGCCGTTTTTGATGCGGTTGCAGAATACGGTGCCCATGCTGCATCGCGTGCGCTCTCTGCATCAGTTATCTCTGATGGATTATAGAAGAAGCGTACTTTTACGCTACTGCCTATACTACCCGTAAGTAGATTTACATTCCAGTAACGTGCCATCAAGTAAGAGCCATGCTCATAGCCTGCTACGGTGGTATTGATGTTGTCTATGGTAGCTCGAGAACCTAGTACCGTTACATCTACATTGGCCGTAAAGGTATTGCCGTTTTTGTCTATGGCAAATATCCAATCATCGGGACTGCTCGAGTTCGCATAGTACGTCCAGCCGCCTTCTGTACACTGCTCTACTGCGGTTGTCACTGTGCTACTTGGTAATACTACTAGACTTCCTGCTGAGCGAACGGTAACAGTGGTCGATGCTGATGCAGTACAGCTATTGGTATTCGTTACTGTTACCGTATAGGTGGTGTTGCTTGTTGGATTTACGGTTCCTCCTGATACATTTCCTACTAGTCCACTGCTCCATGAATAGCTGCTTATCGATCCGCTGCCGGCTGTGGCATTGGCTGATAAAGTTACATTGTCGCCTGTACAACTTGTGCTCGGACTGGCACTCGGTGAGGTGGTCGGTGAGGCATTCACGGTGATGTCTTGAGTTGCAGTACACCCCTCTAATGTATAGGTGATAGTGTGTGTACCTACACCAGCTGAGGCTGGACTAAAAGAGCTTCCACTTACACCGGGGCCACTCCAAGTGCCTCCTGCTACATTTGCAGTAAGGCTGCGTGATGAGTTGTGTAAGCACATATCAGCAGCACTACTCGTTATGGTTAAGTCGCCCGTTTTTACAAATTGGAGTTGAGTAAATGCATCTCCACCTCCCTCTACAGACACTACATCCAATGTGGTATTTGTTCCAAGAAAAACAGAGGTGGCTATTGTAGAAAGAGTGTTCACACAGCACCCAGCATTATAAAGTGTAGTACTGCCATTTTTTGTTATAGTTAAGTTGTCATCATGTCTCGCATTGATGGTGTAGATTCCACAAGTAAACCCTGTTCGTTTGTGTCTATAGCTAAAATTGTCTATGCCTGTTGAACATCCAATGTATTTTTGGCCTCCAGTATTATTAATGGAAGTATAAGATAGTTCGCTAGTGGCACCCCACCTATCGGTAGTATTAAAATCCTGACTAGTATGCGTGTAGTATCCCACGTAATTTGTACCGGGTGTGGAGCTATTATATGCAAATACATTCCAACTACTAGTACCAGCCGTGCCATCCACTATGATAGGATCAAAATCCACTTGCAGATTACTACCACCACAACCTTCCTGCACTCGAAAATCAAGTGTAGATGAGTTATCTAAATCTCCGCACCACACATATCCTCTATCCGCACAGCAGCCCGTCTGATCCCATACCTGAGTACCATTTAAAACTAAGCGAGCATCATCATCATGCGTTTTTACATGTATCCCATATTTTCCAGTAGTCGGAACACCAGTTCGCATATATCTTACCGTGTGCATATCTATAGGGACTGTAACACCAGACCATCCAGTAGCATCGCTCGGACTTGTCGCAGACGACCATTGATTTCCTGAATTAATATTTAAAGTAGAGTTACTATAATAACCAAATTCTTTTTGTGTTGAAGAAATACTCCTATCAGTACCGTTATATGCGTAAACATTCCAAGAGCCCGAACCTGACGAAACAGTTCCAGGAATTCGCTCTCTATACTTCAACGTGGCTGAATTTGTTGCTCCACTTGCTACCCAACCCGCACATCCTGAACGGTTTACTTGTACACGCAAGGTTCCCGTAAAAGTAGCTACCCAGTCTAACGATGCAGTTGTTTCACCTGGACTGCAATTGTCATTATAGTATGGTCCATTATCGTCATTTGCTGCCATAGCAGTACTTCCATTAAAAATAGTGAGATAGGTATTGGTCCATGCAGATGCATTATCAACCTGAAAAGAATATAATCGACCTGAAGTCACTGCCATATCACGGTATGCACCTGGACCCACGGATGACGACTGGAAAGTAGTATTAGGTGTTATTGAATTTCCAGACCCAGCCTCTGGCGAACCTAATGAACATTGCGCATGGACGAACTGACTAAATACTGTAAGCAATAGTAGTAAAGATGCTCTGAAATAGGAAATTGTAGAAAAACGCATATTGTTTATTTTATATAAGACAGGGCAATAACTATACCAAAATCCTACTCGCATTTGCGGAGATATGCCTATAGTATTGATTTTATAGCTATTTAAGTTAAAAAATAATACTTAAGATCTATTACTAAAAAAAGGACAATATCTAAGATTTGTATATAATAATAGCCAACAATAGTTTATTATTCTGGTCATATTTCCATAAAAAAACCCTGCAACATAGTAGTTGCAGGGTTGGATTTTCTTGTTGTTCTTCTTGGTAGCTTATCGCACTACACTCAAGCGTTTCGTTACTCGCTGATCATCGAGCATAAACCCGACCACATACGTACTATTTGGCAACTCGCTCGTAGTTATCTCTATCGTGTTGTACCCCTTGTTTAACTCTAAGGTGTATTTGCTCACGAGCTTGCCTGTCAAGTCATACACACTCGCTTCTATCGTCTGACTCTTCGTTACAAAGACATCTATCTTCGATTTGTCTTTCGATGGATTGGGTACAAAGTCGCCTACTTTCGACTGCTCTGTTGTGTGGAGTTTGGCTGTTGCTATCGGGCTATATTCAAACCCTACGTTCCCATTGTCAATCTGCTTCAATCGATAATAGTATTGTACACCTTGTGCTGCTGTCTTATCATTGTAGCTATAGTCGATTCTTTCTGTGCTATTATCATGGCCTTGTACCCAACCTAGCTTCGTAAACGTTTGTCCGTCTTCGCTACGTTCTACTTCAAAGCCCATATTGTTTACTTCTACTGCCGTTGACCAATCTAGTTTCACATACTCTTCTTTGATTCCTGTAGCTGTAAAGCTTATTAGCTTCACTGGCAAGCCTGCCCCTGGTGATGAGAAGCCCCAGCCGCCTGTGCCGCCTGAAAACGAGGTTATGCCATCAAACTGTACATAGGTTACACTATTCGTTGTTCCTGAGCCTGCTGAAGTCAATTCGATATTACTAAAGTTCAAAAAGCTATTGCCATCGATGCCAGCTATCGTTGAGGAATTAAACGCACTTCCTACTGATTTAAACCATTTGAATGCCGTTTTTGATGCGGTTGCAGAATACGGTGCCCATGCTGCATCGCGTGCGCTCTCTGCATCAGTTATCTCTGATGGATTATAGAAGAAGCGTACTTTTACGCTACTGCCTATACTACCCGTAAGTAGATTTACATTCCAGTAACGTGCCATCAAGTAAGAGCCATGCTCATAGCCTGCTACGGTGGTATTGATGTTGTCTATGGTAGCTCGAGAACCTAGTACCGTTACATCTACATTGGCCGTAAAGGTATTGCCGTTTTTGTCTATGGCAAATATCCAATCATCGGGACTGCTCGAGTTCGCATAGTACGTCCAGCCGCCTTCTGTACACTGCTCTACTGCGGTTGTCACTGTGCTACTTGGTAATACTACTAGACTTCCTGCTGAGCGAACGGTAACAGTGGTCGATGCTGATGCAGTACAGCTATTGGTATTCGTTACTGTTACCGTATAGGTGGTGTTGCTTGTTGGATTTACGGTTCCTCCTGATACATTTCCTACTAGTCCACTGCTCCATGAATAGCTGCTTATCGATCCGCTGCCGGCTGTGGCATTGGCTGATAAAGTTACATTGTCGCCTGTACAACTTGTGCTCGGACTGGCACTCGGTGAGGTGGTCGGTGAGGCATTCACTACTATTGACGCATTATTCGATGTTGCTGGACAACTGCCTGATGCGGCTATCGTATAGCTGATTACTGCTGTGCCTGAGCCTGAAGTAGGGGCTGTATAGGTTGACCCACTTACTGATCCTGGGCCTGATACCAAGGCAAAGGTTCCACCGCCAGGTGTACCTGTTAATGCTCTTGTACTACCATTGCCACATATTCCTGCTGTAGAGGTGGTATTGTTTGCTGCACCTGGATTGGC
>CALAYL010000003.1 GCA_937894725.1 uncultured Bacteroidota bacterium
CTAAATTTTAAATTATGAAAAACATACTAATTTTATTTTTTATCGTTATTAGCATAAAAGCAAATGCTATCATTCAAATGAGAAACTGGACTCTACCACCAAATAAAGTATAGATGAAATGGGGACAAGCTCCAGTAGTAACTACCCTTCCTGGTTCATCTACTGCCCAATATAAAGCGGCTAACGGAGCGTATGACGAAAACAACAATCTGCTTTTTTATGTAGTAGATGGAACCATTTATAATGCTGCTGGTAATGTTTTAACTTCAAGTCCCTCTGGAGGTGTATTTTTAAAAGAGATTGGAATAGCCCCTGTACCTGGGCAGTGCAAAAAGTACTATGTAATTATGGGAATACCTCAGGCACCTCTTACTGGAGTAAATCTTTTTAATGCAGTTGTAGATTGCAGCTCAGGTTCAGCAGTAGTTTCTTCCACTTGGAATAGCTTTGCTACTTTAGGAGGGGCTACCTGTGGCATAGCCATATCAAAAGTAATAAGTGGTACGGGAGAGGGGGCTATCCGTTATCTATACGTCATTAGTCATCAAAGCTTTCGAAGATATACTATTGGTTCATCAGGTATAGGCTCTATGACTATACTCCCTAATGCTAGCTTAGCTACATTTTCCTCTTCTCAAACACGAACAAGCGAAGCAGAGTTGGATTTTACTGGAACTAAATTCGCTTGGGCTGGAGAGAATGCTTTTGATGGGAAAGTGTATGAGATACTTACAAGCTCTCCATATACTCTAACGCAATATACATTACCAAATGGTAACCAAAATATATCTGGTTTAGAATATGATGGTTCTGATAATTTATGGGTTTCAGCTAATTCTACTTCACCTCAAAATAATGGAATATATAAAATAACAGCAGGATCAAGTAGTCCACCAGTCTTGATTTCTAATAGCTCCGCTTATAATAATACTCAATTAGAATTGAGCACCTACGGTCTTATTCATGCTGTAAACAACAACGGTACATTTGGTTACATTGATCCAACCGCTAATACTATTAGTCCTACCACTTTAAATATACCAATTACGCTCTATAGTAACGCGCATTCGCAACTAAACTCTACACTCTATAGTCTTCCAGACCAAATAGATAATGAAAACTATGAGTATTTCAGTGGCGTTCCTAATGTAGTAGCTAACTTTCAGATTAATGGGGAGAATAGAAGTACCACTTGCAATACTATACAAACAGTACTCAACTGTAATGCCATCAATTTTTTAAATCAAAGTACTGGTGCCAATCAATTTTCTATAAAACTTGAACCTATAGATATAAATTGTAACATCCTAACTGGGCAAACTAGCTACACATCCGCTCTTTTATCTTCAGTACCAGCTGATTTACGAAATTTGCCAGGTACGAATGGTACACTATTATCTACTAACCCTAACAGATATAAAGTTACCTTAACTTCTACTAATGGATGCTATACCAATCAGGTATTTGCATACATCATGGTATTATCGAATCCTGCTACGTCTAGTTTTAGTACTACTATTAATAATGCTGTAAACGGAATACCTTGTTATAGCACAAATCAAAATGCGCCTTGTTTAGTCTGTATCGGGGGTATCACTATGAATTTATCTAGCAGTACTCTAATAACTAGCTATACTAGGAAAACAGATATGAAGTTTTATATAAATGGGAATCCATTTTGGTACACTGCACATGGCCCACAATTGGAAATAGTCCAAAATCCTCAAAATACACTTACGGGTGTATATGTAACACAAGCAGGCTTTTCATTCTTATCAGGGGCAGATTACAGAGTTACAGTAACGTTAAATAACGACTGTGGTAGCCAAAGTTTAGTTAATTATTTTAAAGGTGCTAGTTGCAAAACCGGAGATTTAGAAAGTGAAAGTGAAAATACTGCGTACTCTATTTCTAATCCTACAATCAGTAATGCTATATTCCCTAATCCGTCTAACGGTAAAAGTACGGTACAATTTAATTTACAATCACCTTCTAATGTAGATATTTATATCACGAATTTAGAGGGGAAAAGGGTAAAAGAAATAGTCACAAATATGTACTTTGAAGGTGGAAACTATGAATACGCTTTAGATTTTAGCCATCTATCTAGCGGGGTATATATGTATCACTACGTGACTTCGCAAGAACACCAAGTATCTAAACTAGTGAAAAACTAATATTTTAATCACCTCCTCTTTTGCACATAATAGTAAAGAGGAGGTGATTTTTAAACTCAAAAAAAATGCGTCTTCTTTGCTTTTGTTTCTTAATGTGCTGTTATTTTATGGGTTATTCACAAAACCTAGTGCTAAATCCTAGTTTTGAGGAATTTGATACTTGTGTCATAAATTATGAATTTTATTTCAGACCTTATTTAAACAATTGGATTAACCCTAATAAGAATACACCTGATATATTTAACTCATGTAGTTCTTTTAACAGTCCCTCTAATTCTCCATATGGGTCACAAATCCCAAGAACAATGAATGCCTTATCAGGAATTATTGCTTTCAATGGTAGTTATGACACCACTATTGATGCCGGTCTTACTAAAGAATTTATCGAAGGAACTTTATTAACTCCTTTAATAGAAGATAGTATATATTGTGTAAAATTCTTTATGAATTTAGCAGAGAATTGGCACATGCCAATCTCTAAAATCGGTGTTTACTTTTCAGATACTTTGGTAAAACTAAATTCTAGTACAATGCCATTTTCTCCTCAAATCCAAAGTCCTTCCAATCAGTTTTTTGCGGATGAAACGAACTGGATGAAATGGCAGCAGCCCTATAAGGCTAAAGGAGGAGAAAAATATTTTATCATCGGTAATTTTAATTCGCTCGCCAACACGCCTAAGATTCCTCCAGTAGTGAAATTTGGAGACTTTAGAGATAGCACGAGCTACTACTATATAGACGATGTGTCGGTAGAGCTTATCTCTAGCTACTATGCCGATCTAAATATAGGTAGCGATAGTGTGCTATGCGATACCTCAGGGTTTATGATGACCTTATCAGCCCCATCGGTCTATGATTCGCTGCGCTGGAGCACAGGTGAAACTACTAACCAAATACAGATAAACAAAATAGGAAGTTATAGTGTACGGGCTTATTTTGGAGAATGTGAGGTGTATGATACGGTTTCGTTTTCGCTTTTTAGGGGCAATACGTTTATACCTATACCCGATACAGCTAGCTGTCAGAAAAATGCTCCACTAGTTTTGAATAGTCCAAGCAGTTTTGATAGCTACCGATGGAGTACGAGCGATACTACTGCTAGCGTTTCTTTATCTGCTAGTGGAGATTATACACTCACAGTTAGTGATTTTTGTTTTTCGTATATAGATAGTTTTAGGGTTACTTTTTTCGCTACGCCACCCCCACCCCTAGTAGCAGATACGGCTATCTGCCAAGGGGAGAGTCCGTTGGTAGTAGATGCCATAGGCACAGCTATTCGTTGGTTTGCTAATCCTCAAGATACTATCTCCCTTTTGGCTAAACCTCTAGCCAGTACAGAGACAGCGCCTACTACATTTAGTTTTTATGCCACCCAATCGCTCTATGGTTGTGAGAGCGAGAAAGCAAGATTGCAAGTTTCGGTCAATCCTTTGCCAGTGGTTACATTGCCCGATAAGCAAAAAAATTGCGTAGGAGTGCCCATTGTTTTAGCCACAGCATTTGATAGCTCCTATAGCTACCTATGGAGTACGGGAGATACTGCGCCATCGATAAAAGTAAGCGAAAGCGGGGTTTATTTTTGTGAAGTATCTAATAACTGTGGGGCGGTTAGAGGCATATCTAACATGGAGTTTGTACCTTGCTCAGATTGTATTTATGCTCCCAATGCGTTTACCCCAAATGGAGACAACAAAAATGATGTTTATCAAACATTTTCAAGTTGCCCATTACGGTTTTATCAATTAGCTATTTTCAATAGATGGGGCGAACAAGTTTTCTATACCGAAGATGAAAAAGTAGCTTGGGATGGTAGTTTCAAAGAGACTCCACAACCTCCTGGGGTGTATGTATATCGAATTTTGGTGGTAAATCAGTTGGGAAACAGCACCACTTCAAAGGGGAGTATTACCTTGATTAGATAATTTTTTACTCGCTCCCCAAAGGTAAATGCCTAAAAGCACACACCAAACATAAAGCCCAGTATTCATTTTTTGAGGAAGGAAAAAGAAAATAGGTACAAGGCAAACTAAATAGATTCCAAATCCCTTTAGGTAAAGACCATAAAGTTTTGGCTTTCTTAAAGCTAATGCTACCGCTAGTAGGTTTAGGGGCATAGCCCATAAAAGATTAAAGTTGTAATAAGTGGTATCATTATCTGTAAAGTAGCATAGGATAAGTAAAACTCCCAAAAATCCAGTAATAAATAAAAACAATGTGGATAAGGAGGTGTGTAGTTTTCGAGAATCTATAAATAAAAGCACACATAAAATAACCAGCAGAAGAGTTATACTCCAAAAAATGAGATTTAGGTTTGTATTACTGCTATCAATTTCACCGTTGAGTAAGACGGTTTTTGATACAGCTATTTTGTGTTGATGGAGAGATGCAGACTGAAAAGCCGACATAAGATTATCTGGTAAAAACACCTGCTCTCTTTGAGTAGCTATTTTGTCAATCTCTTTCCCAAGTAT
>CALAYL010000004.1 GCA_937894725.1 uncultured Bacteroidota bacterium
TTTCTTCATTTAACTTATTTTTTACAAAAATTACATTTTATTTTAACATTAACAAAGAATAGTATAAAAATATATACATAATATTTTCAAATAAAAAAAGGCACCTATTAAAAGGTGCCTTTTGATGTAATTGTCTAAAATTTAATTAGTAAGATACTTTTGGTTCAAGTGTTTTAGCTTCTTCAACCCAGCTCTCTACTTGACTTTCGCCAGGTAAAGAATTCACCAAGTTTTTTTCTGCATTCACTTCTACCATTTTAGCATGAAGATTAGCGGGTACTCTGTTTCTTAGTTCCTTTACAGTATCTACACCTGATGCTTCGAGCAACTCGGCATACTGACCTGCTACTCCATTGATTCTAAATAAATCGGCCATATTTACCCACTTCAAAATAAGCTTCTCCTCTATTTCTGTAGCAGCTGCAAGGGCTTTACGTCCTTTTTTGTCAGCTCCTGCTACTAATAAATCTTCCACATATTTCACTTCTGCAGTGCCTAATTTTTCTTTGTACACTGGTCCGATGCCTTCAATTTTCTCGATTGGTGTATGTGTTGTTTTTTCTGACTTAGTAGCATCTGGAGCAGTAAACAAATCAGTAGAAGCTTCTGCTTTTTCTGCTTTCTCAACTTTAGCCGCCTTTGGTGCTTTTTCCGCTTTTGATGATTCTGCAGCTGTATTCATCTTCTCTTTTAGTTCAGACAATACATCTAAGTCCCCAAAGGTAGATTTGCTTACAGATTTTTGAAGCTCTTTCACTTTCGTGTTAGTTGCATCCTTTTCTGCTTTCTTCTCAGCTTTCACGGCTTGCTCTTCTTCATGTTGTACTTCTTCCCAAATACGAGCATGAGATACGTAGATTTTCTTTTCGTTACGATTAAACTCAATTACTTTGAATTCGCCTTTTTCGTCAGCAACCATATTTCCACCACTTTGTTTAGCTAAGTGTTTTTTAGGTGCAAATCCTTCAAGACCATAAGGTAAAAGTACGGTAGCACCTTTTTCTTCTACATTCAACACTACTGCTTCATGTACAGAACCTACTGGGAATACATTTTCGAAAGTATCCCATGGGTCTTCTTCGATTTGTTTGTGTCCTAATGAAAGTTTTCGGTTTTCATTATCTATATCTAATACTACTACTTCCAACTCAGCACCTACTTTCGTAAACTCGCTTGGATGGTTGAATCGTTTAGTCCAAGAAAGGTCAGAGATATGAATCATACCACCAATACCATCGCTCAATTCGATAAATACGCCATATGGAGTTAAGTTTTTCACTTCGCCTTTTGTTCTTGTGCCTACAGGGAATTTCTCTGCAACTAGATTCCAAGGATCTTCAGTCAAACGCTTAAGCGACAATGACATTTTGCGCTCTTCTCTGTCGATCGTCATTACGATAGCTTCGTGAGTTTCGCCAAGTGTAAAGAATTCACGAGAGTTAGTAGGCGTAGATGACCAGCTTACTTCTGAAATGTGGATAAGTCCTTCAACTCCTGGTGTAAGCTCAAGGAATGAACCGTAATCTTCGATGTTTACGATTTTTCCTTTCACTTTAGAGCCTACTTCGATGTTGGCATCTAAAGTATCCCAAGGGTGTTGTTGCAATTGCTTAAGACCTAATGAAATACGTTTTTTATTATCATCGTATTCAAGTACTACTACATTCAATTTCTGGTTGATTTCTAGTACTTCGTTTGGATGATTTATACGTCCCCAAGATATATCGGTGATATAAAGTAGTCCATCAACACCTCCAAGATCGATAAACGCACCGAAGTCAGTAATGTTTTTGATAACTCCCTCCAATACTTGACCTTTTTCAAGCTTGCTGATAATCTCATCACGTTGCTGTTCGATATCTGACTCGATAAGTGCCTTATGAGAAACTACCGCATTTTTGATTGCTTCGTTTACTTTCACCACCTTCAATTCCAATGTTTTGCCTACGTAAATATCGTAGTCTGTAATTGGTTTCACATCTATTTGAGAACCTGGTAAGAATGTCTCTAAACCAAATACGTTAGCAATCAAGCCACCCTTAGTTTTGCTAGATATTTTACCTTCTACAATAACGCCTGTAGCACAAGCATCCACGATTTTCTCCCAAGCTTTGAGTAATTTCGCATTTTTGCGACTCAATATGAGTGTACCGTTTTTGTCTTCTTTGCTTACTACATATACGTCATAAGCTTCGCCTACGCGTAAATCTTCGTCTCTAAATTCTGAAATAGGCACTAAACCATCTGATTTGTATCCTACATTCAAAACGGCATCAGCACCTGTAATAGCTACTACTACTCCAGATACGATTTCATTGTCTGTAAGGCTACGAAGTGTAGGTATGTACACTAGGTCATATTTATCAAAATCTTCTTGTGCATAGGTGCTCACATTTCTACGATCCACATCCCAGTTGAAATCGTCATGTGGAGTTTCCACCACGGTGTTTTCTAAATTGTTTTCTGACATAATCATGATACCTTGATTTTTTATTCTCGAAAGGCAACTCGAGTTTTTGTTTTTTAAAATAGGGCGCAAATATAAGGTTTTTTCCTAAAAAAATTAATCTTTTCAATTAGGGCTATTCTTTTCTTCAAGTTTCAAAAATTAATGCCTTTTTTTGCACCGCTCAAAAATACAGATAACATGTTTGAAAACTTACAAGACAAACTCGATTCGGCATTTAAAACCTTGAAAGGTCAAGGTAAAATCACCGAAATAAACGTAGCCGAAACCATCAAAGAGATACGAAAAGCGCTAGTAGATGCGGATGTGAACTATAAAATAGCCAAAGAGTTTACCAATACTATAAAGGATAAGGCCCTAGGTCAAAATGTGCTTACGGCAGTATCGCCAAGTCAGCTCATTACGAAAATCATGAGCGATGAGCTCACAACCTTGATGGGTGGCACAGTGGCTGAATTTAAAACACAAGGTTCGCCCGCTATCATCCTCATTGCTGGATTGCAAGGCTCAGGTAAAACCACTTTTACACACAAATTAGCCAATTATTTAAAGAACAAAAAGAGCAAACGTCCCTTAATGGTAGCTTGTGACGTGTATCGTCCTGCGGCTATCGACCAGCTTATTTTGCTGGGAGAAAAAATTAATATTCCCGTTTTTTCAGATAAAGAAAGTAGTTCGCCTCTTGCAATTGCTGAAAAAG
Organism: uncultured Bacteroidota bacterium; assembly: GCA_937894725.1. GTDB lineage: Bacteria > Bacteroidota > Bacteroidia > Chitinophagales > LD1 > CALAYL01. The sequence continues at coordinate 3,168 of CALAYL010000004.1, forward strand.
GGATTGCTTTTGCGAAAGAAAATAACCACGATGTGGTGATAATAGATACTGCAGGTCGATTGGCGGTAGATGATGAGATGATGAAAGAGATTTCACAACTCAAAACAAAGACTCAACCTACCGAAATCTTGTTTGTAGTAGATTCGATGACTGGCCAAGATGCTGTAAACACCGCCAAAGCCTTTAATGATAGACTAGATTTTGATGGAGTAGTGCTAACCAAACTAGATGGAGATACCAGAGGTGGTGCGGCACTTACTATTTCATATACTGTGGGTAAGCCAATCAAGTTTGTGTCATTGGGCGAAAAAGCGGATGCGCTTGATGTGTTTTACCCTGATCGTATGGCACAGCGTATTTTGGGTATGGGCGATATTGTTTCTTTCGTTGAAAAGGCGCAAGCGCAGTACGATGAAAAGAAAGCAAGAGAAATCGAATCTAAGATTCGTAAAAATCAGTTTAGCTTCAACGACTTTCTTTATCAGCTCAATCAGATCAAAAAGATGGGCAACATGAAAGATCTATTGGGCATGATTCCAGGAGTTGGGAAAGCTGTTAAGGATATAGACATCAGCAACGATTCTTTTAAGAAAATAGAGGCCATTATCTATTCGATGACACCTACGGAGCGGAGCAATCCTGATTTGCTCGATGGTAAACGAAGACAGCGCCTAGCAAAAGGTTCTGGTAATTCGATACAAGAAGTAAATGCCTTTATCAAGCAATTTGACGAGATGAAAAAAATGATGAAGTCGATGCAAAAAATGACAGAATCGGGCAGACCGATGAAAGGTATGCCAGGAATGAAATAGCTTTATTTCAAAAATGTTTGATATTCCCTCATGGAGATAAACTCCGCTCCCAAGCTTGATAAATGGGAAGTATATACTTGACAGTCGATGAGTGCGTATTTGTTCGTTTTTACTAAATACGCCAGGGCAATTTTGGAAGCATCTGCGACTGTGTGAAACATACTTTCACCACAGAAAACAGCACCTACCGCTACGCCATACAAGCCACCAACAAGCTCCTCCCCTTGCCAAACTTCTACAGATTTGGCTATCCCTTTTTGATTCAGCGCAATGTAAGCTGTGCGCATATCGTTTGTAATCCAAGTGCCATTCTGTCCTATTCGTTTTGCCTTAGCACATTGGTCTATGACTTGCGCAAAAGCTTGATTTTCGGTTATTGTGAATAGTGCTTTACTTATTTTTTTTTGCAATGACTTAGCCATGATAAATTTTTGAGGAAATAAGACAAAACGCTCCTGTGGGGCATACCATAAAATGGGCTCTCCTTCCGAATACCAAGGAAAAATACCTTGTTGATATGCTAATAGAAGTCGCTCAATAGATAAGTCTCCTCCTATGGCTAGGAGCCCATCTGCTGCTGCATATTTTGGCTTCGGAAAGATTAATTCTTCATTTAGTCGAAAAACCACTTGGATAATTTTCTATTAAAACTATTTTTACCCAACAATAAATAAAAATGAGCATAAATACGGATATAGAGTTTAACAAAAATGAAGACGCCTTGAAAATGGCCATGTCAGACATTAAAAAGATTTCAGAAACAATAAAACTAGGTGGAGGAAAAAAATCCATAGAAAGACACAAAGCCAAAGGAAAACTCACTGCTCGTGAGCGAATTGATTTGCTTTTGGATAAAGGTACGGAGCGGCTCGAAGTTGGCCTTTGGGCGGCTTATGACATGTATGAAGAAGAAGGAGGTTGTCCATCAGCAGGAGTAGTGGCAGTGATAGGTTATATTGAAAAGCGCATGTGTATGGTGCTCGCCAATGACGCTACAGTGAAGGCGGGAGCTTGGTTTCCGATGACGGGCAAAAAAAATCTGAGAGCGCAGGAGATAGCGATGGAAAATAATTTGCCTATCATTTATCTTGTAGATAGCGCAGGTGCATTTTTACCTATGCAGGATGAGATTTTTCCAGATAAAGAAAACTTTGGTCGAATCTTTAGAAATAATGCGGTGATGTCAGCTGCGGGTATTCCGCAGATAGCGGCTATCATGGGTAGCTGTGTGGCTGGCGGGGCGTATCTACCTATTATGAGTGATGAGGCTTTGATTGTAGAAGGTACAGGGTCTGTGTTTTTGGCGGGTTCATTTTTAGTAAAATCAGCTATTGGCGAAGATATTGACAATGAAACGCTGGGGGGCGCTACTACACATTGTGAAATTAGCGGTGTGACCGATTATAAAATGAAAAATGACGAGGAATGTATCGCTAAAATCCGCAGTCTCGTGAGCAAGCAAGGACATAACCCAAAGGCAGGTTTTGACAGAGTAGAAGCCAAAGTTCCAGCATTACCTATTGAAGATATTTATGGTCTTTTTCCTGAAGACAGTGCGAAGCAGTACGATATGCTAGAAGTGATAAAACGCATCGTGGACAATAGCGAAATAGACCAATACAAAGAAGAGTATGGCAAGTCGATTATATGCGGTTATGCCCGTGTAGAAGGCTGGGCAGTAGGTATAGTAGCTAATCAGCGTAAAGTAGTCAAAAGCAAAAAAGGCGAAATGCAGTTTGGAGGGGTGATATATAGTGACTCAGCAGATAAAGCGGCTCGCTTTATCATGAATTGTAATCAGAAAAAAATACCCCTTGTTTTCTTGCAAGATGTGACTGGATTTATGGTAGGCTCTCGTTCTGAACAGGGAGGTATCATTAAGGATGGCGCAAAGCTAGTAGCCGCAGTGGCCAATTCGGTAGTGCCTAAGTTTACTTTTATTGTAGGCAATTCCTATGGCGCTGGCAACTATGCCATGTGTGGCAAGGCGTATGACCCACGACTTATCTATGCTTGGCCAACTTCTAAAATAGCGGTAATGGGCGGAGAACAAGCAGCCAAAACAATGGTGCAGATTCAAGTAGCTCAACTAAAAAAGAAAGGACAAATAATCAATCCAGAGGTTGAAAAAGAACTTTTTGATCAAACAAAAGCGAAATATGACCGTACGCTTGACCCTAGATATGCTGCTGCTAGGCTGTGGACTGATGGTATTATTGACCCCTTAGATACACGAAAAACAATTGCGCTGGGTATAGAAATGGCTAACCACGCTCCTATTACTAAGGCTTTTAATGTGGGGATTATTCAAACATAATTTTATACCTTCGTAAAAAAATTAAAATGAAAAGATTCAGCCTTTTATTACTGATATTATCCCTTCCGTTATGGAGTATTGCTCAAAATACACCCAAAGAAAAAAAAGTAGTGGAGCTAGTCAAGATAATGGGTGGTGGCGATATTGCTAAACAAGTGATAGGTACTATGATGACTTCTTTTAAAACTGTTTATACTGATGTGCCAGAGGATTTTTGGGATGATTTTGTAAATGAAATAAACCCTCGTGAAATAGAAAATATGCTTATACCCATCTATCTTAAGTACTATTCAGAAAAAGAGCTCGATGACATCATCACTTTTTATAAGTCGCCTACTGGTAAAAAAATGATAGAAAGTATGCCCGGAATAATGCAAGAATCTATGGAAGTTGGTAGAGCATTTGGTGCTAAATTAGCTGAAAGGGTAGTGTGTAAACTGAATAAAAAGAAGTAACAGCTTGAATACAACGCTGAAAAATATTGACACTTTATCGCTGGAGCAACTCTTAAAACTTAAAGAGGAGCATCCTTATTTTTCAGTGGCAAATGCTGCGTCTTCAAAAAAAATGAAGAGTTCGCCATATTTTAATGCAGCATTATCAAGAGCATCCATTTTTGCTGCGGATAGAAATCAACTTCGCAAATATATCGAGCAGGAGTTTACAAATACTTCCACTTTAACAGTAGAAAATGAGTTGCAGCCTATTGCAAAAGCAGAAGAAATCGTCTTTGTACAACAAGATGAAACGGTTGACTACACTAAATCTTCATTTACCTTTAATCAATGGTTGAATGTATTTGCCACTGCTTATACAACCTCAGCAGCGGAGTCAAAACCGATTGACGACTTAGATAAATTGATACTTCATTCCGCCCAATCTGCGCAGTTTCTGACAGAGTCATTAAAGCAGGAAACCAACTATAGCAAAGGTTTAGATAGCTTTCTAGAAAACGAAAAGCATAGACATAAAATAAAAAAATCATCACATACAGAATTTCATGTTGTAACTGAAACTTTGGCTAAACTGTATATTGCACAGGGCAAAAACACTATGGCTGTGGAGGTATTTGAAAAATTGATGTTGAAATATCCAGAAAAAAGTATTTACTTCGCACAGCAAATTCAAAAATTAAAGAAATAACCATGTATATTTTACTCACTGTTCTCATCATCTTAGTATGTATATTCCTCGCTATCGTAGTATTAATTCAAAATCCTAAAGGAGGTGGTGTGAGTGCGACTTTCAGCGGTACTAGTCAACAACTTTTTGGTGCTTCTCGTTCGTCTGATGTAGTTGAAAAAACAACTTGGACATTAGCTATTTTAATGATGGTATTTTGTGTTAGTTCTGGTTTTTTTATTAACAGAAACAAAGTAGCAACTGCTAATACGGTAATAGAAAAATCAGAAGTTGAGAAAAGAGCTAACGAAACTGGTGCATTCAATCAGCAACCTGTAACACCTATACAAGCTCCAGCTCAGCAACCTGAGCCAGCTCCTGCTACGCCAGCAGCTCCCGCAAAGTAATTTTTGCTTTTAGGTTTATAAAGAAATCTCAGCTATATTTTCTAGCACTTTTTTAACTATTTGTGCCATGGTAGTTATTTCTTCATTGGCATTCATATTGAATTGAGTAAAAAGTTCGCTTTTCAATTGCCTGATTTTGTCTGGCTGAGATAAGGGTTCATTTTCAAGAGATTTCAACAACTCGCTTAGTTGTTCTTTAGATGCAATGATTCTTCGCGCCATTAAGGTTCGCTCCTCTTGTTGATACTGCTGTACCACATTCTTATTAAAATGCTTTTGCACTAAAGCTACCAGCTCTTGATTTTCTTTAAAAAACTGTGGTAGATAGAGATTCTTTCTCCCCTCATAGCATTGCTGGTCAAAGTCGATAGCGCGAATCCGAAACTGCGCCTCTTCAAAATCTGGCGTCACATCTACTACATAGTTGTATGAACGCATATCGCCCAATAGTCGAACAAAACAACGTTCGTTGAATTTTACAAATTCTTTAGCGATTCGTTTGAGGTTATAGTCGTGTACATGCAAATGGTTTTTGATAAACATATCGCCAGGTATGCCTGCAATATGCTCTTCGACAAGACAATTTTCGTTGGCAAAAAAATTGATACGCGAAGGGGATAAAATATCTTCTAGCTCCAATCCAAAAATACGTGAACTGTCGGTTTTTTTTATATAAAAATAATCATAGACATCATTGAAATTATTGACTATTTTAATCCTAAAGGGGTGTGTATTGCCAAAGGTGCAAAAATCCACCCGCTCTATGTCTAAGTGCTTATGCACCTTACTGTCTCCACCAGTTTTGAGGATAGCATATATTTGTTTTAGCCCTTCATATAGCGAAGCTATATCTCCAGCGGGATAAAGTGCGGTAGCCCAAAGCGTATCTTTTTTTGTTTTAGCATCATACACTGGTAGCGTTTCTGTAAAACGCATCAAATCGTCATAGCTAATCGGAAAAGCAATTGTTCTATCATACTTTTTTAGATAGTCAAGCAATGGCATTTTGAGCGAATAGGCTTCCTTTTTTTTAGATATGTGGTCAGGGTCTTCTTTCTTTTTTGTCATTGCTAAAAATAACTAAATCAGTGAGCTATCAAATGCTCCCAAAAATTAAAATTTTAAAATTTTGTGAGCCTTGGTTCAATCTTTGTTGTAGTTTTATCAATAAATAGAAATTTTGCGATTTACGACTATATCTTTTTTGCTTTTTGTAGCCTTTTTTTTAGGCGATAATATTGTGTCAAATGCCCAATCTGTAACACTTACAGGCAAAGTACTTGATGGCGTTAATAAGCGTCCAGTGAGTGGAGTAAGTGTGATTGTAGCCAATCAAAATGTATCGTACATGACTGATGGGCAAGGACGGTTTTCTCTTTCTTGTCAAAAGTCAGATACGCTATTTCTCTTTCTCCCTGGGTATAAAACTACTCGATTTTCTGTGGCAGATAGTGCTTCACAAAACAGCTATTATCTTACTTTGTATTTTAATCCGCTTACGGCTACTACATCTCAGCCAGTGATAGTAAAACCCAAACGAACATTAGAAGAAATTGAAGAGGATAGACGAAAGTTAGGCTCCGTACCTCGAGAACTAATGAAGCCTGAAATCACCTTCAACTCCCCTATCACAGCCCTTTATGACCTTTTGAGCCATAGAGCAAAAGAGCGAAACAAGCTACGTGGCCAGTATCTAGAAGATGAGCGAAGACGTATTTATAAAGAGTTATTCGACTATTTCAAAGAAAAACAACTCATTGATATTCCTGAAGATGAGTACGACTCTTTTATCGACTATATGGGACTTCCAATCGAATTTTTACAACAAAGTTCAGACTATGAAATCACCAAAACTCTTTTGGATTATTACAAGCGATTTGGGGTGAGTAGAGGATTTATAAAATAGCGTCACTCAATCAATTTTCACTACAGATATATTGGGCAACAGAGTAGGATAACAGCAACCAAAGATAGCTGTATCACCTGTTTCATAAAATTGAATATGGAGCACCGTATCTTTTGTGACGATACTCGGCAAATTTTGGGGATGATAACTATGCTTTCGCTCCAACATTCGATTCTGTGAATCAAAAACACCTGTACTCACCATCCAATACTCGCCTTCTTCAAATCCAAACATATGTTCGAATGCTACTTTTGCTTTTTGGATAGTTGGCGATTTCTCCTTTTTGCAAGCTGAAAAAAGGAATGTAATCATCAGTAAAGGAGTAATATATTTTTTCATTATGTCTATTTCTATTCTAAACGTTAATTATAAAAATTATTGCCTTGTATCATAAACAAAAAAAAGCCACCTTTCGGTGGCTTTTAATACGATGATTAGTCACATTGTATTATTTGATAACTTCGAGCTTAAATTTGCCTTTAGTATCACCAGCTTTAAGGTACCCAATATATGAACCATTAGCGAGGTCTGTATCTAGCTTTATGGTATTATTTACTACTGCTTTAGTACCAGAATAAACTAAACTTCCTAATAAGTTATACACTTTTACATCAGCATTGTCGCTATTTAGATTTACCAAAAGATTAACTGCGCCTGTGCTTGGATTTGGATAAACTGCTACTGAGGTGTTGTTTACTTCGTCTATGTTGTTATATCTTATTATGTCTGCTGCATAACGAGGGTTAAGTTGATAAAAACTCAAACATGAAGGATTGCAGCTATCGTATTGAGAAACCCATCCGATCACGTCAAAATTTCCTACTGGTGCTGGAGTGCCAAATGCCGTAGTCAAACTATCGATTCTCACACGGTATGTAGTACCTCCTTTAGCAGCAGTAAATGTAAATCCAGAACCTGCATTTGTCCATTGTGATGGTGTAGGCATAGTACAGTTATTGATGCGGATTAGTTGAGCTTCGTTTTGCTCTGCCATAGGAGTACTGAGCACAGTTGGAGCTTGAAGACCAGAAGTGCCCACTTTGTACAATGTATCCAAAAATGACATCTGAGTCATACCAAAGTACTGATCTACTTTGCCTTGCAAAACTACAGAATCACCTTCATTTACGGTATAGCCAAATGTTTTCACGGGAGAATATACTTGAATCCAACCAGTATGGTCAGCTATAATAAACTGAAATCCTGGTGCTCTCTTTGTACTAACGCCATATACAACTCCACTTGTTCTACATCTCACGCCCAAAGAGTCAGCTATTCCGTCTGCATCATACCCTTTCAATTTGTTGATTGTGTAGAAAGGAATTCCAGCTGGTGGAGCTACTACGCTATCATTAGCCGCGATAGAAAGTGTAAATAGGGTATCTGCTGTTTTAGTAACATTTGCCGAAATATTGCTCAAAGCAAAAACGAAGTTTTCAACTCCTTCAATGTCCGTATCGTCAGTGATTGTAACTGGCACATTTACCACAGACACATTAGGAGCAAAGCTGATGCTGGCTGTGGTGTAATTGCCAATGTCTGTAAGCGTAGCAGCCACAGGATTACTTGATTTAAATACTACCGATGCAGTGATTGTGCTCGCATGAGTAGGCTGATTTAGGGCTACTTGAATATTGTAAGTGCCAGATGTTTCGCCCACCGTTACAGCATTTCCTACAAACTGGATAGTCGTATCCAAAGCAGCAGGACAAGTAGCCGACATAGTATGTGCGCCTAGACTTTCTACATCAGTAGCATTTACGATCCATTCTGTAGCACCTACTGCCCATACTTTATTTCCTTGAGAAATGGTGGGTTTGCGAACTAATGAGGTATTTCTAAGAAACGCGGTGTCAGTTACATTATCACCCCATATGCCTACAGCATCTAGTGTATCTGTTCCTTTTACAAGAATAATCGGATCATCTCCGTTAAACCCTAAAACAGCATTGCCTGTAGCTGTGTCTGCCTTACTTAAAAATGTTGCATTTGCTTGTGAACCAACAATTACAAACGTACTTTTACTTCCAATTATACCATCCAATGCGAAAGTATAAATTTGATGCGTAGTGCCGCTGTTGTATTGCATCAAGTAGTAACCATTAAGATTGATAGGCAAATTTGTAGGATTGTATAATTCTATTGCCTTATTAAAGCTAGAACCCTCTATATACTCAGATATAAAAAGTCCACATTGACCGAAAGTAGCCACTGTAAAAAGTAAGGCAGCTAGTAAAGAGGAGATTTTTTTCATAATTAACGTATTTATTTAGTTAGCGCAAAATTAGCTAAAATAATTGTATAGAATGTAATGCGAAGCTAAAATGTGGAAAAAACCTACCTATTGAAGTAGGGTATTTTTACACTTGCATGGCCATTTTGAGTTTGCACAGTCAGTATATATATACCAGTAGGTATATTTACCATAGGAACATCAATAGTTTTCGTACCACTTTCTGCTGTTATATTTTGTTGATAAACTACTCTTCCTGTCAAATCAAGTAAAAAAAGACGTTTTGATGACTCTTGAATATCAAAACTCAGATTCAATGTGGCCGTAGTAGCGTCTTTCCATCTAAAATCGAGCAATTCCTTTTCTAACTCTTCTACTCCACTCACGCATGATTTACTGGTTATATTTCTAAAGTTTATGCAATCTACCCAGCTTGGATTATCGATAAATGGGTTTCGATTATATTGAATAGAATAAATGTATTCATTTTTGGTGCGTTCTAGCTTAGAAGGTGGGTAAGTAGCATTCCATGTTTTCAGTACGGCTTCATTTTGCTGAAGTGCAAGACCAGAAAGATTATCGAGTCCCCAAGTACCTGATTGTCCATTATAAGAAACCATTTGGTTCATCATATTTCGGGCTACATGTCCTTTAAACTCATCTTGAGGTTCGGCTACCGTGATATTGTTGGCATCTTTCCCTATCTTAAAGTTTCCAAAAGTGTATGTAGGAGTCACTACTACTCCATAAGGCAAGTTGGATCGTTTAAAGTTTGCTTCGTTGTATATCGTGACTAATAGATTAAAAAAATCTGCGCCATCATTGTTATTAGTGTTGCCTCCAGTCAGCATCCAACTGCGAGGAAGGCAATGCTCTTTTGAATACAATCCTGCTCCACTACCAAAGGTAATCGGGAATGGATACACGGTCTTTACTCCGCTATACGCACAAAAAGAAGTCACATTTCCGCCTGTGGTATCGCGCTCCCAAATAGCAGGCACAATGTTGTATTTATAGCTTTCATAAGATACAAAGGTATGATTATTGATAAGCGTAGTGAGTTGTGAAAGGAAATTTGGCACACTAGGATTTAGCCCTTGGTAATATCCATAAGCATTCATGGAAGGTGTAGCCAATGTACCAATAAGGGGATTTGATTGCTTATAATTTGTATTGTTTCCTACTCGATTGTAGGCAAATATAGTATAGGTATAGATCGTATTTTCAACCAACTCTCTTACAAAAAAACTATCTTTCTTTTCTATCGATACTACTTTGCCATTGCCTAGCCACTGGCCTTTTTGATAAACAGTGCCATCTATAGGAACTCCTGTAAAACTACCCTCTGAACGAAAAACCAAAAAACTATCGGCTGTAGATCGTGTAAACGCAATATCCGCTTGCCAATGGCGCAGGTTTCGCACTCGAAAATTGGTTGGGTTTGCGGCTGGTTCGGTTTGAGCAAATAGCAAAGTGCTTGTAAAAAGCGAAAATGCAAGAGCGATTTTATGAAGTTGCATGAAGGTGTTGTTGGTGATTATGTAGTTCTATTTTAAATGTCTTGTCTGAAAACATGATTACTTTATAGAGTGTGAGATTGGCATGTTCAAAATCTTTCATTTTTGAAAGAGGCGTATCCGTAAGTGTACACATCAATACGCGCATGGCTCTACCGTGCATACAGACTAAAATTTTCGATTCTTTGGACTTTTTTATTTCATCTATAAATGGCTGCTGGCGAGCTTGCACATCGAGCGGGCTCTCTCCGTCATTAGCTTTGGCGGCATAGTCGCCATTTTCCCATTTTTCGAGTAGCGATAAAAAAAGTCCGCTTCCTTCCATCACATCCGCAATGCCTTCCATATCGCCCCAGCTTATTTCATCGAGTGCGGGCGTGATACGATGCGATATTCCCTTTTCTACAAAAGCATTTACCGTTTGCTGTGCACGGAGCAGCGTAGATGTATATACCACATCAAAAGGCTCAGAGCTATATGCGTCAAAAAAAAGTTGTGCTTGTAGTTGCCCAGTTTCGTTCAATGGGAGATTAACTCCTTTACCTTGCACTATCCCTTTTTTGTTATGTTCAGTTTGTCCGTGACGGATAAAATAAATTTCTTTTTCAATGGGTAACTTGTGCATCTAGTAAAAAAACAGTTAGTTTGAATACGAATATGGAAAATAAAAACAACAATATACCAAAGGCCCTTGAAAAAAAGGCGGCTATGGTGATTTATCGTTTTCCAAATAAACAAAAAATATACTTTCTAAAAGGTGAAGCTCAATTGGTTACTACATTTGAGGATATTGACGATGGATTTGTGGTACAAAGCTTTGACAACAAAAAAAAGTTTGTAATCACCAAAGCGAAAATCGACCTTGACTTTGAAAATCTCAGATCGACTTCTATAACCAACTCTACCCAATCGCAGTTTGCCGACTTTGTTACCAAAATTAAAAAAGCAATCACAGACAAAACACTCGAAAAAGTAGTAGCCGCCAGAGTATATGCGCAAAAAAAACCTACTATTTTCCACCCACTCGACTTTTTTAAACAAGTACTTTCGTATAAGGAAGCCTTTGTTTCATTCGTGTTTATCGAAGGTGAAGCCTGCTGGATTGGCGCTACTCCAGAGCTCCTGCTCAAAACCACCGACAAAAATATAGAAACGTATTCGTTGGCTGGTACACTGCGAGAGCGACTTGATTTCAGTGCCAAGGAAATCGAAGAACAAGATATTGTAACACGCTATATCACTTCGCTTTTAGCCACACTACCCTCGCTCAAAAAATCAACCTTGCAGTCTAAAATTATAGCCAATGGCTCACTCAATCATCTTTTGACCATCATCAAAGCGCGTAAAAAAAAGAAAATCCATTGGTCATCGCTGGCTAATAAGCTACACCCCACTCCTGCTGTGGGCGGTTTTGAAAAAGAAAAAGCCATTCAATTCATCCATCAAAATGAGCAGTTTGAAAGGCGATTTTTTAGTGGATTTTTGGGCGAAATAAAAAAAGGTAATGCCAAACTTTTTGTCAATCTGCGCTGTGTCGAAATCACCCAATCCCAATTGCTCTTCTATGCAGGATGTGGTATCACGGCCGACTCAGACATCAAAAAGGAATGGCAAGAAACCAATCATAAAATGGATGTACTCCGTAAGTTTTTAAAAAAATAGCATGAAAAAAATAGTCGTCTTTTTAGGCGTTGCACTGGTATTGCTCTTGGCGGTATTGCTTATCAATACTTACACCACTCCATCCAAGCAACTCAAAACCACCGGCAAACGAATAGACTACCCACTCGACAATGCTGCCATAGCTAGATTGCAATCAGCTATTCGCATCAAAACCATATCGTACGATGATCGATCAAAAACAGATACCACCTCGTTTTTAGCGCTACATACCTTAATCGACAGTGCTTTTCCATTAGTAAAACAGCAACTCGAAAAAACAGTCATCAATAAATTTTCGTTAATCTATAAATGGAAAGGTAAAAACCCCACAGAAAACCCATCGACACTCTATGCCCATCTCGATGTAGTGCCTGTCGAATCTGTTAATCGCTCAGCGTGGCTACACGACCCTTGGGCGGGCGATATAGCAGATAGTTTTATATGGGGGCGAGGAACGCTCGATGACAAGTCGAGTGCTTTTGCGATATTAGAAGCTGCGGAATCGCTATTGGCACAACAAATAGCTCCGACCAATGACGTTTATTTTGTATTTGGACATGATGAAGAAGTAGGCGGAGAAGATGGCGCTGGCGCAGTAGCCGATTTTTTTAGAAAAAATGGGGTCAAAACTCAACTGCACCTCGATGAAGGAGGTATGTGTACCAGCGGCATGGTACCTTTTATTGATAAACCGATGATTTTGATTGGCACTGCCGAAAAAGGCTACATGACGGTAGATGTGAAAGTAAAAATCAAGGGCGGTCACTCTAGCAAGCCAGAGAAAGAAACCGCCACAGGAGTTTTGATTAGGGCGTTGGCAAAAATAGAGCAGTACAAATTTCCAAAAGAATTGTCGCCTTCGGTAGCTGACTTTGTGGACTATGCTGGCCCCGAAATGAGTATGCCCTTTAAGGTGATTTTTACGAATAAATGGCTATTTAGGCCCTTGATTTTGTCCGAGTATGAAAAAGTAGGAGGCGATGGCAATGCCCTGATTAGAACTACAGCCGCTATCACGCTTTTTGATGCAGGAGTCAAAGAAAATCTTATCCCTTCAGAAGCGAACGCTACGGTCAATTTTAGATTAATGACGGGTCATACGGGCAAAGAAGTGCTGGCTGAAATAAAAAAAATAGTCAATGATGATAGAGTTAAAATCACCCCTCGTGGCAATACGATGGAGCCATCTCCTATCACAGCTACCAGCTCAAAAGGCTTCAAAACAACCCAACAAATTTGCGCAGAGGTGTTTCCCGATGCAGCAGTGAGTCCATTTTTGATGATTGGCGCTACAGACTCTAAGCATTTTGAAGACATAGCAGCAGCCTTGATACGCTGTTTGCCGCTGCGTATGAACAAAGACCAACTCCACTCGATACATGGTGTAAACGAAAAAATTAAAATGGCTGATTATATGGAGATGATCGTCTTTTATAAAAATATGATAAGTAAACTTTGATTCGGTTGTCGATTTCAAAAAAAGATGCATCTTCGCTCTAAATAAAACTACTCATGGAAAACCAAGAAAATAATCAAATCAATATCGAATTGCCCGAAGAAATAGCAGAGGGTATATACTCCAATTTTGCGATTATAGCACATAGCAATCAAGAATTTATTGTGGATTTTGTGCGTATGATGCCAGGTATTCCTAAAGCAAAAGTGAAATCAAGAATCATATTAAGCCCTCAACATGCTAAACGCTTGGTGAAAGCATTACAAGAGAATGTAAGTAAATTTGAGCAACAGTTTGGGGTGATAGACGACAACGAAACTATCCCCTACCCTATCGGATTCGGCCCTCCAGCGCAAGCCTAAGTTATGCTTAAATACCAATAAACACATGCAGCATTCGTTCCTCACTCCTGCTGGCGAGTTGGCGTACTATAGTTTGTACTTTATTTTAAAGATCTCTGTGGATAAACTATTATTCTTACGAAATCAGCAAATTTTCATAAGAATAAAAACAAACTACTGTGTAACATTTATTACACTAAATCTGAATAAAAAAATGAAATCTTGAAATACTTAATTTATTTCTATAATGAAAAAAAATATTTCAATTTTATTTATCGGAGTTGTTGTTTTTAATGGATGCAATACTAAACCAGATAACTTAGATAGAAAACTAAATACCGAGCAGAAATTAGAAATTCAAAACATAAGTCCTATCAATGAAGTAGCAGGCTTAAATAGACTTAAAAACAATTGCTATTCTTGTCACAATCCTAATGCTGTATCACATCACAATATGCTTGCTCCACCACTTGCAGGCATAAAATACAAGTACAAAAAACTTTACCCTTCCGAAGAATTATTTATTGCTCAAATGACTGACTTTTTGGTTAATCCTACAAAAGCAAACTCAGTAATGAAAGGGCCTGTAAATAGATTTGGATTAATGCCAAAAACAAATTTGCAGAAAAAACAAATTCAAGAATTGGTCAAGTACATTTACAATAATGAGCTTGAGCATCCAAAGTGGTTTGAAGTTCATTTTGATGGAAAGCATAACACGAAATGGAAAGACAGGTGAAATATATAATTTTCTTATTCTTATTTTTAAGTCACTTTGTAGCTAATGCTCAGGAGGAAGAATATAGCCTATACCAGCACATAAAAACACTAGCTTCAGATTCTTTACAGGGGAGACTGACAGGTACTATTGGGGAAGCAATGGCAGCAGAGTATATTCAACACCAATTTAATGAACTAAAACTAATACCACTTCCTACGCATAATTTTATCCATGATTTTTCCTTTACCTATAATATAAATCCACATGCAGTTTCCCAAAACTCGATTGCTGTATCTGGAAAAAACGTGATAGCTTTCTTAGATAATGGCGCAAAATACACGTTTGTAATTGGGGCTCATTACGATCATTTAGGACATAATGAATACAATCTCTCTACTGATATTAGCACTAAAGGTTTGATACATAATGGCGCTGATGATAATGCCTCTGGTGTAGCTACTGTGCTTGAATTGGCCAGAATTTATAGTCAAAATAATATTGTCGAACCAGTAAACTATATATTTGCTTGTTTCTCTGGTGAAGAACTAGGCTTAATGGGGTCAAAGGCTGTTTCAAAAACAATAAAAGAAGAATACCCAAATACACGCTTGATGATAAATTTTGACATGGTAGGAAGAATGGACTCGAACAATAATTTGAATATTGGAGGTGTTGGGACTTCTCCAGGTTTTGCTACAATATTGAACAATAAAAAGCCGAGTAATATTAATACGGTTTTTGATTCTAGTGGAGTTGGCCCATCTGATCACAGCTCTTTTTATCATCAAAATATTCCCGTTTTATTTTTCTTTACAGGCTTACATAGCGACTATCATAAACCTACTGATGATACCGAAAAAATCAACTTGAGTAAAATGGCTATTATTCTCTCTTATGCATCTTCAGTAATTGATTCATTAGCAGAAAACCCAGATTTAATATTCACCCCCACTAAATTAAAGGTAAAAGCGAATACGCCCGATTTTAAAATTACATTAGGTATTTTCCCAGATTATGGCGACTATGGAGATGGCTTACATATTCAGGATGTAATTGAAGGTAAAGCAGCATTTATGTATGGTATGAAAAAAGGGGATATTATTACTAAAATTGATAAACGAAAAATTACCGATATTTACACCTATATGAACGCTTTATCATTGCTTAAAACAAATAAAATCTATACAATTTCATTCCTTAGAAATCAACAAATTCAAACTATAAAAATTAAATTTTAACGTCATGAACTTTTTCAGAACAAGCATCTTTTTCGTGTTTCTCATTTTTATTTCATTTCAAGCTACTTCTCAAACCGCTCCATTTGAGATTAGTCTTGAACCTATAAGCATATCTGGGTTGGGAGGTATTCAATCGTTTGCTTTTGGACAGGCCAATGGAAAATGGTTGATTGTAGGAGGGCGGTTAGATGGGTTACACCAAAGACAACCTTTTGCAGCATTTGACATAGCAGGGCATAATAATCAACTTATTGTTGTAGATCCTGTTTCGCGCCAAAAATGGTCTTCTCCTTTAACTTCTTTACCTACTTCGATACAGGAGCAATTGAGCTCTACAAATATGGAGTTTTATCAGGAGGGAAATTATCTATACTGTATAGGCGGATATGGATTTAGCTCCACAGCAAATGACCATACTACTTATGATAAACTTACAGCCATTAAAGTCGCTGATGTCATAAATGCAATTGTAAATGGCGCAAGTATCTCTCCATTTTTTCGGCAAATTACAGACGCACAGTTTCAAGTAAATGGTGGACGCTTAAAGAAAATTGATAATACCTATTATCTATTGGGTGGACATAAATTTATTGGAAGATATAATCCCATGGGGCCAAATAACGGGCCAGGCTTTATACAAGAATATACGAATGCTATCAGAAAATTTAATATTCTAGATAATGATACATCGATTACAATTACTCACCTGACTCCTCACATAGACAATACAAACCTACACCGCAGAGATTATAATGCAGAACAACAAATACTGTCAAATGGCAGAGAAGGTATTACTCTTTTTTCAGGCGTTTTTCAACCAACAGTAAATTTACCGTTTTTAAATTCCGTAACTGTAGATGCGAGTAACTATACAGTTAATAACACATTTCAACAATACTACAATCACTACCATTGTCCAGTATTACCAATATTTTCAGCTCAAAAAAATGAAATGCATACTGTTTTCTTTGGTGGTATTGCCCAATTTTATGATAGTTTGGGCACATTAGTACAAGATGACAATGTTCCTTTTGTAAATACCATTGCTAGAGTAACTAGAGATAACTTGGGCAATATGGCAGAATATAAATTACCAACCAAAATGCCTTCACTACTAGGTGCTGGTGGAGAGTTTATTCCAAATTTAGCATTCCCACATTATAGAAATGAAGTTTTTAAGCTTGACAGTATTACATCAGATAGTACGCTGATTGGCTATATTTATGGTGGTATCAGTAGTACTCAACCCAACATTTTTTTTATAAATAACGGCTCACAAAGCAATGCAAATAATCAAATTTTTAAAGTCTTTTTAAAGAAATCTACGATTTTGTCTGTGGATGATTTAAATGAATCTAGCATTGACAATCTAAATTTGATTATATATCCCAATCCTAATGACGGCAAATTAAAGATAGCATTCAATTTAGCTAAAGTAGAAGATGTCACATTGACTATTCTCGATTTAAATGGAGCAGTAATTGATAAAACGATGCTTAGCAATTTAGTTATTGGTAAAAATTATTACGAAAAAGAAATTTCAAATAACTTAAGTGGTAGTACATACTTTATTTCTCTTGAAACAGCAAATAAAAAAACAACGCATAAATTAGTATTGAAAAATAAAATGCATAGGTAACGAAGTGTATGAAATAAATACAGAATTCGGGATTGCTTTATCTTGAAATAGGTTTATATTTTCAACACCTAAGCCCGAACTTATCAAAGTTTTAGTTTTCGTAAATCAGACATAATACACCAAACTCAGCTTGTGGGTCAAAACCACAATAGCGTAAAAAGAAAGACAGCAATGATGTTCGACAACTTTCTAGATATTTAAATAACGAAGATAAAACAAGGCATCTCCATTATTTTTTAGACTTGTGTTGAGCAATTTTATCAAAAGTCATTAAAAAAAGTATCTTTAATCTATGATACAGCCCGCATTGATGAT
Source organism: uncultured Bacteroidota bacterium (assembly GCA_937894725.1). Taxonomy (GTDB): domain Bacteria; phylum Bacteroidota; class Bacteroidia; order Chitinophagales; family LD1; genus CALAYL01. The sequence goes on from CALAYL010000004.1 coordinate 20,854, forward strand.
ATACGACCCATCTAAAGAAACGCCTGGCAAACCTGATTTTAATCAGACGATTCGTTACATATTTCAACATATCGATTTTGCTATCTCAGAAGATGAGGCGAATGTAATCACCGCCCTTTTTACTGAAGTATGGGACGACCTACATGGACAAACAGTGACTCATGACGACCTCAAAGACAAGGTATTTGAACACTGTCGAAGTACATTTATGGTGTTTCATTCGCGTGAAAAAATAGATGCAGTTGTAAGTCTTATCATTGCCTATTTGCGTTCCATTGGCCAATTTATTTGATCGTATCTTCATGAACCCAACTCTTGCCGCTTGGCTACATGCCTTTAGACTCCGTACGCTTCCGTTAGCGTTGTCGGCTATTATTGTCGGTTCTTTTTTGAGCTATTCTACCACATTTGATGGTATTACTTTTTCGCTGGCCATAGCCACTACCTTGCTGCTCCAAATTCTCTCTAACCTTGCCAATGACTATGGCGATAGCCAAAAAGGTACCGACAATGACCAGCGAGTAGGACCCACACGAGCTATACAATCTGGGGTACTTTCATTTTCACAAATGAAAAAGGCGATTATTATCAATGTAGTTCTATGTCTTATTGTCGGTATTTCTTTAGTTTTTTATGCACTACAAAACAGCTTTGTATTAGTAGGGTTTATAGCGCTCGGCATAGCTGCCATTGCAGCTGCTATCAAATATACGATGGGCAAATCGGCCTATGGCTATATGGGGCTGGGCGATATATTTGTATTGCTTTTTTTTGGGTTTGTAGGGGTGATGGGTAGCGCATATCTGCAATCTCAAACCATCGCTAATGAAGGCTGGATGATGGCTATAGCCATAGGTTTTTTTGCTACCGCAGTACTCAATCTCAACAATATGCGCGACCGTGAGAGTGATGCAGCTGCAAACAAAAATACTTTAGTCGTAAAAATAGGCGCTAAACGAGCAGTAGTATATCAAAATGTATTGGTGATAGGTGGTATAGTAGCCTCGTTTGTCTATATATTTCAGCATGCGCTGAGTTGGAGTTATTTTCTACCTATGTTGTCGTATCCATTGTTTATCGTTTTTTTGATTCAAACACAAAAGGTAACCACAGCCAAAGCATATGATCCATTCCTTAAAAAACAAGCATTGACTACCTTTTTGTTTGCCCTGCTTTTCATGGTTGGAACAATCTTACAATCTTGATACGATAGAAAATGTTAAACAAAAAATCAACCTTAAGTTTTCTGCCTAGCACAAGGCAAATATTTACATCTAAAGACTAATATATTACTCCGTTTTAAATTGTATAGGAATCGTCATTCTAACCGAAACTTCTTTTCCAGCTTGTTTACCAGGCTTAAAATTGGGCAAAAGACCAATTACATTTTCTGATGCTTTAGAAAATCCTTTGCTATCTGCACGTAAGGTTTTCACATCCGTGACTTTACCATTTGCCGCTATGACAAAACTAATCACCGCCTTGCCTTCTATACCCAACTCTCTCTCTCTATCGGGATAATCAAGATGCTTTTGGATAAAAGAAAATAATGCTTTTTCGCCACCAGGAAAAGAAGGCATTTCCTCTACAATATAGGGTATAGTCGGTGGTTCGATTGCCTTAGGTGGCTCTACTACGCCTGTAGCTGCACCTTCGCCACCAGTACCACTCGGAACGCCTATATCAGTTCCAGAAGTAGCTCCGTGATCATTGTATGCTAGCATATTATCGTTGATGAAAGTGTCTTTGGGGCTTACATCTGCTACTTGTTCTTTTATCTTATAAGACTTGATTCTATTATCTACGGGCAACTTGGCAGCAGTAGGTGTAGTATTGATAGGCTTCGGAATTTCAATTTTAAGTATAGGTATTTTCTTTATTTTGATTACCGTTTCCACTATGGGTTCAGCCGCCTTTGAGAAAAAATGCTGAAATAGTTTTATGGATAAAAATGAAACTATAAACGCACTAACGACTAGCATCATTGCAACAGCCATATTGCGTTCATAATTTAGTCGTAGTTGGTAGGCACCGTATGCGGTATTTCTTTTATCAAATACGATGTCTATCCATTGTTTTCCGAAAAGAGCTTGTTCGTTTTTCATAATGTTGTGTTTATATCAAAACGTAGATTGGTCCGAATTTACACCACATTTATTGTCAAAAGATTGTCATATTTACAAAAACGACTGGAATGACAACTATACAAACCATCTCTTTATACCTAATGGCGTCTATCTATGGCATGGCGGGAATCAATCATTTTCGTAATTCTAAATTTTATTTGAGCATCATGCCCTCATTTTTACCGATGCCAGCATTTTTAAATTCACTTTCAGCTGTTGCCGAAATCTTATTGGCCATAGGTTTGCTATTTGCGACTACACGAAAAATAAGTGCATATCTAGTTATCGCTATGCTTATTGTGTTTTTTGTAGTTCATATCTCACACCTCATTACTCCACCTAAAATGGCTGAAGGAAAATATTGGGTACTTGTAGCTCGAATCCCTATTCAATTTATATTGATTTATTGGGCTTGGCTAGTGAGCAAATATTAATACTTAAGTTTTGCGACAAATTCTTTTTGCCAGTCGAGTCCTTTAAAATCGGCTACTGCTTTTTCAAAAAATATTTTATTAGTGGCTGTTTTGGATAGGGTTGTAATCAGCGACTGCGCTTGTCCCGCCAATCTACGATTAGGATTTGAAAATGCATCTACTAGATTTTTTGCTAAGTCTTCATTACAAAAATCAAGTTCCGAAATCACGCGCATCGCATTTCCTCTCGTTCTAAAATCATACGAGGCCGAAGTGTAATCGACCAACTCTTTTTGATGCGACAACTCTCCCAATTCAATGCTATTTTTAAGCCACATGACACGAATATTTTTAGCTATTCCATCTAGTTTGTCCGTGAGGGATAGGAATGCTTTTCGCTTTTCAGGATTAAGTTTGCAAAGTTTATCGAGCGCCAATTCTATATTAGTGTACGAAGTATCCACCAATAATTTTGAGGCGAATTTTGTAATCGACAAATCCCCTTCAGGGTACTTTTCGATAGCCGCACGCCTAACCATAAAATCGCTATCAATTAGTGCTTTCTTAAATAACTCACCAGTGGCTTTTGTCTCATCTTTGCTAAGCTGACTAAGTATTTCAGCTTTTAAATAGGTAGATGTAGAGGTATAAAAAATGTGCTGGAGATCTTTGTTTTTATTAGTTAATGCTATTTCTTTCATGGCCAATAATGCTTGATATCTATCGATAAAATGATGGGCATTTTTTAATCTAAAAAGTAATTGCTCATAGCTATTTTCTTCTGTTATTTCTCGTATCAAATGTAAGCCAGCATCGGGAATTACGGTAATGAGCTTTTTGTGTTCTGCTAATTTATAAATGACCGTATCTTTTCCATTTTGTATCCAAAATCTTTTGGTATCAACACTTTTGTCTGTATAGTAAAATGCTATGTCTATAGGGAATTTGAAAAATCCTAATAGCGAATCGGTGGCTTGAGATTGTGTAAAAGCAACGTAGGCTTTACCGTCTTTTTCCCACTGTTTAATATGGAGTTTTGGATAACCACTTTTGTAAATCCACTGTTCAAAAAACCAATCGAGATTAATACCCGCATGCTCGACAAATATTCTAAAAAAATCATGTGAATCGACCATGCCATAGGCATGTTTTTTGAGGTACTGAGTGATGCAATGTTTATATAGCGAATCACCTACAGTGTAACGAAGCATGTCGATCACAAAGCTGCCCTTTGGGTAATGGCGCGCTGAGCCTGCCTTAGAATGCGCTACTGGATAACTATTTTGATTATCGGCATTGATTGCTGATTTCATTTCATTGAACTTTGACATTTCATATTGCTCTTGCCCATATACAGTAGCGGAAAATTGCTTGGCATAGTAGGTAGCAAAACTCTCGTGAAGCCAATGGTGTGTAGCACTCCATTCTGTTATCATATCGCCAAACCACTGATGAGTCAACTCATGTGCATTGGTCGAAACATAGGGCCTTTCTATGTTTGCTCTATCATCTAATAAATAAAAATCGCCATATATCGTAGTCGTAGTATTTTCCATAGCACCATACATGAAGTCTTGAACAGGGGTATTAGCATAGGTGGTCCAAGGGAACGGCAGTTGTAGTTCCTGCTGCATCCAATCCATCATATCGTTTGAATACCGATAGGTAGCCGCTACATCTTGAGGTCTATCGCTATAAAAATATTGCCGGCTCACTACACCCGATTTTGATACATAATCCTTGTAGCCATATTTATCTATCGCCAACATGACTAAATAAGGAGAATGCGGCTTAGTCATTTGATATATCCAAGTAAAAGTACTGTCTTTATTCAGCTTTTTGCTTTTCAATTCGCCATTTGAGACTACCGTGTAGTTTGTATCAAATGTAATCGTAGTAGAGGTTATCACTTTATCATTTACATCGTCATATGCCGGAAACCAATAGCGATTATCTATACCCTGACCTTGTGTCCATATTTGCTTACGAGATTTGTTTTGTGGGTCATTCCAACCTATGAAATAAAGCCCCTTACGAGGTTGGGCAGTGTATTTTATTTTAAGTGAATAGGTATCTTTCCAACTGAGCGGAGTCGAGAAATAAATAGTTACCCCATACTCATCGGAAATAAAACGAAGTGGTAATTTGTTTTTAGTAAAATGGACTTCTTTGATATTGATAAAAGGCGCATCAAGAAAAATCGAATCTATATCGGGCTGTGTTACTTTAAAAGAAAGTACCTCCTCCCCTATTATTTCACCATTTTGGGGATTAAACTTCACATCTAAATCTAAGGTAAGGGCATCAAAATTGTGTTCACGATATCGCCCGCCAATATCAGATACATGACAAAGCAGAGAATCCTGAGCAGAAGCTAAAAAAAAAGACGAAACGAGGAAAAACAAAAGGAAATTACGCATAAAAAATCAGTTGATTCGAAAAGAAGTGCAATATACTTAATTACATTTTTATTTGATTTTTATGGTTTAAATTAGTCTTCTAAAAAATAACAATGAAAAATTCTCTAGTATTCATTGCCATTCCATTTTTCTTTCTTTTGATAGGAGTCGAATTGCTTTACTTTTATATTATAAAACAGAAACGATATCGACTCAATGATTCAATTACTAATCTCTCTTTAGGAATTGGTAATCAAGTAACTGGTGCGCTTACCAAATCACTAATTTTTGGATTGGTCATATGGGTTTACGAAAACTATGCACTTTTCCATATTCCCAACAGTTGGGTTTCAATACTCATTTGTTTGGTTTTATATGACTTTTTATATTATTGGTCACATCGCTGGGGTCATACTGTCAGCCTTTTTTGGGGGGCTCACATTGTACACCATCAAAGTGAAGAGTATAACTTATCGGTAGCACTTCGACAGTCGTGGTTCCACAATTTACTTGCCTTTTTCATATTTCTACCCTTACCATTATTAGGTTTTGATCCTCTCACGATAGGTATAGCAGGCGCAGTCAATTTGCTTTATCAATTTTGGATACATACAGAGGCGATTCGAAAATTACCATCGTGGTTTGAATTTGTGTTTAACACCCCTTCGCACCACAGAGTACATCATGGTATCAATCCAGAATATATTGACAAAAACCATGCAGGCGTTTTTATGTTTTGGGATAGAATGTTTGGCACATTTCAAGCAGAAAATGAAACAAACGAAATTCAATATGGTATTACAACACCGCTGAACAGTTGGAATCCTGCATGGGCAAATTTTCATTTTTATGTAGAGCTATTTGATAAAATGAAAACTACAATAGGAATAAGACGAAAGCTATCTCTTTTTTTTCGGAAGCCAGGCTATGACCCAAGCCTAGATGAAGTAGTGCCTGTGCCCGAAATCACTAAACACAGATCAAAATATGATATAAAAGGTAGTTTCTTTATTCAATTATACTGTTTTGCCCAGTTTATGATTGTTACCCTAGGTGCCATTGCATATCTAGGCAATTTCAAAGAGCTGAGCTTGATATATAAACTTCTTTTTGCTGCTATCATTTTCTTTTCTATAGAAACAATAGGTGGTTTGTTTGAACAAAAGACATGGGCCATGTACGGAGAGCTTTTGCGTCTTGCTAGCATAGCGGCTGTGCTCAATATATTTTATTACCAATTTTATCCGCTTTGGTTAAAAACTATGTTAATAGCTACTTTTTCTACCGTAGGACTATTTTATGCAACCTATGTATTACTTGTGCTGCCTGGCTTGACCAAGCTTAAAGTATAGGAAAAGCTACACTACTGACTATGCAATTGTTAATAATTACGATTGAAAAAAACTAATTAATATGGCAAAATTGTGATATTCACACTTTATTTTACAAAACCAATTAAATGAAAAACTTATTGCTCGTGGTTTGCCTTTTTCAAGCCTTTTCTAGTTTTGCTCAATTGCCCGCAGAACAAACCAATGTTACTATGTTTAGAAATATCCCTTGGGGCTCGCACCGCGACTCAATTTTTGTGGATGGCGTTAAGCAAGACTTTGTAAAAGATAAATCTGCTCTTTCAAAAAACACCTACATGATAATCAATGACAATATGACTATCGGCAACGTAAGACTCAATAAAATCAACTACATATTTAACGATGATGGTAGATTTACCAAAGTGCTTTTTGAAGGTCCAAAAGAAGATGCAGAACAAATGAAATTCATCTTGGATTATAAATTTGGCACTTTCAAAAATGAGAGTAAAGTAGATAACATAAGCTATAAGCAGTGGCTAGTAAAGGATGTCACATTTACCTTAGGCGTATATGAGTTTATGAAGTTTGAAGTAAAAATCGAATCTAACTGGCAAGCTTCCATAGCTTATAAAAAGAACACTAGCGTAGATGACTTTTAAAATTAAGCACCCAATATTTAAAACACCGTCCCTAGAGGCGGTGTTTCTTTTTAATTCTATATTGAAATGAGTATTACTGCCAAACAAATTATTGAATCTGCGCCTTTGCGCTTTAGACACGAAAAGGCTTATGATATCGATACTATTTTTCATTTCGAGCTAAAAGGGGAGCCCACCATAGCGTACACTATGGTAATAAAAAACGGAAGTTGTGAGCTGCAAAAAGGACTTCATGGCGAAGCCAGCTGTGTGATAAAGACAACTCAAGCACTATATGTGGAGTTAGAAACAGGTAAAGCGAATCCTCAACTCGCATTGATGATGGGGAAAGTAAAGGTAAGTAACATCTCTGAAATGATAGGATTTGCTAAGCTTTTCAGAAAATTTGATGAGTCATATCTTCATGCAAATACGAGTATAGAAAAACTTGAAATCATCAAAAGACCAAAACTAAACGGCCCACTTGAAGGAGTACGAATACTTGATTTTTCAAGGCTATTACCTGGACCATTAGCCACTATGTTTTTGGCAGATATGGGAGCAGAAGTGCTCAAAATTGAGGACCCCGACAATCCAGACTATGTTCGTGACATTGAGCCAATGCTGGGCGATACTTCGGCTTTCTATTATGCCCTAAATAGAAATAAGAAAAGCCTAGCCATCAACTTTCTGCATCCTGAAGGAAAAAAAATAATCACTCAACTTTTACAATCTACAGATGTCTTAGTAGAGCAATATAGACCTAGGGTGATGGAGCATTTTGGGTTTGGATACGAACAAGTAAAGACAATCAATCCGAAAATTATTTATGTTTCCATTACGGGCTATGGACAAAATAATTCGATGTCACAAATGGCAGGTCATGATTTGAATTATATTGCCACTTCGGGTGTTTTATCTACTATAGGAACGGATAAAAACCATATCAGTATCCCAGGCGTACAGATTGCAGACATTGCAGGTGGCTCGTATATGAGTATGAATGCCATTTTAGCCGCTTTGTATCAGAGAGAAAAGACAGGACAAGGACAACATATCAATTTGTCTATGACAAACGCAGCGTTGCCCTTGGTGGCGATGCAGTTTGCGGAGCAGCAAGCTACTGGCAAAGCTAGTGAAAGAGGGCAATTTCAGCTCGCTGGTGGTCTAGCCAACTACAATGTATATCGCTGTAAAGATGGAAAGTTCTTGGCAGTAGGTTCACTAGAACCAAAATTTTGGAACAAGGTGTGTGAATTGATAGGCAAAACGGAATGGTCAAAAGAGATATTTAGCAATTTTGTAGTACAAAATAAGGTTAGGCAAGCATTTCAAGAGCTGCTTTTACAAAAAGACAGCGTAGCTTGGTTGACCCTCTTTAAAGGACACGAAGTGTGTATTTCACCAATCAATGAAATAGCTGATATTGCACTAGATCACCATTTTATTGAAACTAATGCCTTTGCGATTCACACTATTAATGGCAATGATTTTAAATCGATTAAAAATCCATTTTTAGCAACAGGAATGAAAGAAAATGAATATTGGACTGCGCCTAAATTAGGAGAAGATACAAATACACTTTTACTGGACTTAGGAATTGATAATAAAACTATACAACACCTTCGTACAGAACGTGTGATTAAATAACCCAAAAGAAATTGCTATTTTGCAAACTCATTCAAAAAATATGATGCACGACCTTATTGCCAACTTTCCAAACAACATAAAGCAAGCAGTAGCCGATTTTGATAAAAGTGTAATTCATGAAAAACGCACTACTTTTTCAAACATCGTAGTGTGTGGACTAGGTGGATCGGGATTTACAGGAGATTTGATTAAAGATATCTGCTCAAAAGATTTCAAAACTCCGTTTATAGTAGTGAAAGGTTACCGATTGCCAGCGTTTATTGATAATTCTACATTACTCATTATCGCATCGTATTCTGGCAATACAGAGGAGGCGTTAAGTTGCTTTTCACAAGCCATTGAAAAAAACAATAAACCCATTTGCATTAGTGCTGGAGGTGCTTTAAAATCTCAAGCTATTGAAAATGGCTGTGTGCATATTGAAATGCCCACAGGATTACCTCCAAGAACCTCACTGGGCTTTGGCTTTACGAATATGCTTTTTATTTTGACTTCACTGAATTTAATACCGGATACAAAAATAGATTTACCGCTATCTATCGCAGAATTTTTAAACCACAAACAAGCTGCCATAAAAGAAAGTGCGCAGCAAACCGCAAGGATATTCAAATCGAATATCATGGTAGCCTATGTAGAGGATGCTATAGAGGCAGTTGCGATTAGATTAAAACAACAAATCAATGAAAACTCCAAAGCATATTGCTGGTATAATGTTTTACCGGAGTTGAATCATAATGAATTAGTAGGTTGGAAACAGGCACACCACGATATTAAGGCATTATTTTTACGAACTTCTTTTGAGCATCCACGCAATAAACATCGTTTTGATTTTATAAAACCAGTGTTAGAAAGTTATGATACTGAGGTATTCGAAATTAATGCGATAGGTGATACATTTGCAGAACAATATTTTTATCTCATCCATTGGTGTGACTGGCTTTCATACTATTTAGCATTAGAACATGAAGTTGATCCTGTAGAAGTAAATGTGATTGACAAATTAAAAAACTACCTTGCCAACATCAATTAACCCATGGCAACAAAAATAAATCTGGTAGAAACAGACGAGACTGACGATACCGAAGAACTCTTTCTCAAAGACGAAATACGAATCGATAAAGGACAAGAGCAGGTACGTATAGATAAATTTTTATCTGTACGCATGACCGCAAATATATCTCGAACTCGTATTCAGTCTGGGATAGACGCAGGCAATATCACCGTAAATGGTAAGCAAGTAAAATCAAATTACAAAATCCGTCCATTGGATTTGATCACGCTTTTGATTCCAAAATCATTAGAAAGCTATGACTATAGTCCAGAGAATATACCTCTGGATGTACTGTATGAAGATAATGAGGTACTTGTGATAAACAAACAAGCTGGACTTGTTTGTCATCAAGGTACTGGCAACTATAAGGGTACCTTAATAAATGCATTGGCTTACCATTTCCAAAATGAAAAAATAGCTGGACCTGCTGAGCGACCAGGTTTAGTTCATCGACTAGACAAAGACACTAGTGGTGTAATGGTAATCGCTAAAACAGAAAATGCTTTAGCAAAACTAGGTAAACAGTTTTTTGACAAAACCACCCAGCGTAAGTATGTGGCCATGGTATGGGGAAATGTGGAAGAAGATAGAGGCACCGTAACTGGGCATATAGGGCGACATAGTCGCGACAGAAGACAGTATGAAGTGTTTGAAGATGCTAGCCTTGGCAAACATGCCGTAACGCACTATAAAGTTATCAAGCGTTTTAATTATGTAACCTTGGTAGAATGCCAGCTAGAAACAGGTCGTACACATCAGATTCGTGTGCACATGAAACACATAGGGCATACGCTTTTCAATGACGAACGCTATGGAGGAAATCGCATTTTGAAAGGTACGGTTTATTCAAAATACAAGCAATTTATTGACAATTGTTTTTCGGTGATGCCACGCCAAGCATTACATGCTCAGCTACTCGGATTCATTCATCCCACTACGGGCAAAGAATTGATTTTTTCAAAAGAATTGCCTGAAGATTTCTCCTCACTTATCGAAAAATGGGAACGATATTGGAGTGCTATTTCTGAAACGTTTTAATTTGCTATGTCTTCTCATTTCATTGCCACTAGTGATTTCTTATATGATTTGCCAAATGAGCGAATCGCCTACTATCCTTTAGAAAAACGAGATGAAGCTAAGCTACTTGTTTATCAAAAAAATCAAATCGCAACCAGCCAATTTAAGTATATCGCTGACTATCTACCATGCGATACCTTACTCATTTTCAACGAGACGAAAGTAATACCAGCTCGACTTATCTTCTCAACCCAAACAGGAGCTAAGATTGAACTATTCTGTCTTGAAAAGATAAACGAAAGCACTTCTAGTAACACCGAAAAATGGCTCTGCTACATAGGTCGAGCAGCAAAATGGAAAAGTGACACGCTTCAAATTGAAAATGCGGATTTGATTTTGGAGGCTAAAATGATTGTGAAGAGAGACGATGCTTTCATCATAGAATTTAATTGGAATGATACAGCTAAAAATTTCCTCGATGTCCTCTCTATTTTTGGGCAAACTCCGCTCCCACCCTACATCAAACGTACAGCTGAAGAAATAGACAAACAGACCTACCAGACTGTGTTTGCCAAGCAACTTGGCTCAGTGGCCGCACCTACGGCTGGGCTACACTTTACAGAAGAAGTACTTGCCAAACTAAAACAAAAAGGAATTGAGTCCGCTACGCTCACGCTGCATGTGGGAGCAGGTACATTTAAGCCTATAAAAACAGATAACGTACTGGCCCATGAAATGCACCCTGAGTGGATAGACGTGCCTATCCAAACCATCGAAAGCTTAGGTTCGCAACAGGATAAACCAATAGTACCTATTGGAACTACAGCGTTGCGCACCATCGAAACACTCTATTGGCTGGGCGTAAAAGCGCATGGAAGTTTGCTTTTAGCAAATGAGCACATTTACTTTAAACAATGGGAATACCTTCATCTCAATCAACAAATCTCTAGACCACAGGCATTTGAATCGCTTACGATTTGGATGAAAGAAAATAAATTTCAAAAACTCATAGCCCAAACACAAATCATGATTTCACCACAGTATCAAATTCGGGCGGCCGATGCTATTATTACCAATTTCCATCAACCAGGAAGTACCTTGCTACTCTTAATTTCAGCCTTTGTGGGTGAAAAATGGAAAATGATTTATGACTATGCACTTCAAAACGATTTTCGATTTTTGAGCTATGGTGATAGCAGCTTATTGTTTCTCCATAAAAAATGATATAAAATCGAGTGTAGTCTGGTATAGATATGCTAAATCTTCTTTTGAAATACAATATGGCGGCAAGAAATATATGATATTACCTAAAGGGCGAATCATAATACCCCGCTCTTGAAAGTAAGGAATCATCAAGGTTTTGACGTCATTTAGATAACCCGTTTGAGCAGTTGTTTTCAGCTCAAATCGCAAAATCGTTCCAAGTACTTCGACATCTTTTACAGCAATATTCTTTTCTAACTTCGTTTTAAAGCTAAAGTGCGCCTGTTGAATTTGATGGATCTTTTCGAGCGTATTTTCCATTTCGAAAAGGGCTAAAGATGCAAGTGCCGCTGCGCAACCCATGGGATTGGCGGTAAAGCTATGTCCATGAAAAAAAGTTTTCGTTTTATCATCCGAAAAAAAAGCATCATAGATATGTTCGGTGGAAGAAGTTAGGCTCATAGGCAACATGCCAGCAGTGAGCCCCTTGCTAAAACAAATAATATCGGGCTTTTTATCCATATAGTCCGAAGCAAATAGTTTGCCTGTACGTCCAAAACCCGTCATCACTTCATCTGCTATCAATAAGATATTGCTTTCACTAAACTGTATTAGAAGCTCATTTAACAAAGCAGCATCATAGATTTTCATCCCCCCAGCACCCTGTACCAAAGGCTCATAAATAAATGCAGCAATTTGTGCTAAGTGAGGCAATATAAGCTGTTCGATATGCTTTAAATCTTCGGCAGATTGAGGGGTAGGGATAAACAATACATCAAACAAAAAAGGTTTGAATGGGTCAGTAAAAAGCCCACGTGCACTCACTGCCATACTGCCAAAAGTATCACCATGATAGGCATCATCAAAAGCGAGAATTAGCTTTCTTTCCTCACCTTTATTTTGCCAGTATTGAAAGGCCATTTTGAGGGCTACTTCTACAGCCGTAGAGCCATTATCCGAAAAGAAAAACCGCGATTGACTCGAGGGTAAAAGTGGCTTGAGCTTTGCGACTAATTCCAAAGCTGATGGGTGTGTATAGCCTGCAAAAATAACATGCTCAAGCGAAATAGCTTGTTCATACATTTTTTTTGCTAGATAAGGATGGGCATGTCCATGTGTATTTGTCCACCAACTAGCCGTAGCATCTAGATATTTTTTCCCATTTTCAGCATACAAATACGCACCTTCTCCCTTTACTATCACTACATTTTCGGGCGCATCTTTGGCTTGTGTGTATGGATGCCAGATATGGTTTTTATCAATATGCTGATAATTCATGTTTGATTCGTTTTGCTTCTGCCAAAACACTTGATTTATCAAGTGTGTCGAGTTCATTAATTTGTATCCATCTACAAGTAGTGAAACTGCGAATTGTTTTTTCTACTGCGGGTGTAAAAACACCATTAAATACACCAAATACACACTGAATATGATGGTTTTTAAGCGTCTCAAAAGTCATTAAAGTATGATTGATACAACCCAAGTAATCGCGCACCACTACTACCACTTCGAGTTTGTTTTCTTTCACAAAATCGAGTAGTGTTTTTTGATTATTGATAGGTACCATGAGTCCTCCAGCACCTTCAATTAACAATATGTTTGCTGTACTAGGAAATATGAGACTCGACACTTGTATAGAGACATCTTCCTCATCAGCAGCAATATTAGGAGAAGCAGGTAATTTGAGTTCTATAAATGGGACATGAATTTTGGTTACAGGGTTTGAAACTAAATCACTTACAGTATCTGTGTCTCGCCCCTCCTCATAGCCTGTTTGCAATGGCTTCCAATAATCTGCTTCTAACGCTTCGGTAAGTATAGCCGAAATAACAGTCTTACCTACGTTGGTACCTATGCCTGTGATAAAAAGTGAATGTTGCACTATATAAAAAAATGTATATGCAAGTATAGGGATTTTAGATTATAGACTATTTACTTTACGATTGTTGGTGTGTATTTGGACGTTGAACATGCCGGAACGCAATACTCAATTTGACAAGTTCGATGAGCATAAGATTGCACAACTTTTGTTTCATTTCAAATGCAAAGAAAAATATCGCAGTTAGGCTTCGCTAAAAAGGATAGGTAGTGAGAATGCATAAAAACTTAAAAAACAGCATTTATGCAAAATGAAAGATTGATAAATCTAAATCCACAAGTATAAGGTGGCACAGTAGTATTGCATACTAAAGTACCTCTAACTCTGTAAGTTGTACACCCAGAAGTATCAGTAGATAATGGGGTTTTCTCAATAATCTTAAGTGAAGTTGGTGTATCAAAATTTGAATAATAATATTCAGTATTTGTATTGTAATTTTTGTCTTCATGAAAAAGTTCGGCACCATAAGTATATTGACTTGGTATGCCTACAGAAAGGGAATCTCTATCTAAAATATCTGAAATTAAAGAACAGTTTATTGAAACTGGTTTATTGGGATCATATGTATCTAATCGATAAAACAATAATCCTAGATTTTCAAAATCAGCTGAATTTGCTTTTGCGAATTTATATTCAAGTCCAGTAAGCCAAAAATCGCCTTTTCGCTTTCTGGTTTGGATAATGGTAGGGTAATTTCCATCGATATCTTGAAGCAATATGGTATCCCCAGATACTGTCGCTACTATATATTGCTGAGCATTTTTTGACACTAACAATTCCAGTCCTGTTCTTGGAATTGCTGTTTTGTTTGCTCCTTGCATTTTTTCTTTTTTGCAGCTATTGATTGTAAAAGTAAAGATAAGGTATGATAGTTGATGTATAGGTGTTTGAAAGTAAAGATACTCACTGCCAAAAAAAAGTTGCATCATTCATAGTAAATGCTGAGAATAAATAAAAATCTTATCGTTATTGCATTTTTTGATTTAGCTCTTCATCATGTTCTTATTGAGCCGCAATAACGAATTTTTGCTAAAACTGGTTTTAAAATCCAGCAAATTTAGACTGCTATATATGCTAAAATAGTAGTGTTATATTCAAATGCAAAGAAAAATATCGCAATTAGGCTTCGCCAAAAAGGACGAATGGAGGATTTGTGGTTCACACTTTAAAATTGAAAAGCATTTCTCAAAATTTTTGAGGTTAAAACAAAAAGCCCAGAATAGACTCCATCAAGGAAGGTTGCCGATTGAAATATGCAACTGTTACATCTCTTGCCGCTTGTATTTCTATTTTTTGGAGTTCAAATTTCTCTTTCATTAATTCTCGTTTCCTATTCCATTGTATTTTTTCATTGTTATCTAACTTAGACTCTGTAGAATTGATAAGGCTTTTTGCTTCATTATAGCAGGATGATGTGGGGTCAATAGTAGATAGCGTGCTCAAAGCATTTGTAAAATCCTTTCCTGCTGTTTGTGATTTTGCGACTAACAAGATGGATTCACATTTCTTGTTTTGATATTTCTTGAAAACTTCTATTGATTTTTGTTTTATTTTTTCATAACAAGGTGTTGCTTCTGTTGGTACACTTACAAGTATTGCAAGAGCTCGTTCGTAATCATTCATGCCTTGGTACTTATCTGCTTCTGAAATTATGTCATTGCATTTTGAATTATAAAAAGCAATAATCTTTTTTTTACCTTCCTCTATAAATTCTTTTGCTTTGGGATCCGATGAGTTAATTTGAGATATGGCATTATTAATCGCATCAGCTTTAGAAAAACCTGAACCTTTGATTGTTGTGTTATATGAAGAAAACACCAAACCATTTGATTGTTGTTTAATAAAAAGATTAAGCTCTGTCGTGACTACCGTTATGTTTCTCATTCCTTCTGCGACCTCTACATTATAAATCTCCAATTTGGGATACATTACAAAGCTAGAATTGTAACCTACACCTCCTACTCCATTTCGGGTAGCAATGGATAAAATCTTTGATTGTAATTTTGATAATTGTGCAGCATCTAAATAAGATGCATTTTCAGAAATATTTACTGATAATGATATTTTTCCCATATAATTCTCAGGAGAGTCAGAACTTGTAGACTGCGGCATTGCTTTTGATGATATAAATAACAATAACAATAATGTGTGTTTTTTCATATAATGTTGTTTATAGGATAGTAATGAAAATAGTACCTGTTTTTAAATCCTTTTTGTTAGGAATATTTAATGCTTTTAAGAAATCTTGAAATCCTTTGGCAAATTTTTGAGGATTATAGTTTTTGCCAGTTACTTGGTCTTTTAGAGGGACTCGAAGATCGCTTATAATCATTCTTTTGTCTGTTGATGACGGTGGGTTATATTGGTTTTCAAAAGCAGAGTTTTCCATCCATTCATTTATCACGTCCGATAATTCATCACCACCTTTTGATGAAATTGAAGAGGACATACTATATGAAGAGTTAGGAGAAAAACTAATATCAATTAAAATAGGGACACCATGTTGTGCTAAATCTTTAAAATTGGCATCGATAGTATTCATAAAAACTTCGGCTTTGGCATCTACCGCCTTTTGTACAAGCCTGCCAAATTCAGCGACATTACATACGCTTTCTGCTACAGTGCTACCAATTGATAAACCAGTAGCGGTATAATAGGCATTCATATTTATCCTTGCAATGCTTCCTCCTCCACATGAAATTTGGGTAACATCTAATTCTACATAAATATCGGGGTCTTGCATTTGAATCAACATTGTTTTCATATCCGTTTGACTTTCAGAAGTGAAAATTTTGTTTGCAAGTGCTGCTTTTAACTGCGCTTCAAAGCTTATAGTCCTAAATTGACGAGAGTCAAACCACTCTTTCATTTTAGTAATAGCCGTTCGTAACGGTTCATTTTGGTCGAGTATATTTCTTATGTCTTGTCCCTCGTTAACTCGCGGAATAACAATTACTTTAGGCTGAACTTGTGTTACTGTTCCTTTGCTATCTGTAGCAGCCAATTGTGCATTAACATGTAAATATACAATTCCGAAAAAAATGAGGACTATGTTTTTAATTTTCATTTTATATTGTTTTAATATCCAAATTTTCTAATAACCTTATTCTGTTCTAGTTCTTTCCTTAGAGAACTCAGATTTATTCCCATATCCACTGTTACTTTTTTTTGGTTACGTTGCTTCGCTACTTCTGATATCGTTGAGCTAGAAACTATGAAAGATTTATAACGTCCAGATGAAAAAAAATCTTTTAGAAAAGATTCGTTTTCTGTCTTTTGTTTTTCATCTATATGAATGAGTGGGGTGTTTTGTTGCGAGCCAGGAATACCTCTATAAAAAAGTATTCTAAACGCATTTATTTGTGCAGAATCTTCACATTGGTCTTTATGCTTATCAAGTGTGCAATATCCTGTAGAACGTACATTTAGTACGCCATTTTGAGTGCTGAGATAAGTGGTCTCCGCAGTTGGTATCACATGTTTGCTACAAGAGTTTAGTATAAATATTAAAAGAGCAAAAAACAGTATTGAGTTTTTCATAAGGTGAGTTTATTATTCGGTAGTGATTACAAAAAGTTTTTTTCCTTCATTAATTCGAGCTACAACATCTCCCCATTCCTTGTTCTTAATTTTGCACTCAGAAAAATTGGCATCTTCTATTTTTTGAATTGTACCTGTTGCTACATCAATCGTTCTACTTATGATTTTGCCATCTACTTCGGTGTCTTCATACAAAACTATTCTCACGTCTGTTTTTTCTTTCAAACCTAGTTCACTCCCTCCAGAAATAAGCAGTAGCTTTTTATCAGCATCGTGTATTTTTACAACCTTACTTTTTATCGGGAAAGCTTCGCCAATCCATTGTTTTACTTCTTTACCCCCTCTTAAATCACCTATCAACTTTATCACTGCTTGCTCTGGACTTGATGAACCAGTGAAGCCAGCTAGAAATCCACCACCTGTGTTATTGTTTTTTACAATTGTCTTGGTAGAAGTGATTTGCCCTGTCTCTACGCTTGCTACTTTCAATCCAATATTTAAATAAGCGATATAAACAATTTTATACCCAGTTACTTGTCCATTGCTATTCGTCACATTTACTTTAGATTGAGAAGTACTTATTGCTACTGAGCCTGTCATTATGAAATCTGCCCCAATGCTTTTGCCTTGTGCTACCACTTTCCCATCTAAAAACTCCTCTCCCTTTTGCAATTCTCGTTCATTATTTATTGCATCCGTTTTGCCTCTGTCTACAAAGTTAAACCTACCTGTTTCACTCATTGCATTTGTTATTGCCTCATATACCATAGGGGCGTATTGACAATAGTTTGACTGACAACTAAAAGGGGTTGCGCCTATGACTACTTTACCTTGTTGTCCAAAAGTAAAGCTTGAAAAAACGATTAAAAAAGCCAGGATGATATTTTTCATAAGGTGGTTTTAATTTGATTCAAGTTTTGCTTTTATTTCATCAGCAACT
This sequence comes from uncultured Bacteroidota bacterium, assembly GCA_937894725.1. Taxonomy (GTDB): domain Bacteria; phylum Bacteroidota; class Bacteroidia; order Chitinophagales; family LD1; genus CALAYL01. The sequence continues at coordinate 39,023 of CALAYL010000004.1, forward strand.
TTTTGAAGTTTCAAAAGCCCAGTACCAACTTTTATAAATGTTATTTTTATTTTGACTTTACCTTCTATTAATTCTGCCTCCACCTCTGCTACATAATAATCTGCCTGTGAACCTGTAGTTTTCAAAGCAGAAAAAGATTTCTCCTGCATCCCATCTTTTAAAATAAATTGATTCGTAAGAAGTTCAGCTTTTGTCGCTTTAAGAGCTTCGTCTATTTTGGCATATTTAGTAGAAGCTTCAATGATAACAGGACCTTTGCCTGCTAACTTGTTTGCCCCAAGTACAATTTGTATCATCATTAACAATAACAGAGTTGTCGTAATCTTTTTCATGTTTTTTGAATTTATATTTTGCCTACTCTATATCCCCTTTTCGGCTTACTGGGTTTTTGTTTTAAATATCTAAAGTGCTATTAATATCATTTTGATTATTTTGAATGCTGTATTGAAGAGTTTGAATGTGGTATGCCTATAAACCTATCAAGGCTATTTGGCATTTCACTATCGAGTGAATACTTTTTCATCATTGATATAAAATCTACTTTCCGATTGCGCGATATGCTTATGGGTTTACCGACCGATAGCATTGCCCTGCAGCCCATTTCATTTTTTTCAATTCGGACTATATACTCTAAGTTTATCATGGCCGATTGGTTGGCTCTTATAAACCCCGCTTTTACAAGTTTTTCTTCAAAATTTCTGAGTGGCTGAGAAACAATAATTGTTTCACCGCATTTTGTCTCAAAAGAGCTATAACTATTGTCATTTTTTACACATATCACCTCTGCCAAATTTAGGTAATAAACACCCTCGTGATTTGTAACCACCAATCTGCTTTGGCATAAATAATCAGTCTTAAAATTACTCACTTAGGTTTTGTTTTGTGCTACAATTCTATTTCTTATCTAGCTGATTGAAAAAGACAAAATTTGGTAGTTTTTCCTGTTTATAGAGTAGATTTAAGCTGTAATTGGCTATTTATTAGTCTCCTTGACTACTTTACTTTTAGTTAATTTCTTTTGATTTTAGTAACTCACAAATATTTTATTTAATATTAAAAAACGATGAATGAATGTCGAGACAACTAATACATCTTTCCAAATTAATTAACCTATTGGAAACATTTTCTGTCCAAGAATGGAAAGATTTTGGACTTTATGTATTTTCGGATTTTTTCAAAACTTCATCAAATACGCAGCGTCTTTTCGACTATTTAAAACCGCTGCACCCAAAGTTTGAAGAAGCTAAAATTAATGAACACCGAATAACTCAAAAGCAACCGCTTTTAAAATCTAAAATCACACAGGCTAAAGCAGGATCTGAGCTATTGCAGGCAGCAGAGGACTTCTTATCTATTTCAATTTTTGAATCTAGTGATTTTGAGAGGATCTGTAATCTGCTCCAAGCGTATCATAATAAAGGATTATATGCGCTGTTTGAAAAAAAACTATTTTCTTTACTAGAAGAGGAAGAAAAAAAAGGAATTGAAGATTACTATTCTTTTGAAAGAAGATACAGACTTTGCTCACTTTGGTTTCATAGTTTCCCTGCAAGACTAATCCGAAATCAAACAAATGATATCAGTAAACAAGCAATACTTCGGCAGCAAAATTTCGCATTACATCAGCTAAAAACATACTGCTCTATGATAGCTCGGCAGCAAATTTTAGGTATTCCATTCGAAGCCCCTCTTTTAGACTGGGTGCTACAAACACTCGCTCCTTTTGACAGCCCAAACAATCTATATGTCTTTGTACACATCCGTCTTTTTCATCTACACGATACCGATTTCGAAAAAGCATTTCCTATTTATCAAGAACTAAAAAAATGTTGGGTTTCGTTTGAGGATAAAAACAATTTGCCAGATGCATTGATTGAGATGCTAGTATTTATGAGTACCTTCTGTCAGTATTGGTACAATAAGGGGAAGTATGATTTGGGGCATGAATATCTATGGTGGACAGATCAAAAAATAGCGCACAATAGGCTGCTTGAAAATGGACACTTAGACCCTACTATTTTTACTAATTATATCACTTTAGGGGTGATTTGTAAGCTAGATAAAAAACAGCTTTCAAATTTTTATAACACTTATTCAAATTTTTTGCGCGCTGATTTACCATCGTCCAACCGTAGTTTCTGTAAAGCTTTGTATCATTATGTGAATAGTGAAATGGAATTAGCCATTGTGGCTTTTAATGATGCACTAATGAAGGAAGATCTCATATTAAATGCTATAGTGAGGCGATGGGAATTTATGTTGTTCTTTGAATATTATGGCAAGAAAGAGGCAAGTATGCTGGCAGACAAGTTAAATGCTTTTGAAAAATATATACTCAGAAACAAAAAGGAATTTCATGTACTCAAAACGCCTTTCAATACTTTTATTAAGTATGCTAGAAAACTGCTAAACACGCCTAAATCTGAGATGAATGCTTTAAAACAGGGCATAGAAAGGGAAGTACATTTTCCTGGAAAAGATTGGATGATAGGTATAGTAGAAAAGGCGGTATAGCCACTACAGCCACACCGCCTTGCATACCATCAATGATAGCTTTTAGTTAATTCCAAATTGCCATTTTTTAATGCTATTAGCAGCGACTACACGAGCTATGTATGTACCCGCTTCTAGGCTATTCAGATTTATCTGACAGCTATACCCATTGCATTCTTGAGAGAATAGAAGTGTGCCAGATTGATTGAAGATTTCGATAGAGTGTAGTTCGCCATCTTCCTCTCCAGAATTGGCGATGAGTATGCGACCTTCAAAAGTAGAGGTTATCACTTTTCTTTGTAGCGGTGCTGATGGGTGTGCGAAAGTGGGAGTCACAGCCATAGATATGCCTACTAGGCATACGAATAGAATCTTTTTCATTTTGTGCGTTTTAGAGCGTGATTAAAAAGATTCTTCGTGCCGGGCAGGTACCTGTGCTTGCTGTCTAGACAATACGGTTTGAAGAACTGCTACAAAGGTGGGGAATGAGTGAAAAGTAATACTGGAAAAATAGCTGCTAAAATTATTCTAAACACCTATTTTAATTTTATTGAAACTTAATGACACCAATAGATATACTACACTTATAAATTTAATATACTAAAATGAAAAGCATCTCAAATGACTTGTATTTAATCATAAAACAACTTGATCAAGACAATAAACATTCTTTTATCAGTTCTATCCGAAAGCATAACCACTTTCTTATTTTGTTTAATTTTCTTGATAATCTTTCAAATTTTTCAGAGCAGCATTATCTCGACTTTCTAAAGAAATCAAAAATCAAAAATGCTGCTGTAATTAAATCCAATCTAAAAGATAAGCTAATCGATTTTTTAGCCTTTGAGGCAAATCAAGGTCTTGACATAGAGGTTTTGAGACTATACACCAAAGCTAGTTCGTTGAAAAATTTAGGTTGCTTCCAAGATGCCAATAAATACTATTTAAAAGCACTTGATATAGCTAAGAATATCCAGAATAATGAATATGAATATATGATAGTTACCGAGTTGTCATTAGTGGCGTTAGCTGTAGAAAAATCCTGTATGTCTAAATATATAGAATATAGCAACCGAGGTAGAGAAATAGCTGTATTAAGAGCAGAAATGATGACATTTCATAATTTTTATATGCGTTGCGCTTCCTTATTTATGGAGTGTAAAATAGCCAACAGCGAAAAACACATTTTATTAGTGAATCAATTAAAAGCTGATTCGATTTTTAGAACGAATGAAACATTCCTTCGCTATCAACATCTCATATACCTCTATGGGGGTAGGGTTTTTATTCATCTGATGTTGGGTGATTTAGAAGAAGTTTGTAAAGACCAAGAAAAGCAATATAACAGTTGGCTGACAGTAGAAAAAGAAATGAGCCAAGTGCATCCAGAAGAGTCTTTAACTTTAATGAGTGATTATCTATATTATTTAGTTATTGCTAAAAAACAAAAAGAGTATGAAGAGAAAGTAATAGAACTTACTCCAAAAATGTTAGCAATAAAAAGTAACAGATTAGCTAAAGTAGAATTAGTGAAATTGATTTATTTGATTAATACTAATTTGGACTCCAATGATATACTTGAATATATCGATTTTATTGAAAACTATATAATAAGTGAATTTGCGCAAAAAAACGAGCCTTCAATCCATATAAAAGAGTTTGAATATTACTTAGGAATAGCATATCTTTTACTGAAAAAATTTGACTTAGCTGTGGCTAAATTTGAAGGGGTGTTAAATATTAAAGATGCCAGCCAACAAAAAAACTATGACATATCAGCAAGGTGTTTAATCCTAATGTCAGGAATCAATGAATACTTTTTATCGCTTCCGAAATATGAAACTGAAAATAAAATGCACCTTCAAAATTTAGCATCTTCTTTTAATGATTATCTCCGAAAACAGCGATTTAATGCTCCATTAGAAAAGATGATTATTGAGCTTGCACAAAAAACAGTCTCGTCTGTTTCAAAAAAGGAATCTAAAATGCTTTTACAAAAAGCAATAATAAAAATAGAACATTTTTTAAAAGATGCTCCTCCATTTTATCGAATCCAGCAAGCTGAATGCAATATCATAGATGTGTTGAATTCAATCAATTCTTAAATTACTCTATCTAGCGCGACTTGGACATACAATACCATCCCAGATTGTGGCTCAAAAAGACTGATAGTGAGTATGTATGTGCGCTTTTTCCTCTGGTTGGTGTTCCGTCACCAAACAGTTTTCATTAAATTTATCCTACGATATTAGGCTTTTAAATCCTTTTTATTTTAACTTCGAGTTGCGCTTCGCTAACAATTCGAAGAGCAACAGCATTTAATATATATTTGTGGTAGCAGACAGTGAAGTCCTTTCTAATCCAGCGCATCGCAAGGCTGCCAACCGTTAGCTCTGATTTTAAAGACAACCGTAACAGAATGAAAATAGCAATATTAACACTTGGAACTCGTGGAGACGTTCAACCTTATGCGGTTTTGGGGCAGGCACTCAAACAACGTGGACATCAAATAACTTTATCAACTGCCAAAAACTTTGAGCAACTTGTAAAATCATACGACATTGACTTTGCACCAGTAGAAGCAGACTTTCAAGAACTCTTAAACTCGGACGAAGGGAAAAAGATGATGAAAGGAAATCCTTTTGCAGTTAAGAGAAATCTAAACACTTGGGTCTATCCTTTAATTACAAACTCGTTGACAGAGTTTTACAAATTAGCAAAGGAAAGCGACATTGTTCTTTATCACGTCAAGACATTGGCGGACAGTTTTGCAGACCAATTTCCTCACAAAATGATTAGAGCTAATGTTTTGCCTATCGTTGAGCCGACAAGTGAATTTGCAAATCCTGCATTTAGTGGCTTGTCAATACCAAGTTTTCTAAACAAACTGACATACAAATTTTCCAACCTGAGCATTAAACTTTTATCAAAGCCAATCGGACAATTTAGAGCAAAGTTTGATTTACCTAAAAAGTTTTCACTTCCGACAGTGAAGAATATTTACGGAATAAGTTCTCATTTTTTATCAGCTCCGCAAGACTTTCCAACTCATTCGAAATTCACCGGATTTTGGTTTGGGACTTCATCAACAGAACTTTCAACCGACTTGACAGACTTTATCAATGCAGGAGAACCACCCTTGCTATTGACGTTTGGGAGTATGCCGTTTAAGAGCAAATTTGATTTGCAGTCAGCTATCATAAAGCTAACTGAACAATTTGACACAAGAATAATTGTGGTTAAAGGTTGGGGGCTTGAGCAAACCGAACGACTTGAAAACAATCCCAATATTAAAGTTATTGCGTCTGCACCTTACGAAAAACTATTTCCGTTGACAAAAGCAATTATACATCACGGTGGCATTGGAACAACAGCAGAATGTTTGAGAGCAGGAAAACCTTTTCTAGTTTGCCCAATACTTTACCCTATTGGCGACCAACAATTTTGGGGACAACACGCTTACAAAAAAGGAATTGCAGTTAAACCAATCCCTATAAGTAAAATGACAGAAAAAATATTCTTGCAAAGCATAAACGAACTTTTGACAAACAAGCGACTTCATGACAATGCAAGACAGATACGAGCATTAATAAACAACGAAAACGGACTTGAAAAAACGATTGAAGAAATAGAAAAAACCACAGCTAACACGAACTGTGCAGAAAACGAAATAAATTAGGCTATTTTTTGCAAATAGTTTCTATCGAACATTTCACAACTCGAAGAGTGTGAAGCCACATTGACGTTTACTCACTTTCCCCTACTACCTCCGCTACTCTCACATCTTCATTTCTTTTATCGTACTCAATCAATCCATCGCGTAGCCCTATTATTCGGTGCGCATAGCGGGCTATATCTTCTTCATGGGTTACGAGGATCACGGTGTTGCCATTTCGTTGTATTTCTCCAAAAATGTGCATGATTTCGTAGGATGTTTTAGTGTCTAGATTACCAGTAGGTTCATCTGCTAATATGATAGAAGGATTGTTGATTAATGCACGAGCGATAGCTACTCGTTGTCGTTGTCCGCCCGAAAGTTGATTGGGTTTGTTTTGCATCCTATCTTGCAAACCTACCATTTCCATCACCATTTCGGTGCGTTCTTTACGTTCTTTTTCGTTTACACCTGCGTAGATAAGTGGCAGTGCCACATTTTCAAACGAAGTCAATCTCGGCAATAAATTAAAGGTTTGAAATACAAAGCCAATCTCTTTGTTTCGGATAAAGGCTAATTCATCATCTATCAAACGCGATACATCAGTTCCATTGAGTTTGTAGCTGCCATTGGTTGGCGAATCTAAGCAGCCCAAAATATTCATCAAGGTGGACTTGCCTGATCCAGATGGCCCCATGAGCGCCACATATTCATTTTGTTTAATGTCGAGGCTCACATCTTTGAGTGCATAGATGAGCTGCTCACCGAGTTGATACTCTTTGCTGATATGGTTTATTTCGATGATAGATTTCATACTTATTTTTTAATCACTTTTGGCACTTTGAAATAATCCGAATCCTTTTGTGGGGCATTCAACAAGGCTTCAGCTTTCGTTACCATCCCTTTTATCTCATCTTCGCGCCATTGTACTTCGGCACCGTTCATATATACTAGTGGTGCTATGTCCGTCACATCCACTTCGTTGAGTTTATCGATCATATTCATTATCTTTTGTAGGTCGATAATGAGTCGCTGCTTTTCGGCATCTTCAAATTCTAATTTAGACAATTCTGCTAATCTATTTACTAAAGCCGTATCAATGTTCATCTTTTCTATATTTGCGGTGAAAATATAAAATATGAATCAGATTGTAGTGAGTGGCGTGCGCCCAACCGGAAATCAACACTTAGGAAACTATTTTGGAGCGGTGCTAAACTTTGTGAAAATGCAACAGGAGTACCCTAACTGCTACTTTTTTGTGGCAGACTACCACTCGCTCACCACGCACCCTACACCTGGCGATTTGAGTAGCCATGTGGAGCAAACGCTCATCGAATACCTCGCTTGTGGTCTAGATCCTAATAAATCTACACTCTATGTGCAAAGCGATGTGCCACAGATAGCCGAAATGTATTTGCTCTTTAATATGCTAGCATATTTGGGTGAATTAGAGAAGGTGCCTACATTTAAAGATAAAGTACGCTCACAACCCAATAATGTAAATGCCGGTTTGCTGACTTATCCAGTGCTAATGGCGGTAGATATTTTGATTCATAAAGCAGAAAAAGTACCCGTAGGCAAAGATCAAATGCAACACATTGAGATGACGAGAAATTTTGGCAATCGATTTAACCACATTTATGGGGTGGAATATTTCAAAGAGCCAAAAGGCTTTTTTTATGGAGAAAATCCAGTATCTGTGCCTAGCCTAGATGGGCAGGGCAAAATGAGCAAATCGAAAGGCGAAAATACTTGTATTTATTTGAGCGACTCGGCCGAAACTATTCGTAAAAAAGTAATGCGTGCTACTACCGATAGTGGCCCTACTGTACCCAATCAACCTAAAACAGAAGCTATCGAAAATATTTTTGAATTGATGCGTTTGGCAGCTACACCGGATACTATCACACATTTTGAAGAAAGCTACAACAATTGTACTATCCGCTATGGCGATATGAAAAAGCAGATAGCAGAAGATTTGATTTTACTCGTAAATCCGATTAGAGAAAAAATCGAATTTTATAAAAACAACAAAACACTTTTAGCAGAAATAAAAGCTGCTGGGGGCGAAAAAGCAAGAGCTTCAGCTCAAAAAACAGTAAAAGAAGTGCGTGAAATAATTGGTTTGAAATAAATTTGCTGTAAATTGGCGACTACCTAAAAAAAACACTACCCAAAACCATCACTATGGCTAAAACCAAACAACCCAAAGAAAAAATAAAACATATCGCCATAGCAGGAAACATAGGTGCAGGAAAAACGACCCTGACTAAAATGCTTGCCAAACAGTTTGGCTGGGAACCGAACTATGAAGATGTAGAAAACAATCCGTATCTCAATGATTTTTATGAGGACATGCCTCGATGGTCATTTAACCTTCAGATATTTTTCTTGAATTCTCGTTTTAAACAAATCATCGAAATTCAGAAAGGGGAAAATATAGTGATACAGGATAGAACTATACATGAAGACGCTTGTATTTTCGCGCCAAACCTACATGCTATGGGCTTAATGAGTACAAGAGATTTTGAAAATTATAGTCGTCTTTTTGAAACGATCAATAGCATGATAAAGCCGCCTGACTTATTGATTTATTTAAAAGCATCTGTACCTACGCTCGTCAATCAAATACAAAAAAGAGGACGGGAGTATGAAGACAATTTGCGCTTAGATTATTTGAAGCGACTCAATGAGTTTTATGAAAAATGGATTAGCACCTACAGCGAAGGTCGTGTACTCGTGATAGATGTAGATAAGTTCAACTTTGTAGATGAAAAATCGGCTCTCACAGAAGTGATAAACAAGGTGAGCGCTGAATTACATGGGCTATTCTAAGTTTAGCTTTTATAAAGCAATTCGCTTTATTTTAGCCATATAGAAACCATCAAAGTCAGTATTGACACCTGGTACTAACGTTTTATTTTCGATAAGTTGGAATGACTTGTTTTGTGCTAAAAAAGCATTGACCACATCGCTGTTTTCTTGAGACAATATGCTACAAGTAGCATAGACCAACTCTCCTCCTACCGCCACCAATGCGGCATTGGCTTGTAGAATCGAAAGTTGCTGAACCGCCATATGTTGAATAAAATCGGCTTCTAAATTCCACTTGTTTTCTGGATTTCGTTTTATAACTCCACTCCCACTGCAAGGCGCATCTACTATCACCAAATCAGCACTAGATTTATGTTTCGTAAAAAAATTATCGTCTATTGGAAAAGTGGAGATGCAGGTAGCCTTTGCCTTAGCAGCTCTACGCAGGAGCGTTTCGAGCTTTTTAGGATATATATCCAACGACAATATCAGTCCATCATTTTTGATCAGCTGGGCGAGGTAGAGCGACTTGCCACCCGCACCTGCACAAGCATCTATGATTTTCATACCCGTTTTTGGCTGAGCAAAAAGTACGACTTGCTGTGATGATACATCTTGAAATTCAAAGCAGCCCGATTGATAACTTTGGTGATTTGTCAATTTCTTTCGAACCCGGAGTAGCAACGCATCAGGACTCTCTTTCACCACTTGTGTATCTATCCCATCTCGTGTGAGTTCTTTTCTAAGAGAAACCAAATCAAAGACTAGCGTATTGACTCGCAAGCAAACAGCTGCTTCTTCATTCAATGCATCAGCTATTTTTGTCCAGTTAGTATTAAACTGTTTTCGCCCTTCTGTATAAAAATAGTCTGTAAACGAAGCAGTAACCGCATGGTCGAATGTATTACTGTCATTCGTTTTTATAAGTTGAATATCCTCTTCTTCGATTCCATACCAAGTTGGTATTTCTATTTTTTTTGTAATAAGCATCGCTGCCAATACTTTTCGCGTATCTATCTCGCTAGCTACATTTTCTACACCTGCTAAGGTAGTATAATAGCGTAAAAACCGAATGATATCAAACACACTACTCGCTATAAAATGGCGATCTTTTGCCCCAAGTTTTTTATTTGACTGGAGTGTGTTATCTATCGTTTTGCCGAGGTGCGACTTATGGACTAATACAGCGGAAAGGATGAAAACGACTGCTTCGCAGTTGACACGGTAAATCTTCAATATCTTTTACTTTATAATTACAAACCTACGAGAAATAACCGATTCATCATTGCCCACCTTGATAATGTATGAACCTGGCGCTAATTCTTGCATTGAAAACGTAGCTCGCATTTCAGCCATAGCTTGTTCGTGCACTTTTTGCCCTGCTAACGAATAGACTTCCAGCCTTCCATTTTTGTATTCTTTTTCCAATTCAATGTTCACCACACCTCTACTCGGGTTTGGGTAGATTTTCACTGCATCAATGTGGAATATTATTTCATTTATAGCCACATTATTGCTCGCTTTCCAAGCTGAGTCAGAAAAAAGCTGTATTCCACCAGCTATGTTGCCTATCAGATAATCATTCACCCCATCGCCATTGATGTCGTCAACACTTACTGTGGTCGTTCGCCCTTGTTTTGATTCTAATAAATTGGAATCTACAAGCATAAAATTGCCCGCTCTATACTTATTAGAATCGATAACATATTTATACACAAATCCTCTCTCTGAGCCACTATATAAATAGCGAATGCCGTTTTCATCATTCACACTTGGATTGGCATTGCCTGTCAAAAGATTGATGTAATATTCGTTTACCCGCACTCCGCCTAGTTGTGCATTCACAGAGTCAATATGAAATTTCGGAAGTGATTTTGTACCAAAATTCCAATAATATTGTACGTAGCCGTCACGAGTACCTACAAGTATATCCATTAGCCCATCTTTATTTAAGTCATACAGTAGCGGACGAGCATTTTGGCCTACATCTATACCTGCCATTTGGGGTGTAGTGACCGTAGTGAATGGCGTAGTGGTACCGTTATTTTTAAAATAGTGCATATAGCCATAATTGTCGCCTATCAGCATATCGGGAAGAGAGTCACCATCAAGGTCGCCAAAGGTGGGGTATAGCCCATTATAATTCATTATAGAAAGCCCACACCAATCTCTGCTCACTAATTCAAACTTAGCGGTATCATTAGTGCTTACATTCTTCAAGAAAGCAATGTGTGTTTTGGGAATACCGCTGCTGTGGTATTGACCACTATTCCCTACTAATATGTCTTTCTTTCCATCGCCATCTATATCATAAATCATAGGTTTTGAATTGCTACCCACGTCAAACAATTGATTTACAAAAAAAGTATCTCCTGCATACGCAAATTCATTTACGCCATTTAATTTTTTGTTTTTATACAATTGTATAGACTTTACATCTTCTGATACACCCAACTGAAAATCTGCATAATATGGCGCTATCAAAAGATCTTTTCGATTATCAAAATTTACATCGAGCTCATAGGCAGCCGGAAAAATAGGCATTTGGATAGGCGTATTATATTTTGGAAAAAAGGTATCAATTTGATTTATCGTTGCAAATCCAGTATCTCCTGCATTTTTCAAAAAAACCATGTTGTTGAAACTCACATCACTAGTCAGTAAATCAATATCTCCGTCTAAATCATAATCAAATGGAAAAAGAGTGCCGCCTTGGTGTCTCGAACCTGTAGATTTTGGCGGTGCAAATCCATTTTTGCAATATCCAAGAGAATAAGTAAAGCTAGTTGAGCCTAGTTCTGCTACTCCTCCCCAGCAGGTAGATATGAGCTCATATTTTAATGAATCTAAACCAAAACCGTACTCTAATGACCTGTTTTCATAATATTCAATAAATGCTCCTGTACCAAAATCAAACATCAGTATATCTAAATCACCATCTCCATTTACATCTACAAATCCAGGTAAATTATCTCTATTTCCTCCAAAATTTGAATCGAATCCAGCAAAAGGATATGTAAGCTCAATACCGGGTTTAAATGCTAATTTGCCATTGACTAACACACCCTTTCGATACTCAATACCAGTATTGATAAGCGCAAAAATATCCGGTATTCCATCTTTGTTGTAATCTCTGATTGCTAACCATCCACCATACAAATCGGTAGGAAAAGAAAGCTCATACTGTGGTGCATAGAGATAAGTAGGGTATTTTCCAGGGCCTTGATTAATGAAGGTGGATACCTTTTCGGTATATTTTTCGTAAATCATCAAATCTAGATAACTATCACCATTTAGGTTTAATGCTGCTATTATGGGTGAGTTGATTCCTCCTGCTAATGGATTTTGTATAACATTTTGATTTTCAGTCAATACAATACTACCAATTTGCTTTTTTTGGGCATAGGCAAACAGTGTATTAATCAATAGAAAAAAGAGAAGCGATTTTCGCATAAATGGATTTTTACCTAAGATACAAAAATTAGAAAAAAAGGTTGCACGAAACCAAATATATTAAAATGGATAACCTACTCCAAGCTGAAATTGCCCAGCTTTAATAAACCATTTGTTGTCGCTATGGATACGAGGGTCACGAATCGGCACACCATAATCGAGGCGTATGACAAAGTAGCTAAAGTCAAGCCTCACACCAGCACCAAAATTCATCGCAAACTCATTCCAAAATCGATTCAAAGCAAAATTGGCATTGGGTCGTTGTGGGTCATTGTTGAGTAGCCAAACATTACCAACATCAAGAAATACAGCCGTTTTGAGCCATTTATATACGTCAATTCGCAACTCAGCATTGAGCTCAATTTTGACATCTCCCGTTTGATTAAAAAATCCAAAACGCCTTTCACCTGTAGTAAAGTCTGGTTCTGAATACGAACCTGGCCCTACCTCACGCACTCTAAATCCTCTCAAACTATTTGGCCCACCGGTATAAAACTGCTTAATAAATGGGATAGTCGTGGAGTTGCCATACGGCAGTGCTAAACCAATAAAACTTCTACCCGCAAAACTAAAATTAGGGTGAAAGCGATAAAAGCCCCTAAAGTCATTTTCCACACGCATATACTGCGCAAACTCGCGATTGGCTATTTTAAAAGGAGGAGAATTGCCTTTGTTTATGTTTGCTAAAGCAAAACCTGCCATAAGTAGATTACCTGATGTTTCTATATTACTCCTATTGAAAATATACTTGTTGTCTGTTAAGCTCGTTTGGCTAGTGTATTCAAAGGTATAGCTTGGACCTAAAATTATTCGCTCTTGAAATGTATTGCGCAGTGAGGCATTTTCACTAAGTCGCTTATTAAACTCATCGCCTGTTTTTGGAAAAATATATAAACTAAAGGTGAGTGGATTGATGAAATGGTGCATAAATCGATTCGGTTCCCATTCGTAGCCTATCGAAAACCCAAAATTGTGTAAATCATACAAAAATGCGCGTTGATTGCTATCTGTAAAATCAAAGCGTTGTTCATAATTATAATTGATTTTAAACTTTGTTTTAGGGCGTTTGTATCGCACATTGTTATTGATCAAAGGAAACAAAATCCTATTGACAGAATAGGAAACAGTAGCTCCAACTTGTGTGGTGATAATAGCTGCAGGTTGTTTTGACGCCACTTGAAACTGGAAGCCTGTAGTGAGATCAATCGCTAGCAGGTCAGCGTTTTTGGTTAAATTTCGATTTCGGTAGTTTATCCCCCCCGACACACCAAAAAAACCTTCAGTATTGTAATTTACTTGCCCATCAATACCCAAACTTTGTCGTTTAGCAGGCGTAAGTCGAAGTATAGCATTCAATATCTGAGCGGCAGTATCTTTTGGTTCAAACTCGATAGACACAAATTTATAGACACCATAATTAGATAATCTACTAAGCGATCGTAAATAATTTTCTTTTTGAAACAACTGCCCTTTTTCAAAGAAAATACCATCACGAATCACCTTTGTCCGAACGAGGTCTTTCTTTCTGATATAATAAAACTCATTCTTTTGAAGGGTGTCCCTATTTGTATGCTTATTTACAGCATCACCCATACCAAAATCAGTAATGCTGTAAATATTGTTCATCCAGTATTGTAAATGTTGGGTAGAGTCACTTTGCTGACTAATAATCACATTTATTTTAACTTTATGATTGGCTATAGAGGTATCCAAATCGAAGGTTACATAATCTTTTGTAAAAAAATAAAAGCCGCTGTTTTGTAGTTCGTTTTCGATTCGCTCTCGCTCAGCTTTGAGTTTTGTCACGTCAAATCGCTGGTCAGTTTTTAGCACAGACTTAGCATGATTTTGCCACACAATAGAATCTGTTTTATAAGTAGGCCGAGGATACATTACTGTACCTATTTTCCATGCTTCACCAGGTGTGATAGTATAAGCGACTACAGCTTTTCGTTTCTTATAGATCACTTCATGCGTTACTTCCGCATCAAAATAACCCGAGTTTTGCATGTAATTTGCCAGTGCTTTATCAGATTTTATAGCTAAGGTCGTATCAAGAATCACAGGGGCTTCACCTACTTTGTTTTTAATCCACCAGTTAAATTTATTCTCTTTGGGTTTATTGGCAGCACTATATAGCCAAAGTTTGATTGGAAAAAGTCCAAATGCGCGTTTGTTAGGTTTCTGAATCGCAATTTTTTTTACTTCTTCCTTGAGCTTTTGACGCTCTTCTATTTTTTTGTATCCTATAATGTTTATCTTATTGGCATTGAGCAAATACGCTCCTTCGGGCAATCGCTTGGTAGTAGAGCATGACTGCTGAATAAGCAGTATTGCTATGGCCAAACCTATTTGAAATATGTATTTGCGTGTTTTCAATAGTGTAACAAACTATTTTTCTATTTTTAAATTCAAATGCTGTCTAAAAATCAAATAAAATATATCCAATCGCTTCATCAAAAAAAGCACCGGCAAATGTACGGTTATTTTTTGGTGGAGGGGCGAAAGAGTGTAGAAGATTTAATCTCTAGCAATTTTGAAATCCACACAATCTATGCCACAAACCAATGGAATGGGCTTCAATCTTCCATATTGGGCGAAAAAGTTGAAATCGTAGATGCCGCTTCACTTCAGAAAATAGCCACTCATCAGCATCCTGACGAAGTAGTAGCTTTAGTCAAAATACCATCTATTGAACTGCCCACTACATTGCCCTCCGGGAAATATATCGTACTCGACAGTATCAATGACCCTGGCAATGCAGGCACGATTATCCGTACTGCAGATTGGTTTGGCTGGGATGGTGTCATTTTTTTAGAAAACTGTGTTGATATTTTTAACCCCAAAACTGTCAATGCAGCCAAAGGCTCTCTTTTTAATATTCCTATTTATCAAAGTACTGCCACTCTTTTGTTTTCTAGCGCTAGTATGCACGCTGTTTATGGCGCTTTTTTAGATGGCGAAGCATTTGACAAAATCGAAAAAAATGAAAATACACTTCTCATCATCGGAAATGAAGCCAACGGTATAGCGGAAAGTGTTTCTTCATTTGTCCAAAAAAAAATCAGCATTCCCAAAAAAGGGAATGCGGAATCATTGAATGCTGGTGTAGCAGCGGCTGTGTTGATGAGCCAATGGCCTTAATTTTTGTCTTTTTAGAAAAGAATAAAACTAGGCTATGTATTTGGTGTTTATTCTATTTCAAAGGAGACTCAAATATCTTTTTAGACAAATTAAAAACCAAACCGATATTAAATCCAATAGCACTAAAGTTTGCCGCTGTTCGCAGAGTTTGACGAGGTTTACTCTCATCTACATATTTTTTATTCGGGTCTTTCACCAATGGTTCTCTTTCTTTTCCAAAACGCTCTGTATTGCTGTTTTCGTCAAGTCTATCCACAAACTCTGTAATAGTGCTATATTGAGTTAGTGATTTTAGTGTATTTTGAGTAACTCCATCTATCGTTAAATCATACTTGTTAATTGTAGATTTTTGCGTTCTTACAAATAAGTATTGGCCATTCATTTCGGCAAAAATACTGATGAGTGGAATAGGCGTATAGTTGACTCCCACACTTCCATTTATCCCCAAGGATATGGTTGATTGCGTTCTTACTCTAATATCTGTTTTCACATTCCCTAAAATAGAATTGGGAGCTGCGATATTTAACTCATGTGTTGTAGCTCCATATACAGGTAGCGATAGACCTAACCTAGCAAAAGGGGCAACTTTAGCTTCAGGTTTTGCTGCCCTTAGATAGAGCGAAGGCATCAAACTCAAACCAAAACTGCTGGTGGTGGTATTTAAAATTGAATTTGCGCCTAATAAAGGAGAGTCGCTAGTTTTTGATGTTGATTTTATAGTTGCCCCTTTGAGATAAGCGATGCCCATTTCCACACCAAAATAAGGATTTATCATATATCCCCCAGTGATATTTACATTGACTCCTCTAGCATATCCATCGTTTACATTCGCTATAAAGCGACCTCCTGAAGTATCGCTTAAATCTTGTTTTACCAAAGGAAGAATAACGCTATAAGCAGGGTCAGGACTAACGCCTGGCTGAAAAGTGAGTACTTGTCCTGTTTTTTGAAAGGCATTCCATGAATACCCCGTACCGATTCGGATATAGCCATTTTGAGCTTGCACAGCGATGAGCGCGCTGATAGTCGCAATAGAGAGTAATATCTTTTTCATAATGTTGGTTTTGGTTTTGATATAATGAAACTACCTAATTTCTTTTTGAAAACAAATTTTTCAAAAAGAAAAGAAGCCATGTCTCTAAATCAAAACACGCAAAATTTTTTAAAAATTTTACTTGTTTTAGCAATCATAAAGATTCTAATATTCTTTGCCTTCTTTCGATTTGGTAACTAACGAATCAGGTACTGCAAAACGCTCACCATATCTAGCCTGTAGCTCGTTGGCTCTAGCTACAAACTTGGCTGCCCCATAGTCGTTGATGTATTGAAGTGTACCACCTTTGAATGGCGCAAATCCCCATCCGAAAATAGAGCCAATGTTGGCATCTGGCACGTTCATTAATACTTTTTCATCAAGGCAACGTACAGTTTCTATACATTGTATGAAAAGCATTCGCTCCATCATCTCCGTTTCAGATAACTTATTTTTAGTTGGAAACGCTTTCGTCAATCCTGTCCAAAGCTTCTTTTTGCCATCGGCAGGGTAGTCATAAAATCCAGCTCCTTTGGCTTTACCAGCTCTATCGAGTGCGAGCATTTTGTCGATAACTTCATAAGCGAGATGCTTCGGTATCTCTTTACCTTCTGCTACTAAGTCAAGCTTAGTTTGCTCACGGATATGAGCGATAAGCGATAAGCTCACTTCGTCTGTCAATGCCAAAGGCCCCACTGGCATACCACCCTTGAGCCCAGCCATTTCGATAGCGCGTGGATTATTGCCTTCTTGCAGCAAAGCAATACCTTCTAAAACATAAGTTGCAAATACCCGTGATGTGTAAAATCCTCTCGAATCGTTTACGACAATGGGGGTTTTCTTGATTTGTTTCACAAAATCAAATGCACGTGCTAAGGTTTCATCGGAGGTTTCTTTACCGATGATAATTTCTACCAATGGCATCTTATCTGCTGGTGAAAAAAAGTGCAATCCGATGAACTGCGCTGGTCTTGAAGATTTAGTCGCTAATCCAGTGATAGGTAATGTAGATGTATTGGAAGCAAAAACGCCTGTAGCGTCCATCACCGCTTCGGCTTCGGCTGTTACTTTCGCTTTGAGTTCTCTATTTTCAAATACGGCTTCTATGATTAAATCACATCCAGTCAAATCATTCACATCGGTTGTAGCCTTGATTCTACCTAAGATTTCTGCCGCTTTTTCTTTGTCTGTTTTTCCTCTCGAAACACGCTTACTCATCAATCTTTCAGAATACGTTTTGCCCTTATCTGCTCCTTCTTGCGTTACATCTTTTAGCACTACATCTAACCCACTCATAGCACAAGAATAAGCGATACCACTACCCATCATACCCGCTCCTATTACACCTACTTTTTTAAACGAAAACTTTTTGTCAATTTTTGGACGAGAGCCTCCTGCATTTAGCGCATTGAGTTGTTTCCAAAATACGGTAATCATATTTTTAGCCACCTTGCCCGTAGCTAATCCAGCAAAATAGCGCGATTCGATGCGAGTAGCCGTTTCAAAATCTACAGTAGCACCTTCTATGGCTACCGACATGATAGCTAATGGCGCTGGATAATTGTTGTAGGACTCTTTTGCTAACATAGCTGGGGCTATTGGCAACATAGCCGCTAATTTTGGACTTAATGGACTGCCGCCTGGCATTCTATATCCATCTTCATCCCAT
This sequence comes from uncultured Bacteroidota bacterium, assembly GCA_937894725.1. Lineage (GTDB taxonomy): Bacteria > Bacteroidota > Bacteroidia > Chitinophagales > LD1 > CALAYL01. The sequence continues at coordinate 57,284 of CALAYL010000004.1, forward strand.
GGCTGTTTGGCTGTTTTATTTGCGGCTATAAATGCTTTTGCTTTTGCCATCATATCATCTGTATCAGTAGCTAAAGCATGTATCAAACCATTGCTCAACGCCTCTGATGGGTTCACTTTTTTGCCTTTTGTCAAAAATGGCAAAGACGCCTGCAAACCCAGAAGGCGCACCATTCTTACCACTCCTCCACCTCCAGGCAATAAACCAAGCGATACTTCGGGCAATCCGATTTGTATTTTTGGATTATCTATCGCTACTCTGAAGTGAGATGCTAAGCAAAACTCAAACCCTCCACCTAGAGCCGTGCCATTCATGGCGGCCACCACAGGTTTTCCTTGAGTTTCGATATATCGAAGGGCCGCTTTTAAGGATTGCCCTTGATCAAAGAAATTTTGCGCACTACTCTCCGCAAACATTTCATCTATATCTGCTCCTGCCAAAAAAGTGGCTTTAGCCGAAGTGATGATAATGCCTTTTATTTCCTTATCCGCTTGTAGTTGAGCGATTACTTTTTCAAATGCTTCACCAAAAGCTTTGTTGATGACATTAGCTGATTTTCCAGGATTGTCGAGTGTGAGGGTTACAATACCATCAGCATCTTTTGTATAATTTATCATTGGATAGTCTTTCTGTTTTTAATTAAATACGTTCAATAATAGTAGCCACGCCCATTCCACCACCTACACACAATGTGATAAGTCCTGTGGTTTTGTTCGTTCTTTCTAATTCATCTAATACAGTGCCTAGTAGCATAGAACCGGTAGCACCTAATGGATGCCCCATGGCTATAGCACCGCCATTTACATTTAGAATAGCTTCATCTATATCCATTTCTCTCTGAAACTTCAACACCGCAGAGGCAAAAGCCTCATTCATTTCAAATATGTCAATATCCTTCGCAGTCATGCCCGCTACTTTCAAGGCTTTTTTAGCAGAAAAAGATGGGCCAGTGAGCATGATAGTACTATCCGCAGAGGTTACAGCTCCCGATACGATTCTGGCTCTAGGTTTCAAACCTAGCATTGCGCCCATTTCTTTAGAACCCACTAAGGTCAAAGCCGCTCCATCTACTATACCTGATGAGTTGCCTGGAGTATGTACGTGATTTATTTTTTCTACTTCGGTATATCGAAGTTGAGCTACTGCATCAAAACCTAACTCGCCCATCATTTCAAACGATGGAGAAAGCTTTGCGAGACTCGCCATATTGGCATCAGCACGTACTGTTTCATCATGATCTAAAATCAAGAGTCCATTTTGGTCACGTACGGGTACAATCGATTTATTGAAATATCCATTTTTCTGCGCATGAGTAGCCCGTTGATGCGATAAGAGAGCATAATTGTCCACGATTTCGCGTGTAAAGCCTTCTATCGTAGCTATCAAATCTGCACTTACACCTTGGGGTATAAACCCAAGAGTAGAATTGACAGATGGATCAGAATACCAAGCACCTCCATCACTTCCCATCGGGATGCGGCTCATAGATTCGATACCTCCTGCTACTATCATTTCTTCCCAACCTGAACGTACTTTCATGGCTGCTAAATTGATAGCCTCTAGGCCTGAAGAGCAGAAACGATTGATTTGCATACCTGCTACTACATCGTTCCAACCTGCATACATAGGCGCAAATTTTGCTATGTCGCCTCCCTGCTCACCTATTGGCGTAACACAGCCCAACACTACGTCATCTACTTTTGATGTATCAAAATAACCATTTCGCTCGCTCAATGCCCTGAACAACTGCGCTAAAAGATCAATTGGACGGACCTCATGTAATGAGCCTGTTTTTTTTCCTCGACCTCTAGGCGTGCGCACCGAATCGAATATATATGCATCTTTCATTTCTCGTAATTTTAAAATTTTAAGTAGCCAAAAGTAATAATTCATTTTAATCTTAGACAATTTCTAGCCACCGTACTAGCTCATTGCCAAATTCATCTACAACGGTTAGTTTGTATTTCCCTTTTTTACTCAAAACGGGCATTTCATGATAGTTGATTGTTTCGCCTAAAAAGCGCTCATCGAGATACCAGTAGAGTGGTTTTTGTTGGTGACTATAGGCTACTTTAACAATGATGGGTTGCAAATAGCCATCCATATCTTTTGCTAATTTAAATGTACCATCATTTTTAGGATAAATAAACTCAAAAGTAGCAATCTGTTCTTCGCTACAATCTGCTCGAAAAGGTGGTAACTGACTGTAATCAATATGATTTGACTTATAATACATTTCCATCACAGGTGGCAATACGAACCATTTTATAGGAATGATAGTATTTAATGAACTGCAATTGGAATTGACTCGGTAACTTTGGGTACTATCTAAGAAAATCAATTTATGGTATGGACAGGGAGATAGTTTGGCTACATTTTTATTGATAAGTTGAAACTCTGCAGTACAATTTTCTTGTGCAAAATGACCACTTTTACTACATACACTTACTTCCTCTAATTCGGCAAAAGGCGTTTCGAACCATTCTGCATTTGGCAGCAAACGAAATACATCAAACAAAATAGGAGCTGCACTGCTTACGCCCGTAAGCGAGGGTCGGCCTTCTCCACTCGCATTGCCTACCCACACACCTACTACATAATTTGGGTTTGTACCTATAGCCCATGCATCGCGATTTCCGAAGCTGGTACCTGTTTTCCATGCCAATTTGATTGCTGAATCGTAAAACTCCCAAGCTTCATCGCCTTCGGGTCGATTCACTTTTTTCATGGCATTAAATGTGTGCCAAATCGAAGCGGCATCAAACAATGGCTTTTGCTTTGTCAGAGAACCGAAGTCTATTTTTTTATGTAAGGTCAGGTTTAAATTTTGCCATTCCTTTTTTCGGTAATTTGCTTGTTGATGAGTAAAGGAACCTAGCGTACATGACATATTCGCATATACTTGACACAGATCCCAAAGATTTGCTTCGGCTCCGCCCAAAATCAAAGATAGACCATAGTGGTCGGCAGAACGCGTAATATTGCGCAAATTAGCGGTTTGTAATAGATGGTGAAATCTAGCTACACCAAAACGCTGTAGCATCAATACCGCTGGCACATTGAGCGAGCGAGCTAAAGCTCGCTCCGCAGGCACAGCCCCTTCAAAGGTTTCATTAAAATTGGTAGGTGCATAGCCATTTATATAGGTAGGGATATCGGGAATCAAAGTAGTGGGCAAAATCATGCCATCTTGAAGCATAGCAGCGTAGAGCAGTGGTTTTAATATACTCCCAGTACTTCGAGCTGACATGATAATATCGACATCCTTTTGATGATTTTTGTCGGTAGGCGAATTACCCACATAAGCTAAAATATTGCGTGTTTTTACATCTACTACTAGTATAGCAAGATTATGTATTTCAGACTGTTTCAATTGTTGATGATATTGTGCAGCCATCTGATTAACTCGATTTTGGAGAGATGCTTGAATTGTCGTTTTGAGTCGTTGTTGCGTAGTTGATTTAGTAAGTTGAAGCAAGAGATGAGGAGCAGCTTTTGGCAGTTCATACACATGCCTAGGTGCTGGCTCTAAAATAGCAGATGAGTAGGTGATTTTATCAATCACTTTTTTGTGATACAATTTGAGTAAAAGCTTGTTTCTTTTCGCTATCAATCGATCTTGATTTTTGCCAGGATATATGAGTGCAGGAGCATTAGGCAGCACCGCTAAAGTAGCCGCTTCTGCCCACGATAACTGACTTGGTGGCAATCCAAAATAACGCCATGAGGCCATCTCTACTCCTACAATATTGCCTCCAAATGGAGCATGTGCTGCATAGAGTCGCAGTATATCTTTTTTGCTATGTCTAAATTCTAATCGAGTTGCTAAAACCAATTCTATCATCTTTTCGAAATAAGTACGTTTCGTGTTTTTCCGAGATAGACGAATAACTTGTTGTGTCAAAGTACTCGCTCCTCTCACCTTTTTTTTGGCATTTACGTTTTGAACAAATGCCTTACCCATCGCTATTGGATTAAATCCAAAATGATATTGAAAATATTCATCTTCAAAATACACGATAGCTTGCCTAAACTTAAATGGAACACTGTCTTGCATAGGGAAGCGCCATTGTCCATCGATAGCAATTTTTGCAGCTAGCAACTCCCCTTCTCGACTCTCAACTACACTGCTATAGGGTGAACGAAAAATAATACGAGGTAATGAAAAATAATACCCCATTAGCAATACGCCAACAATGCTAAGTTTAATACGGTTTCGTTTCAAAAAATCAATCATTGTGACATGCTTGATTTTGGTGTTTTCTTATTTGACAACTGCTATCCATTGCCCCTTTTTATGTACAAAGAAATTGTGATCGTACATAGCTTCACACTGTAATCCTGGAAGGTAATAACGTCCAAGATAACTTGCATTTAGTGAAATTGCAAACGTTCTACTTTCCCCATTTTTTAGCGAAAAATAAAGTAGTGTTCTATCATCTCGGATATCAATATAATCCGCTTGGTTTTCTGTGGGTACATAGGCATCGGAATAGCGAGTATTGATGATTTCCCAACCAGAAGGAACAATACTAGAAAGTGCAATATTTTCTACTGTTTCACGACCAGGATTAAGCACCGTAATTTTGCACTTAAATGTAGTTCCCTGTTTGATTTCGCTTATATTGAAAAGCTTATCTTGATTATCAAAATAGGCTACTGTTACTTGCAGTCCTTTTTCTTCTTCTATCTCCTCCCCTACAGGCAATATTCCACTACTGATAATACGAGCAAACACAAGATTCTCTTTCTTATTTTTAAGCGAAATAACACCCGATGAAGTAAGCGATTGCTCCAATATCATTTTGTTAGATTTTAATGCTTTAGTTACTCCACCTTCAACATAACTTACTTCTATTTCTTTTCCTCCCATATACTTTCCAAAATTAGCTATAGCCATCAATGAATATGCGGTTGTTTGTGTACTCATCCACACGTCAGAGGACAGATTTTTAGCTAATTTTGTAGCTGTATTTAATGCTTCAGAATTTCTACCCAGAAACAACAAAGTTTCGAGAACCATAGCACGATTTCTATCTTCTGAGCCGTAGTAAAAATACTGGTCATTTTCGTTTGTCAAATGAGCAGTAGCAAAAAGCGAATTGGCCATGTTTTTCTGACCTATCAGTGCATAGCATAAAGCTAAACGAAGTTTACCCGCTTCAGAAAGCGATTTTGTTTCTCTCAAACGATTCATTGAAGCCACATCGGGGCTACCCGCTATCACCATCGTATAGAGTCTGTAAGCTTGCGCAAAATCATTTTGATAAGCATTAGGGCGCCATTCCTTAGCCATTTTCCGTTGATGACTTAACCAGTTTTTTTTCATGCTTTGAGGTACTGCATATCCTTTCTTTTCAGCCTCAATCAAGAAGTGACCAGCATAAGACGTACCCCAATCATCGGCCATGCTCTGTCCTGGCCAATAGGCAAATCCACCCGTTGAAACCTGAAATTGCAATAATCGCTGAATAGTAGCCGATACATTGCGTTGAATAGCTGATTTCCGGGCATCATTTACGTCCATAATATCAGCTAGATACAATTGCGGAAATGCACTTGATGTTGTTTGCTCTATACATCCATGCGGATATTGGATAAGGTAATTGATTCGTTTGGTGAGATTAATAGGCGGCATGGTTGAAAGCTCCAATATTGCTTTGTTTGATCCTTTTACACCAAAAGACTTCCAATCGATAGATACCGTGCCATTTGCAGGCAACATAGCCTCTGAAATTTGATATGAAACAGGATTTGGATTTACTACATCGACCTCAATAGTATAAGTCGCTTTTTCATTTCCAGCGGTAGCGATTAATTCAATTTTTCCTATGCCCGAAATATCTTTAGCTTGCATTTCAATATAGGCCATTTTTTCATCAGGTTGTGTGAAACTGATTTTTTGCGAAGCACCACTCAAAATAGCAAATAGATTGTTTGATTTTAGTTGGAGCGATACATTTTTAATTTGAGGCTCCATGGCAAATAGCGTTACTGGTAAAGTGATTTTTTCTCCAGGTGATACTTTACGAGGAAAAGAGGCGAGCAACATCAATGGACTTTTTACTGGCACTATCTTTTCGGAAGATCCATATGCAGCCGTTTCGGCATTGGCTGCTACTACCATTACTTTTACAGAGCCTATATAATTTGGCAATTTGACAGTATGTGTAATCTTACTTCCTTTAGTTAATTTGAATGGCCCAAAATAACTAACTACGGGCTTAAATCGATTTGCTTTTTTGGCCTTCCCTCCACCTAAATCAGCATCACCACCTATGCTAAAAATCTGATTTATGGCACCGCCAAATGCTCCAATGATGTCATCATATACATCCCAAGTTCTTACCCCCAAAGCTTCTTTTGCATAGAAACTTGTCCAAGCATTAGGTGTTTTGAAACGAGTCAAATCTAACAAACCTTCATCAACAATAGCGAGCGTATAACTCATCTCTTTACCTGATTTTTCACTCACTGTAATAGATGCATTCGCTTCAGGACGAAGTACTGCTGGCATGGCTATTTGAGGTTCAAGAATCGTTTGCTTATTGATTACCTCTATCGGCATTATGCCATAAAGCCGAATGGGTAAATCATTTTTACTAAACGAGTGAGGCTGCAATAAGGTAATGTGAATGTAAACATTGGGCGACATATTTTCTTTGATAGGTAGGCTTACTTTTGTTTCTCCAGTAGTAGTTTCAACCCATTTTGTTTCGAGTACCGATGAGCCAGTCTCTAATGAAATCAACGCTCTACATCCAGCAGATGTTGAAAATGCAATATGCGCAGTTTCGCCCACATTATAGGTCTTTTTATCAGTAGAAAAAATCAACATATTAGCATTGGCAGCATTATCATTTTTAGATTTTGCAGACCAAGTAGGCCAATCTATAAATACTGTTTTGCCCGTAGTGTGCCCTCCCTTTTCATCCGTTACTAAAATTAAAAACCTACCCCAATCTGATTCATTTACTTTAAATGAAAAATGGCTTTTTCCATTGGCATCGGTAGTCGTTTTAGTTTCAAAGTAAGCTGCATAATTGGTGCTAGTAGTATAGGATGATAAATCATCGGAAGAGCCATCCCACCACCATCTCCAGTCAATTCGATATACTTTCACATTCAATTTAACTCCAGGTTTAGTTTGTCCCATTTCGTTCACAGATACCACATCAAAACGATTGAGTTTCTCTGTTTCTAACATACCATATTGACTCAATTCAGGTGTTTTAAATCCTACATAAGTACTAAATGGAGAATAGGTAGCAGAGACAACATCGGTACTAAAATCGCCTCCATTTTCATATACTTTAGTGATAATGGCTGCCTTCAACATGCCTGGCTCATTGGATGACTCTTTAGAAGGAATGACAAAATTTGCAATCCCTAAATCATTAACTTTCCCTGCAAAAAGATTGATTTCTTCAGTAGAAAAATTGGTTGCTGGATTATCAAAAACGTAATTTTTAAAACTAGGGAAAGTAGTAACTGTGTGAGAAAGTTTTGCTTGTGCCTCTACCTTCAAATCTTTGGCTACCGCACCATGCAGCCATGTGACTGCTATGCTGCCCTCTGTCTTAGCATTAGGATAAAGAAACTTGTCTGCTAAGCTATTTTTGATTTTTAATCGATTAGGCTTGATGGTTTCTATCTTTATACTTTTATAAAACTTAGCCCCTCCTACACTTACTACGGCCTCCCAATTTCCTGTTGGAGCAGACATAGCTGTGGGTACTATAAATTTATAGTGGTTTAGTACTTGGTAATTTTGTACAGATTGATAAATAGTTTTACCACTTGGGTCGTTCAATCGAAGTTTAATAGGGTGTTTGGCAGGTAGCTTAGCAGCTAGGTCATTTAATATAAATGCTAAGAATAAAGTATCACCAGGTCGCCACACTCCACGCTCTCCATAGATGTAGCCTTTCATGCCTTTTTGAACTAATTCGCCATCTACATTAAAGTTACTGACAGATTGAGAATAGCCCTCTTCCAATTTGATATAAGTAGTACTTTTATCTTTCTTGATTACCGCAAAAAAAGGCTTAGTATCTAAAGTAAAATCCGCAATACCGTCTCCGTTTGTTTTGTAACTGCCTAGTTTTTGTTGCTGATAATTATAGATCTCTACGCTAGCAGACGAAACTGGAGCTGTCGAGATAATATCGTTTACTATAATCTTAAAAGAGTTGTCATTTCCTCTTTTAGCAATAACCCCAATGTCCGTAGCCAACACATTTGTCGCCACATGTTTGCCATAGTAGTACGATTTCGAACATGGATTTTCGCGCTCCTCCCAATCATAGCCGTAGTCATAATAATCATATTCGCTTGTAAAATCGGCTTCTTCATCGATTTCGTCTTCATTTTCGGATGTACCTTCGTCAGTTGTATCTTGCTCACATCTATAGAGAGAGTACTCCTTTTTAAATGAAATTTCGGTTCTATATATAGCACCTTGCTCGGGTAGAATAAGTGCTGACAAATCGATAGTGTAAGTATTCCATTGGTTATAATTTTTGAGATTGTCTGTCTTGAGTTGTAGTGTCTTTTTCGCTATGGGCAATGCCACATTTCGTAGATTACTATTTCCATTGAGGGTATTGACTTGCAAAAACTGCAATATGTTGTTTTCAAAAATGCGATAGACCTTCACATCGACTGCTCTTAACGTAGTAGCTTTAAAATGAATCGAAAGATTATTTGAGCTTGGAAGTATAGTGCCCGATTTCACAAACTCTACTGCTGGTTTCTGCTCTTCAAATGAAAATTTACCAACGAAATTTTTTTCCAATTTTTTTCCATACTCACTTTCTATACCTTGAAAAATTTCAACTTTCAAAGATCCTGATATACCATTTTCATAGAAAACTTTTAGTAGATTACCTTCTGTTGCAAACGAAAGGTTTTGTGCCGATTCTATCGAGACTAGGCCATCAAAGTTTTGGTCGCGCTTCACAGGCTCTGAAAAATTAATGAGGAGTGCACCACTACCATCATTACTTAACACTGTTCTCACTACTTGAAATGAGTTTTTGCTTGGAATGTCAAAAAAGCCCTCCCCCTTTTGATCAATATCGTATTTGTTACCATCCCACTTAATGTTGACCGAAGTTTCGCTTTCTTGTCTTGCTATACTATCTATTATAAATCGAAACTCTAGTGAAGTGCTCGCTTTTTCATCCATTTTGATATGAAGCGATTTTCCAAGAAAAGTAGCGGAAACGAGTCTCGAAGCCGTTGCAAAATCAAGATTATCGCTAGTTTTGAGCACTCCTTTGAGATAGTACCAGTCAGGAGAATAGGATTGAATACTCTCTATATTGACGTTAAAATCCTGTTTAAAAGTATTGAGCGTAAATCGAAATTCTGCTAAATCCTTAGGGACTTTAATGCAATCATTGAGCTTAAATTTTACGTGATATTGAGTGCCTTGCTTTAGTTTTTCACTAGGTTTAAAAGCTACCCGATTGTTCGCTAATGCGATTACTTTCCCTTTTACCGAGGGCGAAATATCGAATAGTGAGCAATCCAATTCTTGATTTGGCTGCCAATCAGCTTTTGCAAATGCGAGTTCTATTTCAATATCGGACGATGCTGAGACAAATCCGCTTGTAAACCCATTTATATAGGGACTAAACAAGGCAACATCCGAATCAAGGTTTTTTTTATTATCTGAACATTGGCTTAATGAATAAAGAAATAGTACTAAAAATGTGATTCGACTGTACTGCATAGTTGTAAAATATAATGGCAAAATAATAATGGAAAGATAACAAGGATTATTTCTTAAGAAAAAAAATTAATTTGCTATCGCTTATTAGTATAGAAAAAACAGCAGTCTATCCAAAGCTCACGGTAAAATGATATTTATTTTTGAAGTATAATTTCTAGTTTCACATGAATTGACTACTTTAGTACCTAGATGAAAAAAGCACTACTTTTTTTCTTTTTGCCGATTGTTTCCTCCATGGCTCAAACTGCATATTGGAGCAATGTAGGATTAGTGTCTGTGATAGACAAAGCCTATCTCTCTGTACAAGGTGATATGTACAATAGCAGAGGTGGTGAATACTTTAATACAGATTCGATTTTTCTGATTGGCCATTGGGACAATAGTGCTGGCAATAATGCATTTAGAAACCACCTCGATAGTGGCTACGTTTTTTTTCATGGAGCTAATCAAGATATAAAAGGACGTGATGAAACATTCTTTCATAATCTAGTGCTCAAAAATCAAGGGATAAAATACGGAAAAATAGATGCAAAGGTGGATGGCATTCTTTATCTAAACGATAGAGAGCTCGATATGGATACGCATACAATTTGGGTTAGAAATACCGATTTGCTAGCGGTACAACGTAGTACTGGCTTCGTATCTAGCCTGAATAATGGCGGACTGCTCCGATACACTGCGGCTAATGATGTTTACCTTTATCCAGTAGGCTCATCGCGTATTACCACTCGTTATCGTCCTATCGAGCTTACACCCAAATCTACCGCTGCAAATCAATATAAAGTGCGGTTTGCCAATACGGATGCCACTTTTGAGGGTTTTGATCGCAATAAACGTTTTCATTTAGTATGTGAAATCAATCCCAATTGGTATCACCGTATTTTCCATCCACAAGGCAATGACAGTGTAGAGCTGGCCGTATTGTATGACCCCTCTACTGATGGTAATTGGGATGACATAGCCCACTGGCAAAATGTACCAGAGTGGCAAGCGGTTTTCCACGAAAATCAAACTACGCAATCGCCATTTTTGCGTATGGCAAAAACAACTTGGAGCAATTTTAGTTATTCGCCATTTGCTTTAGCCATCACCTCCGAACCTTTTGCTGTGGCAGGTGTAGATACGATCATTTGGAAATACGACACTATCCAACTTCAAGCGAGCGGTGGTATTGGCTACCAGTGGTCGCCAGGTATTGGTATTAGCTGTGATGGATGTGTTGATCCACTAGCCTACCCGCTAGAAAGTACACTATATCGACTCAACGTGAGCGATAGCAAGGGGTGTACAGACTTTGATAGTCTAAAAATTATGGTTCGTGACAAACCTTTTGCATTGTTTTTTATACCAAACGTAATCACCCCTAATGGTGACGGAATCAACGATGAATGGCATATTAAAGACCTTGAGCGCTACCCACAAAATGGTGTTAAAATCCTAAACCGCTGGGGCGATCAAGTGTTTAATGCTACACCATATCAACAAGATTGGACAGGAAGATGGAAGGGCGAGCCATTGCCTGCCGGCACTTATTATTATCTCATCAACGTAAAAAATAGCCAAGGTGAAGAGGCAAACTTCGATGGACCACTTACTATTATCAGGTAATTTATGAGATGGAGTAAAGCACTTTTTTGGGGAACTAGTATCTTTTTGAGCCAGTCGTTATGTGCTCAACAGGCCGAAGAGTTTTCGCTTATTAGAGAAAATGCCTACATTCTCAACCCCGCACTCAGCGGAGCTAAAGGTTTTTTGGCGGGCACACTTACCTATCGCAAGCAAATGGCGAATATCGCCCAATCGCCCTATACGACTTATCTAGCACTCGAAGGACAAATTGCCAATAAAAACATTGGGCTTGGAGGTTACCTATTACATGACCAAACTGGCCCTACAGGACAATCGGGTATCGGTATTTCTGCCGCATATCAGATTCGACTCAATAAATATGAACTGGTAAACGAAGCTTACCGACCGTATAACACTTCCGAAAGACACATGATTACGATAGGCATAGGGGTAGAAATAAAGCAATATCGTCTTAATGCTGCTGCGCTACGGCCCGAAATAGCCAACGATCCGGAGCTTGCTTCATTGTATAAAAATCAATACTTACCCGATGCTTCAGTAGGTATCTATTATCAATGGGGAGATAAACTTTACGCAGGCATATCCGTTCCTCAACTTTTAGGGCTCAATATTAAATACGCGGCTACCAATGGCAGTAGCGAAATCAAGAAAATCCAACACCTTAATTTCTTGATAGGAGGAAGAATAAACCTCGATAAGCAAAGTAAATTTGCGCTCGAGCCTGTAGCTGCACTCCGCTGGGTAAATAATGCACCTCCGCAAGCTGACATGGGTATGCGACTAAATTATAAACAGTTTGTATGGTTTGGAGCAAACTATCGTACTTTATCTAAAGTAATTTTAGATGCAGGTTTTGAAATCAAAAAAATTGGCCGCCTCTGCTATGCAGCGGGTATAGAAACGAATGACTTAAAACGCATTGGTCTAAGCCATGAGGTCACTCTTTCATTCAAAATACCATCTAAAAATCAACCTGATATTCAGATTTTGAATATGCGGTTTAGGTAAGCTCTACGACTGTAAAAGTCTATTCGTAAGTTTTCCAACAAAAACTCCTTAATCTTTCCACTTAATATTACACCCGATACTAGGCCGTTGCAGCTTATTGGGCTCCTCACCTACTAATATAGCCTCCAATGCTGCTCTTAAATCATTTCCCGTTGCTGGGGTTTGATTTCCTGGTCTAGAGTTATCGAATTGTCCTCTATATTTCAGTGTTAAATCCTTATCATACACATACAAATCTGGAGTGCAAGCCGCATCATACGCTTTGGCCACCGCTTGAGTGGGGTCATATAGATAGGGAAAATCAAATCCATATTTCGCTGCAAAAAGACGCATATTTTCAGGAGAATCATCGGGCTGTGCGACTATATCATTTGATGAGATAGCTATAAATCGAACGCCTACTTTTTGGAATTCAGCTGCAAGCGAAGCGATAGCCTCCGCAATATGCACTACATACGGGCAATGATTACAAATGAAAAATACTACTGTCGCGTCCTCACCCTTAAGTGATAAAAGGGTATAATTCTTGTCATCAATTGTATTTTGCAACTCAAAATAGGGAGCAGTTGAGCCTAATGAAACCATAGAGGAAGGTGTGAGTGCCATAGTTCTTTTTTTATCGTAGCAAATAAGTACTTTTGTCGAAAGTAATAAACAATGGCAAAAGAGGAAACTAAAAATGCTCAAAATAATGAGTTAGACAAATTAGACGCAATCAAAGAAATTATCTTTGGTCAAAACATCCGTGAATACGAGAAGGAGTTTAACGAAATCCGCCAATTCATCAATAACAATCTTAACGCTATCGACAAGGAATTTGATAGTGTCAAAAAACTTCTTGCTGAAACGGAGAAAAAAATGATTCAAAAAATGGATGCTAACCATCAGGAAGTACTCAAAAAAATAGCAGATTTGGATGAGAAAAAAGTAGATCGCAAGAAACTAGGTAAATATCTCTCTGACATAGGTGAAAAGCTTGCTGGGTAATGTCTGTAAATAAAGATGAAGCACTAGATACACTCAAAGCACTTTTGCTTGAGGACGATAGAAGGTTGCAATCCAATATTGAGCAGCATTTAACGGATTTAGAGCAAAATTATCTGAATGAGCAATCATTTTCTCAAAAGGTAGATGAACGTACAGACAAAAAAATAGCACACCTCAAGCAGCACTTTGGGGTAACATTTAAAAATGAGCTAAAGGCTGCTATCCAATATGAACTCAAAAACTCGCAAGACGAAGTCATCAATTCGCTTTATCCTATCATTGGCAAACTTATAGGCAAGTTTATCAAAGCAGAGTTTGAAAAAATTGCAGAACAACTTGATGCAAGGGTGAAAGACACTTTCTCTATCGAGATATGGAATCGGAGAATCAAAGCGTTTTTTAGTGGTAATGATTCATCTGCTATTTTGCTCAGTGAAATAAACAAACCGAAAGTAATTGAGGTATTTGTTATCCAAAATGGCTCTGGTCTTTTGATAGGCGATGATTCACTAGATGATAAAGCCACAGATAGGGATATGGTAGCTGGCCTATTGACCGCCATCAAAGCCTTTGCAGAAGATGCTTTCTCTAAAAACCATGAAACACTTTCCACAATCGAGTACGAGAATATGAAGCTCATCGTACAAACCTATCATACCCTCACTGTGGCCTTTGTGGTAACAGGAATAGTCAATAATGAGTTTAAAGAAAAATTAAAAATGCTAGCTGATGACTTTTTGGAACAGTTATTGAGTAAGGTATCTACAAAAGAGATAGATAGCGAACTCCAAGCATTAATAAAGCGCGGAATTCGAAATTTTTTTCTTGAAAAACCAATAATGTAAAAAAGGCGATGTATTATTACACATCGTAATATAATAATGAAAGAATTAAGTAAAAAAGTCATTTTGTTAGGCAACCTAGGGGTAGGAAAAACCTCGCTGGTCAATCGTTTTGTATTTAACCGATTTTCAGAAAGTTATTTTTCTACTATTGGAGTAAGAATAGAAAAAAAGACGGTGGAGGTGGATGATAGCAAAATAAATATGATTATTTGGGATATAGCGGGTGAACGAAATCAAGAAAACACTCCCCAATCGTATCTTTTAGGCACCAATGGCATTATGTATGTAGTAGATATTTCTAATCCAGCTTCTTATCAAAATGCGGCCACTGACATCTCCTTTTTAAAAAAGAAGTTGCCATCAATACCTATTTTATTGATAGCTAACAAAGTAGATTTAATTACAGCAGCTGAAAAAGCAACAATACTCAAGTCAATGCCCATCAGTCCTGATATTTTCACAAGTGCTAAGTCAAACCAAAATGTTGAATTGATTTTCGATGAGTTGGGCAGGCTAATTTTACTAAACAGCTAGGCCTTACGGAATTAACAACGTAAACAACCTATTTCCAATTTTGTGGATAGACTGTGTATTGCTGTTCAAAATTTTTATCTACCTAGACTGGCTGATTTTTCGTAGATTGTTTGCACCTTTACCCTCCCTAAAAAATGAAACTGATGGCTGATCCAATAGACACCGCACGCAAAAAACTAGAGCAAAATAAACGAAAACTTAGTGGACTTTCCGATACAAACGTTTTGGAGATAGGCAAATTGCCTCCACAAGCTAGAGAACTAGAGGAGGCTGTACTTGGTGCGCTTATGATTGAAGAAAGTGCTATAGACGAAGTAGCTACATTTCTTAAAGATGAGTCATTTTATATTGACGCACATCAGTTTATTTATAGAGCGATACGTCAGCTCCATATGGCTGAAGCACCTATAGATATGCTCACTGTAGTCGAAAAACTCAAACAAAATGGCGATTTAGAACGTGTAGGCGGCCCATACTATATCGCTCAACTCACCAATAAGGTAGCTTCTGCGGCCAACGTAGAGTATCATGCTCGTATTATTTCGCAGAAGCATATCCAACGGATGCTCATCAGCTCTTCGACCGAAATCATCAAAGATGCCTACGAAGATACTACCGATGTTTTCGAGTTGCTTGATAAGGCGGAAAGTTCGGTAATGAACATTTCTGAAAATAACGTAAAGAAAACGACAGAAGACATTGCCAGCATTATACGTAAAGAGCTCAAAGAGATAGACATCCGTATTCACTCCGATCAAGGTCTCAATGGTGTACCTTCTGGCTTTTTTGAATTAGATCAGACCACAGGCGGTTGGCAAAAATCTGACCTTATCATCGTAGCTGCTCGGCCAGGTATGGGCAAAACGGCCTTTACTCTCGCTCTTGCTCGAAATGCAGCTGTAGATGCAAAAAAGCCAGTGGCTATATTCTCACTTGAAATGTCCTCGGGGCAACTGGTGCAACGTATGATTTCGATGGAAACTGAAATCGATGCTGAAAAGATAAGACGAGGTACTCTCCAAGATTACGAATATCAGCAGCTTACCTCAAAGCTAGATCATCTAAAAGATGCTCCCCTATTCATAGACGACACCCCAGGGATTTCCATTTTTGAGTTAAGGTCAAAATGCCGAAAACTCAAGCAAAAATTTGATATACAGATGATTATCATCGATTACCTCCAGCTTATGACCGGTACCAATGATGGTAAAGGAAGTGGCAATCGTGAACAAGAAATCAGTTTAATATCAAGATCATTAAAAGGTTTAGCCAAAGAATTGAGTGTGCCCATCATTGCACTTTCACAGCTAAGTAGAGCTACAGAGACAAGAGGCGGTGTCAAAAAGCCAATGCTTTCAGATTTGAGAGAGTCGGGAGCAATAGAGCAGGATGCGGACATCGTAGTGTTTCTTTACCGTCCAGAATACTATGGTTTATTGGTAGATGAAGAAAATCGCCCTACACAAGGTCTCGCAGAGATTATTTTGGCAAAACATAGAAATGGTGCCCTCAAAACGGTGGAAGCTCGTTTCATAGCTAAATATGCAAAATTTGCCGATGTAGATGAGCTAGGAAAAAGCGACAACTACGATGCACTGAATAATCAATCAAATAACAAGGCAATTTACAAAATGGCGGGCTCAAAAATCAATGATGATATGGAAGTAGAGCGCAAACACAACGAAGAAGACTTCGATAAAGAGATACCTTTCTAAAACCTAAGCAGATACAAACTCAAAGTCCGCTTTATTCATTTTGCGTGTTTTCCACCAATAAACGAAAGTATAAGTTGGCCAAAGCGTAGTATTTTTTCCAGCTTTATCCATATACCAGCTTTTGCACCCCCCTTTTTGCCATACCGTAGTGGCGAGCGATCGTTGAATTTTCTCGTTAAAATCAATTTCTACCTGTTTCTTTATTTGTACATATTTGGCTCCTGACTCTCGGGTCGAAGAAATAATATCTACAATATATGGAAATTGACACTCCATCATAAAAATCATCGAGTTGCTCCCAAGTCCTGTATTTGGACCAATGAGGAAAAATGAATTTGGGAATCCATTCGTTACTGTTCCCAAATAGGCATATGGCCCATCCTGCCATTGTTGGGCTAAAGTACGTCCATCTATACCGCTAGACTTTAGTTCAGTAGGAAAATCGGCCGCATTAAAACCAGTACAACATACGATAGCATCGACCGTTATATACTTCCCATCGGAGGTGGTTATTCCGGTTTTATCTACAGAAGTGATACTTTCACATATCAATGATAAATTATTGTTATTTAAAGATTTATAATAATTATTTGAAGGCAAAATTCGCTTACAACCTATTCTAAAGTCAGGTTTTATTTTAGCTCTCATGATAGGGTCTTTGACCTGACTCTGCCAGAATCTCGTAACCAGTTTTTCTAACCATCGAGATAGCGTTGGATGCTTAATGATAAAGAAAACAACCCCTTCGTTTTTCCAATAAATAAACCAGCGGAGTAGTAATTGAAAAATAGGGAATGTGGCGAAAAGCCATTTTTCCCAAGCTTTCATTTCCCTGTCATCTTTAGGTATGACCCAAGGTGCTGTACGCTGAAAAAGCGTGAGTGAGGCAGCCTTATTGACCAATTGGGGTACAAGCTGTATGGCACTCGCCCCAGTACCAATCACAGCTATTTTCTTATTGGAGAAATCGTAGCTGCTATCCCAATGAGAGGAGTGGACGACTTTTCCCTCAAAGGTAGAAAAGCCTTCGATATCTGGATATACCGCTCTATTGAGTGGACCAAGCGCATTGATGAGATATTTTGCCCTGTAGATTCGAGTATCGGTTGTCACAAACCAATACCCCGTAGTTTGATCAAATCGGAATTCATTTGCTGATTGACGGTAATGAATAAGTTTTTCAAGCCCATATTTTTCTATACAATGGGTCATGTAATCGAAAATCTCTTCTTGTACTGAATACATTCTCGACCATCGTGGATTCGGCTCAAACGAGAATGAATAGAGATGAGAAGGCACATCGCAGGCAGCACCAGGGTATATATTATCTCGCCAAGTGCCTCCTGCCCTTTCTGAACGCTCTAAAACAACAATATCTGAAAACCCCTTTTTTTGAAGTGAAATAGCCATACCAATACCTGCAAAGCCAGCACCTACAATCAAAATTTCACACGCATGGCTTTCCATAAGCTTATACTTTCTTTTCTATTGCTTTCAATCGTCTTTCAATTGTTAATAAAAATGCCGCAATACCTATAAAAATAATAGCTAGTACACCTATTACCACCGGAAACTTTTGTACTGAACGCATCCACGTATCTAGACCATTTGCCCAACTAGGCATAGCGAGCATACAACTAAGGATGAATAGGATAGATTTAGTTTTCATTGTCTTCGAGTTTTGTTTCTATAAATCTGATACGTACCAAAATAGTGACCAACCACATGAATAATAATACCCATCCCATAACGGCAGGATAGAAAAATAAGCGTAAATGACTATCCAAATCGTATTTACTGAAAGCTGGATTGCCTCCATTGCCTGGGTGAAGTGAATCTGTAATACGTGGTATGATAAAAATAAACAATATATAAATTACTATTGCAAATACATTATACACTGCACTGATACGAGCTTTTTTGATTGTATCAGGTATCGCCCCTCTCAACACGATATAGGCTACATAAATCAACACACCCACTGCAGCTCCATTGAGCTTTGGGTCATTTGGCCAAGGAGCGCCCCAAGTATAGTTTGCCCACATCATGCCCGTAGTCAACCCAAGTGCTCCAGCTAGCAACGCCACCACCACTGCAGAAGACGCAATGGTATCGTAAATTAGATTTTGAGTATGGAGATAGCGAATGCTAAACACCAGCGACAAAAGCAAGATAGCGAGCATACCAAACCACATTGGCACATGGTAAAAGGTATTGCGTATGCTCTCGTATAAAATCTCTCTATAAGGGAATGAGAATTTCGCCTCTACGTTATTTTTGACCGATGGCTCACAAAAAGTAGTAGTCGAACTATCGCTTGTATGATCTGCTTTGAAAGACACCGCATCACGAAGTGCGATAGTACCATCCATATCGTTATTGATAATTAAATCAAACGAACGATTGTTTTCAGGTTTTCCATTAAAATTGGTTTCAAAGGCTAGCTCTTCATCACTTACTATCAACACTTTATCTACGCAAAGATACTTTCCATTTTGGCGAAAAAACAGCTGTGTATTTGCCCCCGATTTGAAATGGGTATTGTAGCCCTTGAGCGAAAAATGAGTAGGCTTAGAAAACTCAAAATAAGCTGGAGAAACAGAATCTAAGCCAGCTCCCAAGGGCACTATCAATCCGCCTATCAGCACAAAAGCAAGCAATAGCAAGGCGGTATATTTCCACCAAGTTTTTAATATCCAATTGGGTAGTGTAGTTTTCATTCGCGCCAAATATAGGGAAAAAGAATCACCGCTAAAATGATTTGAACAATATCTAAAGCAGCTATCAAACTTAAATTTTTAATCGTTTCGCTCGTCAAAAAAGGATCACGCATAGCACTAGCGGTAGCTTTGGTAATAAAAATCATCATAGGTATCAAAATCGGGAAACCTAGCACAGCGACCAAGGTATTATTACTCTTAGCCTTGACCGCTATGGCCGACATAAGGGTAAAAAGTATTGCATAACTCAAAGCACCTAAAACCGAAGTGAGCGCAAACACCTGAATGTTTATGACAGGATTGGGGATTACGATAAAAAAAATGAAGCTTGACATGACGGTAAGTAATATCGTAAATGCCGAGTTGTAGAGCATTTTTGCCCATAAATACACTAGCGGACTAAACAGAAAATGATATTGCATTAACAACTCCTCTGTTTCTCTAAAAAAAGCATTCGACACCGAATTGATAGCACTAAACAATACCACCAACCAAAAAAGAACACTCCAAATAGAAGGCAAGAGCGTAGTGATACTATCGCTGTAGAGCAGTGAAAAGTAGATAAGCATAACGGTACTACTCGAAAAAAGCAACAATCCACCGAGCACATACTTGTTTCTGAGCTCTACAAGTAGTTCTTTCTGTAGCAAAGTGCCAATCTGTGTGAGCTGATTATTCATACTTTCAAACACAAGAATACGCTATTTTTCAATAAAAGGATGCCGCTGAGCCGCTTTAAGGCGAAGGTTGTTGCGAAGGTCGTCATATTCGGGTTTGTAGCCTTCACTTCGAATATAGAGATAGATGAGAAACATCGATACCCCATTAAAAAGATGCCAAAGACTATGAGGATTTATGTATGAGTATGGATTGCAGAGTATTTTGGCAAAATCGAGCTTAAAAAACACCATAGCTATAAATATCGTGATGCCTGTCCCTATAATATATCGATTGTCTGAGCGCAAAGCAGATTTTTTTTCGGTATATACTATCAGTACAATCATTAACAAAATAGATATCAAAACCCCATTGTGTACAAAACCGAGAGGTACTACAAATGTCATAAAACTATATAATGCGGTAAATAGCGAAATCATTATTAAGCGCTCGTTCCAATGCTTGACATTGGTAGGTTTGCCTCTATATATGAGCAATGCTCTATGTGAAAAATACATTAAAGGAAAAAGCGTGATACTATAGACTCCCGAAAAATCCATATCTGAAGCAAAATCGGTAAGCGAAGAATGGAAAAACGTACTTGTCGCAAATACATAAAGCATGATAAACGCTAACACAAACGAGTAAAAATGATTGGCGGTAATAAGATTGTAAGAGCGTTTTTTCTTTATATCTTCCAATCCTTTGGTAAAGATAAATACTGCATTGAATATGTAAATGAAATTGGTAAACGTGTTAATCGGCTGGCGGATGAGATTTTTCATATCCGTAAATTCACAAAAAAGTGTATCAATACCTTTCTCTACCGAAAAACCATCCCAAAAATGGGCGTCATAAAAAAACGTATTGAGCATGGAGATAGAAGTGCCAAAAACAATCGTGGCTACAAACGATACCAAAATTCGCTCTCGGTATGCTTCAAAAAATAGTTGTCGCCAAAAAACAAGATTTCGTCTTAACTTAAAGTGCCAATTCAAGGATTTTGTACGTTAATTTTTATTTATAAAATAGATAACCCTACAAATTAAGTGAATAAGACGTCAAAGCACAAAATCATTTTTAAATTCGCCCATAAAATTCAATAAGCATGTCAGAAGTTTCACACAAAATCATTTTTTCGATGGTAGGGGTAAGTAAAACCATTCCTCCTAGCCGTCAAATTTTAAAAGACATTTACCTCTCATTTTACTACGGTGCAAAAATAGGCATAATAGGTATGAACGGTTCGGGAAAATCAACCCTTCTCAAAATCATAGCTGGCCTCGACCAAAACTACAGTGGCAAAATAGAATCTTCAAAAGATTTTACAGTAGGCTATCTCGAGCAAGAACCCAAGCTAGACGACACTAAAACGGTTATCGAAATCATTCGTGAAGGCAAAGCCGAAATTTTTGCTTTGCTCGATGAGTTTAACGCCATCAGCGAAGGCTTTTCAGACCCAGATCTCGACCCCGATAAAATGGAAAAAATGCTGGAGCGTCAAGGCACCCTACAAGACCAAATCGATGCCGCTAATGCTTGGGAAATAGATCAAGTACTTAATCGTGCTATGGATGCACTCCAATGTCCAGATCCCGATGCTCTGGTCAAAAACCTTTCTGGTGGTGAGCGAAGAAGAATCGCCCTCTGCCGACTTTTGCTACAAGAGCCAGATGTACTCCTACTCGATGAGCCTACCAATCACCTCGATGCGGAGTCGATGCTTTGGTTAGAGCATCATTTAGCGCAATACAAAGGCACAGTGATTTGTATCACCCACGATAGATACTTTTTAGATAACGTAGCTGGTTGGATACTCGAACTCGATAAAGGAGAAGGCATTCCATGGAAAGGCAACTACAGCTCATGGTTAGACCAAAAATCGACCAAGATGGCGCAGTCTGAAAAGGTAGAATCAAAACGTAGAAAAGTACTAGAACGCGAGTTGGAATGGGTACGCCAAGGCGTAAAAGGCCGACAAGCCAAATCAAAAGCACGTTTGAAAAACTACGAGCAAATGCTCGATGAAGACGTGAACCAAAAAGATGAAAAATTGGAGCTTTACATACCACCAGGACCTCGATTGGGTGCGAAAGTGATAGAAGCTAAAAATGTGGCGATGGGATTTGGCGATAGACTTTTATACGAAAACCTTAATTTCTCGCTACCGCAGGGGGGTATCGTGGGTATCATAGGCCCAAATGGTGCAGGTAAGACGACATTATTCCGATTGATAATGAACGAACTCACACCCCTCAACGGCACTTTTGAAATAGGCGAAACAGTCAAGATTTCGTATGTAGATCAAGCTCACTCTGGTATAGACCTAAACAAAACGGTGTTTGACGTAATATCAAATGGCGATGAATGGATAGAAACCGGCAAACTCAAAATGAACTCACGAGCGTATGTATCCAAGTTTAACTTTAGTGGTTCAGACCAACAGAAAAAAATAAGTGTACTCTCGGGTGGCGAACGCAACCGACTACACCTTGCCCTCACGCTACGCGAAGAAGCCAACGTACTACTACTCGATGAGCCTACCAATGATTTGGATATTAACACTATACGAGCACTCGAAGAAGCACTCGAAAACTTTGCGGGCTGTTCAGTGATAATCTCCCACGACCGGTGGTTTTTGGATAGAGTTTGTACACACATCTTAGCTTTTGAAGGCGAAGGGCAGGTTTATTTCTTTGAAGGAGGATTTTCGGACTACGAAGAAAACCGCAAACAACGTCTAGGGGAGCAACCAAAACGATTTAAATATAAGAAGTTGGTAGGGTAGTTTTCGGACTGTCTTCTTTTTCAGACTTAAAGAAACTGGATGAGGTTGTTTGCTATTACAATCAATCCACTTTTGCACTATGGAGCATCGGAAACACTATTGCAGGTTGCAAAACCTACAAAAACTACTTCGATCCAATAATATATCAAGATTAAAAGTAACTTGGTTTGTCAATAGAGCTACTATTACGGACTATATTTAAAGGATAATTGATCCGTACATTTTTTGCTTAGCAATATAGTTTCAACAAATACCGTTTAACTTAATAATTGCAAAATCAACATGTTGATGTGCATTACAAAAGCTGATTTTTGCATATTTGATAGAAAGAAAACTGTAGTTTTAAGCATGAAAATAACCAAATACCATATAAGTACGCTCCTTTTGGCCTTTGTATCCGCATTTGTTTTTGCCCTTCCTCAGCAGGATAGTATCGTAAAACCAGATTTAGATCCTGTAATTTTAGCCCTAGACAACCAAGTGAGTACTTTACTCACTCGAGATAAACTTTTTGCCAATTCTGACCAATTGCGCAGATCGATTGCCCTTACAGCAGAAGATTTGCCCAAATACACCGATCTAGAGATGAAAGTGAGATTAAAAAAAATCCCTACCCTTATCCCGCTCGATTACAATAGTGATGTAAAGGCCTTCGTAGATTTATTCGTTTATAGAAGACGTGAATTATTGAGCAAAATGCTCGGTAGTTCGCAAATCTATTTCCCGCTTTTTGAGCAGACATTAGATAGAAAAAAACTCCCTACAGAGCTGAAATATTTGCCTATAGTAGAGTCAGCGCTCAACCCTACCGCTGTATCTAGAGCAGGCGCTACTGGACTGTGGCAGTTGATGTTTAGCACGGCTAAAATGCTCGGTTGCGATGCTAACTCATGTATAGATGAGCGCAGAGACCCTGTTAAAGCTACCGAAGCTGCCACAGATTATCTCAAACAACTCTACAATATGTATGGCGACTGGCAGTTGGCACTAGCGGCCTATAATTCTGGACCAGGCAATGTAAATAAAGCCATAGCTAGAGCAGGAGTAAAAAACTTTTGGGCAATTCGCCCATACCTACCCGCAGAAACAAGAAGCTATGTTCCCACTTATATAGCGGTAGTATATGCCATGCACTATGCTAAAGATTATAAAATACTTTCCGCTGAGCCAAAGCGTGATTTGTATGCCGTAGATACCGTACTCATTACAGCTAAAGTGACCATAAACCACATTGCGACTACTTTAGATATAGATAAAGACGAACTCTTGTTTCTCAATCCAGCTATTAAAAATGGATTTATTCCCTACACCCCTGCTGGTTATCCCTTAAATCTGCCTATCAGTAGTTTGGTTCAATTTGAATCAAAAAAAGACATTATACACCACGACCCTTCGCTGATGGAAGCCGATAGACTAGCCGATTCGTATGCAAATCCAGAGTATATCAAAGTGACTAAAAATATCACCCATAAAGTCCGTTCAAACGAAACCCTCAGCGGAGTAGCTCAAAAATATGGGGTATCTGCATCAGATATAAAAAGCTGGAATAGACTTCGCTCTTCAATGCTCCAAAAAGGACAAAGCCTTACTATAAGAACCGTAACCACGATTAGAAACCCGAAAGTAGAACCAAACGAACCAGCAGAGCCTCAAAACTCGACTGAGGCTACCGCATCGGACAATGTACCTACAGATAATGTAGATCTAAACAACCTCACCGAAGATCAAGAATACTATATCGAGAAAGATGCCAACGGCAATATCATTAAAAGATTGGTAAAAGTGAATCCTACACCCAACCTGTCCGCAGCAAAACCAGCAGCACAATCTACTGCATCAAAACCTACCGTAACTAAACCCAAAACGATTTTTTACACCGTTCAGTCTGGAGATACCCTTTGGGCTATTTCGCAAAAGTACAAAGGCGTGAGTTTAGATAAACTCAAAGCCGATAATGGGCTAACCAACAAATCCGTGTTGAAAAAAGGACAGGTAATAAAAATCCTCCTTTAATCGCATTTGATTTTTCTTTTCCTATATTTAATACATCAAAACCAATGTGTTAAACCCACTCTATGAGCTATCGTGTTTTCTCGCCAAATGAATACCCTCTCCCCTATATCATTGAAGATATAGCGCAATGGCCTATATATCTTTTGAGTCAAGATAAAGCAAACTTTCTACAAGGCATCACCAAGTCTGTATTTGAAAGACTATCTGAAAAATACAAAACCGAAAAAGACCGCAAAGAACTCCTAGCTACTGTTTTGTTTCAAGAAAAAATTCGCCTTACCCAAACCCCTTGGAAAGCTGACCCCAAAGATGAGCGTCAATTTTGGAACAGCATCAAAAGCAAATACCTACTTTTAGATGCAGGCAAAACGGAGGTGCAAGCTTCGGCCGATGAATTGATAAAAGAAATCATATCGCGATATGTCAATGAAATCGTTGGCAATTTTGACCCAAAAGCATTTGGATTGGCTCGTACACTTTTGCCCCAGTTTTTTGGGAGAATACTCAAGGCTGCCCCTGGCAAATGGTTTAAAAACATCAGCGCTAACGCCAAAACTATTCATGAAAAAATACCCATTACGGGCAATGTAGAAAAAATAAGAAATCTAGCCAAAAAAGGTACGGTAATCGTAGTTCCCACGCACTTTTCAAACATGGACTCCATCATGGTAGGCTGGGTATTGAGCGAGTTAGGATTACCGGCCTTTATGTATGGCGCAGGGCTCAACCTTTTTTCTATCAAGCTCCTCTCCTATTTTATGAGCAATCTAGGCGCATATAAAGTAGATAGACGGAAGAAAAACGCCATTTATCTCGAAACATTAAAAGCCTATTCGCGCAATGCTATTGAATTTGGCGCACATTCTATTTTCTTTCCAGGAGGTACTCGTTCGCGCTCTGGCAGTTTAGAACGAAAACTCAAATTAGGCCTACTCGGCACAGCGGTAGAAGCTCAAAAAGTGCATTTCAAAAACTATCCAAACGAAACCGCACCCAAGGTGTATATAGTGCCTTTGATTATAAACTACCACTTTGTACTCGAAGCCGAATCGCTTATCAATGATTTTTTGAAAGAAACTGGCAAAGAGAAATTTCTCAGAGAAAACGATGAATACTCGACCTCATATAAAATGATAAAAGTCATTTTGAAGTTTTTGTCGGCTTCCTCTTCGCTCGCTATCTCCTTTGGCGAACCTATGGATGTGATAGGCAATATCGTAGATGCTAATGGCGATAGCTACAATCACCTCGGCCATCAGATTGAAGTCAAAAACTACTTTGTGACTAATGGCGAACTCACCGATGACCAGCAGCGTGAAGATGAATATACCCGCATTTTGGGCGAGCGAATCGTAGAGCAGTATTTTCGATACAACGTAGTATTATCCAGCCATCTGAGTTGTTTTGCTGCCTTTGAGTGGCTGCGCAAAAAGTACAAACATTTCGATTTATACACCCTACTCCGAATGCCTCAAGAGGATATCAAAATCCCTACCCAAGAGCTATACGATACGATCGAAAAACTCAAAGAAAGGCTCAAAGAAATGACCAAAAACAATGAAGTATTGCTATCGCCCGAAGTGCGTTTTACGAGCGAAAAACTAGTAGAACAAGGCATGAAAAACATCAATATGTTTCACGCCAATTCGCCTTTAGATAAATCTGCCGATGGCACGTATTTTTATTCTGAAGACATCAAACTATTGTACTATTACAGAAACAGACTCGAGGGTTATGGACTCGAAAAATTTATAGATTAACCCTATGGCAAAAGAAAAAATAGTAGGCGTAATAGGCGCAGGTAGTTTTGGCACCGCCATTTCTAATCTTTTGGCAGAAAACACCAAGGTGATTTTGTATGAACGAAAAGCCGAAGTGCGCGAACAGATTATGCGCGAAGGGATGCACCGCAATCATGTGATGAACCCAAACATCATCCTCACCGATTCGTATGAAGAAATAGCCGAAAAATGCTACATGCTTTTTCCGGTCATACCCTCGGCCAAGTTTAAGGATATGATAATCGATTTTTCGCCATATCTGCGTCCAGATCATATCATGATACACGCTACCAAAGGTTTGCACTGCGAGTTTGATGTAGATACCATGACTCCAGAGCGGCTCCATCTGAAAGAAATAAAAACGATGAGCGAACTCATACAGCAAGAAACCGCTATCGTGCGCATAGGCTGTTTGGCGGGGCCAAATCTAGCTTCGGAGCTAGCCGAAAACTACCCTGCCGCCACGGTAGTAGCGAGCCGATTTAATGAAGTGATAAACGAAGGTAGAGCAATGCTGCGCAGCGACCGTTTTATGGTCTATGGCAACAAAGATTTGCTGGGCATAGAGCTGGCTGGCGTACTCAAAAACTACATAGCCCTAGCTTCGGGTGCTATGAGTGGTATAGGCTATGGCGAAAATACTCGTGCGCTGCTCATCACCAGAGGTATGGCCGAAATGATCTACATAGGCAAAGCCTTGGGAGCTGATAAAAAAGCGTTTTTAGGTATGGCGGGCATAGGCGACTTGATAGCCACCTGTAGCTCACCAAAATCGAGAAACTTCACCGTAGGCTATCGACTAGCCAAGGGCGAAAAACTAAACGATATTTTAGCTTCGATGAATGAGGTAGCCGAAGGGGTGAGAACACTCAAAATCGCCAAACTCATCGTAGATAAAGTAGGTGCCAGCGCACCGCTACTACAAATGATGTATAGCGTATTTTTTGAAGGCATGGAATTTGAAAAAGCCATTACCTATTTGATGCGCTACCCCGTAGATAGAGATGCCGACTATTTGGATTTGTAGGAGATAAAGATTTTTGATCTTATACTAAAAAGTCATTTTGTGTGAATACCCGATTATAACTTTCTTCGAAATGATGCTATAAAATTTCAAGTCGAGTACCCGAAGTCATC
>CALAYL010000005.1 GCA_937894725.1 uncultured Bacteroidota bacterium
TCTTCATCTGCTAATATGCTAATCAATAAATCATCTCATTCCCACATGCTCAATTCTAAAATTCTTAATCATCCTCTTCATCTGCTAATATGCTAATCAATAAATCATCTCATTCCCACATGCTCAATTCTAAAATTCTTAATCATCCTCTTCATCTGCTAATATGCTAATCAATAAATCATTTAAATTGTTTCAAAAACCGCATATCATTTTCAAAAAATAAACGCAAATCATTGATTTGATATTTAAGCATAGTGATACGTTCTATCCCCATACCAAAAGCAAAACCTGAATATTTTTTCGGATCGAGTTTGCAATTTTCTAGCACCAGCGGATCGACCATACCGCAGCCGCCTATCTCTACCCAGCCACTTTGTTTGCATACCGCACAACCTTTGCTATCACAGATAAAACAAGATACATCTACCTCAGCACTTGGCTCAGTAAAAGGGAAAAACGATGGTCTGAATCGGATTTCAGTTTGTTCGCCAAATAATGCTCTCACAAAATAAAGCATCGTCTGTTTTAAGTCCGCAAACGATACCTCTTCATCTATATACAAACCCTCTACCTGATGAAAAGTGCAATGTGCACGGGCTGAGATAGTTTCATTTCTATATACCCGCCCTGGCATCAAAATTCGAAGGGGCGGCTTTTGTGACTCCATCATACGGATTTGTACAGAGGAGGTATGTGTGCGGAGTAAGCTGTCCTTATCTTCGGTAATGTAAAAGGTATCTTGCATATCGCGTGCAGGATGGTCTTTGGGCGTACCTAAAGCCGTAAAATTGTGCCAGTCGTCTTCTATTTCAGGTCCTTCAGCTACCGTAAACCCAATCTTGGAAAAGATATCAATGATTGTATTTTTAGTAACCGATATAGGATGTCGAGCACCATAGTCGGAGGTATAGCCGGGGGCGGTGAGGTCAAAATCGAGCGAGCTTTCAGCAGTTTGAGTTTCAGCTTGCTGCTGTAGGGTTTCAAACTTCGCTTCGGCTGTTTGTTTGAGCAGATTCATCAACTGACCGTATTCTTTTTTGCGTTCAGGAGTTACTTGCCCCATGCTGCCAAAAAGGTCTTTAAGCACATTTTTAGAACCAAGGTATTTGATTCTAAACTGCTCTATTTCGTCAGCACCCTTTGGTTGAGCTTGATTTATTTCGTTTAGTACTTCGTTTGCTTTATCAAAAATAGCCTGCATCGCTCCTCGTTTTTTATTGGTTCAAATTAACGGTTTTTTGAGGAAAGTATTGAACTTTAGTTGCACTCAGATTTGAAGCAACTGCAAGCGCTATCTTGACAGTAGCGATTTTCCTAAGCATTGCATCACAAGCATTCCAAAAATTCTTTATACATTCGGATAGGAAATTGTTGAAAAAAAATGAAAGAAACAACCATAGTTGGAGGCGGTTTAGTAGGTTCTCTCTTGGCCTGCTATTTATCAAAGAGAGGTTTTGATGTGAAAGTATATGAGCGTAGATCTGACCCCAGGGGGCGTGAAGCCGAAGCGGGTCGGTCTATCAATCTGGCACTCAGCGATAGAGGCTGGCGAGCACTTGCTAAAGTAGGTCTTGATGAAAAGGTAAAACCCATTGCTATACCTATGCGCGGCAGAATACTACATGCGCTAGATGGCACCACTACTTTTACACCATATGGGCGTGAAGACCAAGCGATTTATAGTATTTCGAGAGGTGATTTGAATCGAATTATGATTGAAGAAGCAGATGCCTTTCCGCATGTAGATTTTTATTTCAACCAGCGATTGACAGGAGTTGATTTTGATAAAAATGAGTTGCAGTTTGAAAATACAAAAACGAAAGAAATGCAAGTCTATCAGCCAGAATTAGTTTTTGGCTCAGATGGCGCATTTAGTGAGTTGCGCTATGTGATGCAGCGTACGCCTAAGTTTGATTATTCGCAAACCTACGAAGACTATGCCTACAAAGAATTGCACATACCCGAAGATGCAGCAGGGCAATGGCAATTAGAAAAAAATGCACTTCACATTTGGCCTCGTGAGCAGTTTATGATGATTGCACTTCCTAATACAGATGGTAGTTTTACGTGTACTCTTTTCGCTCCTTATAAAGGTGAGAATGGGTTTGATAGTATCAAAACGGATGCAGATATTTTAGCTTATTTCAAACGAAATTTTCCGGATGCGGCTTTGCTTTTGACAGATCTTGTTGCTAGCTTTCACGCTAATCCTACTTCTTCTTTAGTCACGGTGCGTAGTTTTCCATGGGTATATAAAAATGCCTGCTTGATTGGCGATTCGGCACATGCCATAGTCCCATTTTATGGTCAAGGGATGAACTGTGGATTTGAAGATGTAGAGGAGCTATTCGATTTGTTTGACACCAAAAATTCAATTCAAGATTGGTTGGATAAATTTCAACATCAACGTAAACCCAATGCCGATGCCATAGCCGATTTAGCCCTCTACAACTATGTAGAGATGCGAGATTTGGCAGCTCGTCCTGATTTTCAGTTGCGCTCAAAAATTGAAAAAAAGATAGCGGCCACTTTTCCCGAAAAATTTCAAACGCTCTACAGTATGGTCACGTTTAGCGATTTGCCATATGCCACAGCATTGTCAAAAAGTAAGCAGCAGAGCCAACTTTTAGACCAGTTGATGCGTCTAGATGATATAACCACACGTTGGGATAGTGAAGAAGTAATGGAAATGGCAAAAAAATGGATAGATGATCAAGTGGCTTAATTTTGTGGGGGTGTTTTTTTGTGTAAGCATTTTGTCAGCACAAACGAAGGATGAATATTCAGTCGAGAACCAACTCATTTTACAGCTACATATGCCTATCGAAACGGCTGAGATAATTTTTCCTTCATCCTGTTTTGTAAAAGAAATTCTCTCACAAAACATGCACATATACTTGCTCGAAAACAAAGAAAAATTTTCGGATGAGGATATTTTGTTTTTGAAAAAGCAAAATGCTGTACAGCGAGTGCAATACAATCACCGTGTGCAGTCCCGATCTGTTGTGCCAAACGATCCGCTTTTTTCGCAGCTTTGGAATTTGGACAATGATGGAGCAAGCGGTGGAGTCGCTGGGGCAGATATTCAAGCACTAGATGCGTGGATGTTGCAATCAAACATTACTACGGCTCTTGGCGATACCATTGTCATAGCCATTATCGAAGACCCCATGGATGTATATCACGAGGATATCAACTATTTTATAAATAGAAATGAGATAGATAGCAATGGCATAGACGATGATGGCAATGGCTACATTGATGATTATCGTGGGTGGAATGCGTATGACAACAATGGCAATCCGCATAACACATTTATTGGGCATGGCATTCATGTAGCGGGTATAGCAGCAGCAAAACGCGATAATGGTATAGGAGTGGCGGGAGTAGCATCTGGTTTCAAAGTGATGCCAATAGCAGGGTCAAGCGAAGATGAAGCTACTGTAGTAAAGGCTTACGATTATGTCATCAACATGCGCAGATTGTATGATGCTACTTCGGGCACAAAGGGAGCGTACATAGTGGCTACCAATGCCTCTTTTGGTGTTGGAAATTTTGGTGCTCTGCCTATCAACTACCCCATCTGGTGTGCCATATATGATACACTAGGCAAAATAGGTATTTTAAGCGCTGTAGCTCCGCCTAATTCAAATGTAAACGTAGATGCAGTGAGCGATGTGCCGTCTGCCTGTCCGAGCGATTTTATGGTCAGCGTAACTTCTACTACGCGTACCGATAGCAAAACAAACGGTGCTGCATATGGCACTAAAACTATTGATATAGGCGCTCCAGGCTCAAGTATTCATTCTACCTATCCCAACAATACCTACGGCACACTTAGTGGCACTTCTATGGCCGCACCACACGTTACTGGCGCTATGGCTGCCATGTTTGCTGTGGCTTGTCCAGATTTACTAAACAATTACGCTAGTTATCCCGATTCGTTTGCCTTGTTATTTAAAAAATATTTACTCGATGGCGCAGAGCGAACTAATGGAATGAACAATCGCACCTTTACTAATGGACGTTTAAATCTTTATCGAGCATTTTTAAAAGTACAATCGTACAACTGTAGCCAATGTACGTTTAGTTATAATACTACTTTTACGCCTATCAAATGTTATAGTACTGCCTCTGGTAGCATAGCGATAAACGGTGTAGGACTAAGCTATTTATGGAATACAGGTGATACTATCGCAGCGTTAAATCAATTGTCGAGCGGCACCTACACAGTCACCATTTCGGATGGAACATGTAGTCAACAAGAGGTGTTTTTTATTGATGAACCCCAACCTATAAATTTGATAGCTGTCAATATTTTGCCTATCACGGCTACTGCTGCTGGAAATATCATTGTAGCTGCTTCGGCAGGCAACGATAGTTTAATGTATGCCATCGACAATGGCCCATACCAAATCACTTCGGCTTTTGCTACACAAGCAGCAGGGCAATACACGCTTCATATAAAAAATCAATATGGCTGCATTCGTGATACTGTGGTCTTTATAGGCTTCGCAAATGGCATTGATGAAATGGATTTATCTGTGGCCGTGTATCCAAATCCCGCTAGTGATAAGTTGACTTGCTATTTTGCTGATGCAAAAAACGAAAGCTATCAAATCCATATTTTTGATATGAAGGGAGTATTGGTAAATACGCATGAGATACTTTTAAAAAATGAGGAACAATTAGCTATTTCGAACTTACCGAATGGGCTTTACATATTGAAAATAGAAGATGAACAAGGACGCACAATCACAAAAAAAATATCGGTATTGAGATAGCAAATTAATCTTGCGGATCTTCGCCATAAGCTCCTTCGCTGCCAAAATCTTTCACGTGGTCTATGCTTACGTTTTCGTATGCACTACAATCAAATTCGATGGTCATTTTCTCTGGCTTTTCAAATGTATTTGACCAAGAATAATCTTTAAAATTGACGGTGTCAGCATACACTTTTTGGAAAAACTTTGCCCAAATAGGCAATGCAGTGCTCGCACCTTGTCCATAAGCCATAGAGCGGAAACGTATAAATCTATCTTCACATCCTACCCATGAGCCCGCCAACAAATCGGGTGTAGCCCCCATAAACCAACCATCAGAGTTGTTTTGGGTAGTACCTGTTTTGCCGATGATGTCGCCTTTCAATCCATAGCGATTAGCTAGCCTTGTACCTGTACCAAACTTGACCACACCACGCATCAGCTCTATCATAATGTACGCTGTTTGCTCATCAAGCACCTCGTTTTGTTTGGCCACAAAATCTTGCAATACATTGCCGGCTCTATCTTCGATACGCGTCACAAAAATAGGCTCAATGTGTGTGCCTTTATTTACGAATGTAGTGTACGCACCCACCATTTCGATGAGCGATGCATCTACCGCTCCAAGACAAATAGATGGCTGTGCAGGAATATCTGAGGTAAAGCCCATATCCTTTACTACGGCTACTACAGAAGCTGGCGACATCTCGTGCATGAGATAAGCGGTTACGCTGTTTACAGAATTGGCGAGTGCAGATTTGAGGGTCATCATACCGCCATATTTTCCATCAGAATTTTTTGGCGTCCAATCACTGACAAGCCCAAATCTAGGGTCGCCTCGTTCAAATGTGACGGGTTGGTTTGGCACCTGAAAACATGGCGAATACCCCTTATCGCGGATAGCTGCACAATATACAAATGGTTTAAATGTAGAACCTACTTGACGCTTCGTGTTTAGATTTACGTGGTCGTATTGAAAGTATTTATAGTTGATGCCTCCTACCCAAGCCTTGATATGACCAGTATGCTGATCTACCGCTAAAAATCCATTTTGTAAGAATAGGCGATAATAAATAATCGAATCTTTTGGACTAAGCATCGTATCTTTCTCACCTTCATGGGTAAAAATACGCATAGCTACTTTTTTATTCATTAAGGTGTCGATTTTATCTCTCGACAGCCCTTGCGATTTGTATTCTTTATAGCGAGATGTTTGTGTATAGGTGCGCTCCCATTCCGTGGGATAATCTTTCCAAGGATTTGAGCCTTCTTTAAACTTAAAAAATATTTTTTGCCACTCGGTCAAGTGCTCTTTTTGAGCCTCTTCTGCATATTTTTGCATACGGCTATCGATGGTCGTATAGATTCGCAATCCATCGCGATAAATATCGTAATTTGTTCCATCTGGTTTTTTGTTGTTTTTAGACCAATCTTTCATCCAAGCACGAAGATGCTCTCTAAAATATGGGGCTATACCTTCTTCATGCGATTCTGGTCTAAAGTCAATGATCACTGGCTTCTCAAAGAGAGAGTCTCGTTCGGCTTTAGTGATAAATTTATACGTGTACATTTGATCTAGTACTACATTTCTTCGCGCTTTAGCATTTTCGGGATGCACTCTTGGATTGTAGGTGTAAGGCGCTTTGAGCATACCTACTAAAATGGCAGCTTCTTCTACTTTTAACGAATCGACAGGTTTGTTGAAATACGTACGAGAGGCATTGTTTACACCGAAGGCATTGTCGCTAAACTCCACTGTGCTGAGATATAACGCCATGATTTCATTTTTGGTATAAGCTCTTTCGAGCTTAGCTGCCATTATCCACTCTTTAAATTTTCTAAAAACGAGTGCTATTTTATTGACTCTTTTTCGAGGAAAAAGATTTTTTGCCAACTGTTGTGTAATCGTGCTACCTCCTCCTTTTCTATCAAAAGTAAGTACTCCAAAAACAGCTCTAGCAATAGCTTTCATGTCGATACCCGAATGGTCATAAAAGCGAATATCTTCGGTAGCGAGTAGCGCATTGGTGAGACAAGAGGGCAGATGCTCATAAGTAGTGTTTGAGCGATTTTCACTATAGTATTTGCCTATGATTTTGCCATCTGAAGAGATCACTTCGGTAGCGAGTGCAGTATCCGGATTTTCAAGTTCGGAGAGCGAAGGCATAAAACCCAACATACCATGCCACATAAAAAAGAGCATGAGCAAAAATGCACCAAAGCCAATCAAAAAGAATTTCCAAAATTTAGACATACCTCAAAAATAAAAAAAGAGCGCAGTATTTTGGATTTAGAAACTCAAACCACCATCTACATTGATTACAGAAGCCGTGATATAAGCTGCATTTTCGGAGGCTAAAAAAGCATAGGCCTTAGCCACATCATCGGCTTTGCCCGCTCGTTTCAACGCAGATGCAAAAATGAGCCCCTCCAACACCTTTTGAGGTATTGTTTTGATAATATCTGTTTCTATAAACCCTGGTGCTACTGCATTTACCGTGATATTGTGTTTGCCAAGTTCGCGTGCAAGCGTTTTAGTAAAACTAATCACTGCACCTTTCGTAGCAGCATAATTTGCTTGTCCAAAGTTGCCATAATGTGCCACTACTGATGAAGTGTTGATGATACGCCCGTATTTGTTTTCGACCATGTTTGATGCTATACACTTGGTTACATTAAAAAGGCCTGTAAGGTTTACATCTAACACTTTCTGCCATTGGTCTGTAGTCATACTCAAAAAAGCGGCATCTCTAGTTATTCCCGCATTATTGATAAGTACATCTATTTTTCCAAACCTAGCGATAGTGGTGGATGCGGCTCTTTCACAATCGCTCATTAGTGTTACATCTACCGTTTCAAAATGAAGTTGTTCATTTACCAAAAGGCTATCGAGTTTTCCTTGATTAATATCCCACACGGCTACATTCGCGCCTTGTGCCAAAAACAGTTGCGTAGCGGCTAGTCCAATGCCATTGGCTCCTCCGGTGATAATGATAGTCTGATTAGCAATGCTCATAGTTTGTTTTTTTCAAATTTACGAAGTTTTAGTTTAACGCTATGCGTTGAGCTTATGAGTTTAAACAAAATGCTACTTCCTCTATAGATTTCGGAGTAATTTTACTTCTTCACTGTTAATTTGACTAAATTGCTTCTTCTTTGTATGCTCCTTATTTATTTTAGAAAAATGTTTATACGAGTACTGTTTATTGGATTATTTTTTATGCTCTCGCATCTAGCGAATGCACAGTTAAATTTCGACTATACTGAGGGCAAAATCCTACTCAAAGGCCAGACCTTCGACATGCAAACGCATTCCGCATTGCCAAATGCTTCTATTGTTGTTATAAACCGAAAGAAAGGACTTAGTTCTGATGGTGAGGGTAAGTTTCAGATTTATGTATATCCTACAGATACACTCAAGTTTTCATATATGGGTTATATACCTAAAGAAATACCCGTGAGTGGCATTCCAGAAGAAATGCGCTACACACTCAATATTGATATCATACGTGATTTTTATAAGTTGAAAGAAGTAACCATTTTTCCTTTTAGCAATAAACGAGAATTTGCTGAAGCATTTATAAAAGGGGAAGGAATACCTGCTAATGTATTAGTGCCAGGAATCGCACCACCAAAATACTTACACAAAGAGAAAACGAAGTTTTTTAATCCTATCTCGTCTATCTACGAACGCCTCAAAACCAAACGAGCCGCCAATCCTGACTTCCGCCCTTAGCTTTCCTTAAACTTGGTACGTTTTGTACCATCATAGATCGTAAACTTCACAAACCTACATTCCAAAGCTCCATTAAACATAGGAATTCGCCTATCTGGCTTCAAACCTATATGCTTTAACGCTTCCATATTCGAGCTTATAATCCAACATTCATAGCCCTTGTACCGTTGTTTAAATGTATCGCCTATTTGCTTATAAAGCTCCTCTACATTATCTTTATCCATCCGCTCCCCATAAGGCGGATTGAGTATCAAAATGGGCTTGCCATTAGCGGGAGGTGGATCTGTAGTCGTAAAATCTGCGATGCGTACTTTAATCATATCCTCTGTCTTAGATGCAAGGATATTAGCTTTGGCTTTCCGGGCTACATTGGGCGATATTTCAATTCCGTATAATGCAATATTTTCAGAAGATATGCGCTCTATAGCCGATTCCCATATTTTATCCCAAAGCGGTTTATCATACGGCAATACTTGTTTCCATCGCATAAACCCAAATTCTTCTATATGATAGCCCGCTGGTATATTGGCAGCAGCCATGGCTGCTTCTATCAAGATAGTGCCAGATCCGCACATACCATCTACAAATGTACTTCGTTCATCCCAGCCTGTGAGTTTTACGAGTGCTGCAGCGAGTACCTCATTAATAGGGGCTAAGTTAGTTTTATCTCTATATCCTCGCTTATGCAGCGAGTCGCCACTACTATCGAGTGCCAGCTCACAATCATCGCCAGAGATATGTATATGCAATCGTACCGTAGGATTTTCTAAATCGACCGATGGCCTCTCTCCTGTACGTTCTCTAAATCGATCTACAATAGCATCCTTTGTTTTTTGCGATACATATTGTGAATGACGAAAAAAATCGGTCTTTAGAAGTGAGTCGATCGCTATAGTATCTTTATTACCAAAGAAGTCTTCCCAAGCTATTTGCTTTATTTGATCGTAAAGCGCATGCTCATTATCTGCTTTGAAAGTGGCAAAGGGTATTAAAATCCTAAGACCTGTACGTAGGAGTAAATTAGCTTTGTACATCACTCCCAGATTCCCATCAAATGATATAGCTCTATTCTGCACTTCGATATTCTCTGCGCCAAGCATTTTTAGTTCATCAGCACATAGCTGCTCTACACCAAAAAGTGTTTTCACTACCATCGAAAAATTGTGGTGACTATCTGTAGGAAGGGCTGTCCATTTCATAGCGGCAATGTAGATAAAAAAAGCGACTCCAATGTATTGGAGTCGCTCTATAAATTTTAGAAATTCGAAATTTTAATATGTCCAAAGGTCATGCTCAAACTCAAACATTTCTTGCTTGATTCTGTCAGACTCTAACAACTGATCTACACCTGTAGCGTATTCGATGATTGCACGGTCATATACGTTAGACTCTTTGTATATAAAGCTTTCAAACATTCTAGCCTCAAACAAATCTTCCCAACTCAAACGAACAGCATCATTTTTAGGGTTGTAAACTTCGTATTTGGCTAAGATAGGACGAAGATCTGGATAATATACCCAATACATTACTTCATCACCCAGTGAGTTTCCAGTACCATCAATCGCATCTACTACTGGCGCTACACCGATGATACGGCAAAGCATAGTAGAAGTATTTTCATTAAACAACCAATCTTCTTTGATACGGTATTTTATAATCTTATCCCAAGTAAGTTCGTTATTGATGATTTTAGTCTCCTCCTCAAGTGTTACAGGGTTAAGTTGTAATACAGTATCTGTTTTGCTACCTATCGCTTTTACTTTCTCCACAGCAAGAACTTGCTTAAACTGGTCAGCATCAATTACCGAGTTATCATACACTGTCAATTCGCCATTTTTAGCTGCAGTATGTATGATTTCGATAAGCGGTTGCTGAGGATATTTGAACGGCAAGTTTTGTTTCTCACGCACATCAATTACTCTCCAGATACGCTTAGACCAAAACACATCGGCTTCACGAACAAAATCATACGGAATAACCTCTTTCTCTTTGGTTACTACTTTTTGGTACGCACCGTCTAGGGGTTCTTGCGCCACTGCCACAAAAGAGACAGTCACAAGACTCGATACGATTATATTTTTTAGCGCTTTCATGTTTAGTAATTTAATTAGATGATTGTAAAGGCAATCTGACCCAACTTACGTGATGTTCCGTCTGGACCTATTACTTTAATATCATCAATGAAAATGATATCCTTAGGACGACATCTGTTCAAGAAATTGTTCATCTGCTCATTGAAAAGAGGACCAGAAGCATCTGCTCTAAAGATTTCACCCTTTGATGAGTAGATCATTTGGAATGATTGTACATTGAATCGAGCTTCAAAGTCAAAGTTTTCGAGTAATGGAACTATACCAGACTGAGCCTTGATGGTACCTGCTTGCGCATTACCTCCTCTAAGCTTTCCACCCAATGTAGGGATTGGATCTGGAATACGCTTTACACGTACTGGAAACTCAAATCCTTTTCCGCCAGTTACGTTCACATTGATAGTCGCTTGACCTACAGTAGTTGCTTTCGCGATATATTTACCCGGTATAGATCCTTTTGAGATAGACAAGCCACCACCTGTACCAGACACTGAAGTTTTTTCAGCACCAGCACCAGAAGAAACTGTCAATGGATTTTCAACACCGATATAAATTACATTCATCTTATCCATCATCACGGCAGCACCAGATGGAGTTCCGATAGTGTACTTCAATACCTTATCAAGCTTAGCAGCAGTTCCATCAGGCTTCACATAAGTGATGCTTACAGGTACAGAACGCTCACCAGAGCCTGAAGCTGTAGTTTTGAAAGTAGCCATTCCGTTTACTAAAGGCACATTTGAACCATTGATGGTGATTATTGGCTTAGCTGCATCACTAAATGCACCTACACCAGCATATACTTCGATAGGGTCGCCAGGCATAGCATAATTGGTATTTGCAGAAGCGATAGCCTCAAATGCATCATACACAATTTTCACTTTTCCAATTCGACTAAAATAGTGATCTACCAACTGAGCTTCAGATCCTTTTACATCACTTTGCAATTTACTAAGGATTGTAAGTGCAGCAATGGTAGGAGTCATGTGGAAGTTACCTTCAGACCACCCTTTTCCATCAGCAGTATATTTCTCGCCAGTAGTTGACTTCGGAATAGTCATATTGATAGGCAAGTTTTTATCAAATGCAGCTAAATCAGCTTTGTAAGCAGCAGGATCAGTATAATCTTCTGGTTTGATAGTAGCTAAAAGATCCTTACGCAATTTTATCATTTTGTCATAAATCTCAGTTCCTTTCTTTTGCTCTATCATCATATAAGTAGGCGCATCGATATCATCTTCTTTGAAGGTTTCTTCTCCGTTTTCTATTTTATAATCTGAGCGCTTTTTCAAGTCAAGCTTGACTTTTTCGAGATAATTAAACACATCACTTGACAATGCTTGTACTTGATCCGCTTTAGGCTTCCAAATAGCTGCCTTTGCAGCAGTCTGAGGATCCTTTATAGCATCTGCAAATCCATCATAAGTAGCTTTGTTCTTTTCAGACACTACTGTATTTGAGCTTATAATACTGTTGTTTACAGTTTTAAATGCATTTAATATTTCTTTTGATACGTTGAGGGCTAGAAGGGCTGTTAACACGAGGTACATCATGTTAATCATCTTCTGCCTTGGCGTTAATTTACCACCTGCCATTTTATATTATTGTTAGTTTAGGTTATTAAATAAGGGTTTGATATAAAACTACTGTGGACGCATTGCCGTTAGCATATTGCCATATACTGTATTAAGCGATGATAAGTTTTTGTTAAGTGCGCTAAGTTGCTCCTTGAATTTCACTGCATCATTAGCTGTTTCTGTAAGTGTAGCAGACACTGACTCTAAGCTAGATAGCGAAGAAGTAGCCGTTACAGCAGCCGAAGCAAAACTAGTAATAGAACCAGAAGCCGTTTTTGCATTTTTAGCAAAATCATTAGCTGCTACTGTTGCATCTGTAAGATCGCTCATTTTAGATACATTCTCGCTCAAAGAAGTAAGACCTTTTCCTAAGCTTCCGATCAACTCTGGACCTACTTTAGCATCTTGTAGCATTTTGTCTAATTGTTGTGTAGTTGAACCTACGGCAGATTTTACTGGAGCTACTGCTGATTCAGAAAGTAATTGTGGATATACGTTTTCCCAGTTATAGTGTTGATCTACGTGTTGTGGTTCAAAAGAAGACACAATAAAGATAAGGACCTCTGTACCCATACCTGCGATTAGCATAGCATTCGCACCTGGCCAGTGCATGATTTTGAAAAGAGCACCCGCGATTACTACCGCAGCACCGCCTGAGTAAACATAGTTCAAAAGTGTTTTTCCTGACTTAGTTTCGAAGATTGATTTTTTTTGTGACATTTTTTGGGTTTTAAATTTTAAGATTTAAGGATTAGGTTTTTTGGGTATTATTTTGAATCAGCTATATCTCTTCCTAAGAATGTAGTCATAGATCTAAATCCAATATAAGATTTTGCAGAATCTGCATACTCCCAGTGGCGAGTACCATTTTCTAGATAGTAAGCTATATCTTTCCAAGATCCACCTCTGATTACTTTACGCTTCAAAGTTTCAGACTCATTTTTGTCTGCATCGTAACGAATGTCAGGGTTCAAGTCATGTATGAAAGAATACGAATTTTCGTAGTAAGCAGATGACGTCCACTCTGATGCGTTTCCAGCCATATTGTAAAGGCCGTAATCATTAGGCCAATATGCGTCAGCACGTACCGTATAGAATCCTCCATCTTCTGGATAGTTTCCTCTACCTGGCTTGAAGTTTGCTAACACACATCCCTTGCTATTTCTAACATATGGTCCGCCCCATGGGTATGGTGATAATTTCTTACCTCCTCTAGCTGCATACTCCCACTCTGCCTCTGTAGGCAATCTAAATTCATCCATCAAAGGCTCACCGCGCTCATTCTTATAATCCATCCAAAGCCTTGTTCTCCAAGCATTGAATGCTTTAGCTTGATCAAAAGTAACGCCCACTACTGGATAATCGTCAAATGCTGCGTGATGGAAATAGTTACGTGTCATTGGCTCATTGTATGAGTAAGTAAAGTCACGTACCCAACAGAGTGTATCTGGATATACATATGTTTTTTCTGTTCTAATAAACTTGCTTCTCTCTACACCTCTGTTTTTAGAAAGTGCCGCAGCCTTATAGTCTATCCATTGATAAGTGTACCAAAGTTTACTCACATCAAGTTCTTTCAGTCCCCAGAAGCGTTGCGATTCTGGTACAAACATTTCTTCTAGTTGTTCGTTTCCTTCGGTCTTCTTCCAATCAATTTTTTGTTTCCAATCGATTTGCGTTTTGCCTGAGTTTGCATCTTCTTTGGTATGCTCCATCATTACATGGGCTATAGAATCACGTACCCAATTCACAAACTGACGATACTCATTGTTTGTAATCTCCGTATCATCCATATAGAAACCCACAATAGAAACTTGCTTAGCTTTGGCAACGTGAGCACTATTTACATCTTGATCACTAGGACCAATATGTAAAACGCCTGATGGTACGAACACCATTCCATACGGAGTGATAGGGTTCCATCGGGGTCTGGTCATCTCGCCAAGTAGCTGACCATTGTAGCCACCCTGGCAACCTGCTAAGAAAAGTGCTGCTGATGCAGAAGCTATTCCTACTAATGTTTTTAATTTTTTCATCGGCTTTTTCCTGTTTTTAAGAGCTTTTGTGATGCTTAATAATTTTTAAGAATTGTAAATATAATTTTTTTTCTTTTTAAATACCAAAGCAACCCTATTAATTTTTTTTACGTCTTACCTAGTTAATTGTTACAAAATACAACATAATTTTAAAGATAACGAGCATTGTGATAAAACTTGCCCTCTAACTGCTTTGTTTTAAAAGGCATTTTATATATAAAAGATACTTCATGAGAGCCAGTGTTGAACTTGCTCAAATAGGAAATATTGGTGTCATAGCTGTACATAAACTGTATGTTTTTTATTTTTGTACCTAAGAAAAAAGATAAAGCATCAATTGTCTTAGCCTCA
The DNA here is from genome assembly GCA_937894725.1 of uncultured Bacteroidota bacterium. Classification (GTDB taxonomy): domain Bacteria; phylum Bacteroidota; class Bacteroidia; order Chitinophagales; family LD1; genus CALAYL01. The sequence goes on from CALAYL010000005.1 coordinate 14,554, forward strand.
TAACCTCTAAACGCAATTCCTGTCATAATATTGTCATAAAACGTCAAAACCGTTGATATATCTAGCTGTAGCGTTTTGAAATTTGTTCTCAAAAGTGCCATTGGTTGGATGTAAGTTCGTCTTCCTATCTTAAAATTATACCCTCCAGTGGCTATTAAATTACGATCATGTGTATAAATAAAATCGCTTGACTGTCCTTTTAGTTTTTGGTGGGTATAAAGGTGATTTGCCGATATGGATGCGAAAAATTTTTCATTAGCGAAATAAATACCGGTATTAAAGTCTGGAGAGGTAGATTGACCTTTAGCTGCATTCAAAATGGGATCTCGATGATTTATACCATTTACATATTCACCATCTGGGGTAACAATGGCTGGCCCATTTAAGCCAAAATTAATCAACCCTACCCCTACCCCTACCCCGAGTGTGAATTTTTTAAAGTCCTTTTGATAGGCGTAACTGAGGGTGGCTTGAGTGACTCGCTGGAGTCCAATCATATCATTGGTGACAGCCAATCCTATCCCGCCTTTAATTTTATCAATTCGAGTACTTGCAGAAAGACTCTGCACTGTACTTATTTTATTGCTTAACCCTACATATTGAAACCGAGCTATAGCAGCAATTTCAAAACCTTTTGTAGTACCAGCTGCTGCTGGATTTATCATCAATCGGTTATTGAAATATTGAGTAAACAACACATCATTTTGAGAAAGTGTAATTTTCGCAATAAACAGCAGTACTAAAGACAGAATATGGTGTAAACTTAACTTGGTCATCTAATTTAAAAATAAGATTTAATCGAATAAATGCCAAACAAGTTTAGAAGCTTTATGTTTTTACTTTAAATAATCCTCCAATGCTGCGGTGATGGATATAATACCTGGCAATGGTGCCATTACATGAAAATCCAACTTTGCTTCTATCACTGCCTCTGCAGTCACTTTGCCATATACCCCTATTTTCATTTTGTTTTGCTTAAACTTTGGATAAGATTCAAAAAGTGAAGATACGTGTGCAGGACTAAATAAAATCATCATGTCGAATGAGTCGAAATTTATTTTTTTCAAATCATTCGGCACGGTCTTGTACATAGCCGCTTCTTTAAAATCAAGATGGTTTTCAATCATGTGATTTATCAAATCTTCTTTGGCACTTATCTCTGGACAGATATATAAAAACTTAGTAGAATCTTTATGTTTTAGCATCAAATTTTTGAGTTCTTTATTGCTGCCCTTATCGCTAAAAAACACTTTACGCTTTCTGTATTGGGTGTATTTTTGAAGGTATAATGCAATGGCTTCAGAGGTGCAAAAAAACTTTGTTTCTTGACTCATTTTCACTCTCAACTCATCACACATTCTAAAGAAATGGTCTATTGAATTGCGACTAGTAAAAATAACTCCACTATAGTCTGTAAGGACTATTCGTTGCTTTCTAAATTCTTTGGTAGTGACGCCTTGTACTTCAATAAATGGATGAAACTTAAATACAACTCCGTACTTTTTTTCCAGATCAAAATAGGGTGATTTAGCACCTTCTGGAGCGGGGTGGGCTATAAGTATTGTTTTGATTTTGGCCTTGGGCGCCTTAGATATGATTTGTGAAAAATCTATCACCTTTGCTGAAGTCTCAGAAGGCGATGAAGAAGTAGTTTTTTTAGAAGAAGTAGCAGTACTTTTGGCAGATGATTTCACATCAGCTTTGGTTTTGGCAAAAGCGCTGCTACTTGTAGATGAGGTTTTCTCCTTTAAGATTACTTGGCGCTTTTTTTTTGCGCGGCTTTCTTTGGGGCTACCTTTTTAGCTGCTGCTTTCTTAGGAGCTGCTGCTTTCTTAGGAGCTGCCTTTTTAGCTGCTGCTTTTTTAGGAGCTGCTGCTTTCTTAGGAGCTGCTTTTTTAGCTGCTGCCTTTTTAGGAGCTGCTGCTTTTTTAGCTGCTGCTTTCTTAGGAGCTGCTTTTTTTGCTGCTGCCTTTTTAGGAGCTGCTACTTTTTTTGCTGCTGCTTTCTTAGGAGCTGCTGCTTTCTTAGGAGCTGCTTTCTTAGCTGCTGCCTTTTTTGCTGGTGCTTTTGTTGCCATAGTTAAAAAGCAATTTTGGTTAACAATTTGATAAAAAGAAAAACACTAAGTATTTCTCCGACACAAATGTATAGTAAAAAGTGATACACACTTTTATACAATAGATTTATCATTGTGGATAACCCCTTGAATACAAAATAAAGTAAGCCTACAATAAGAATAGCGATTAGATAAACTGTTAGCGAATCGCTATTAATTTTTGATTGCACTGATAAAAACACAATAGCAGGAAATGCAGCCACACCAACGATTTGAATGGTTTGAAAAAAATAAAACAAATATGATGCAGTCGTCTCTTGCTCGTCAAATACAATCCCTAAAATTCGCATAAAAAAGACTTTTAGCATTATGAAAAATGTGAATAAAAAAGCTATCGAAAAGGCTGTAATGACCGTGCTAAGCGCATTTAAGGCAAAAACAAACGTGATTAAAATAGCTGAATTTATAATCGCAAACAGAATTAAAAGGATGTCGAAGAGCGATAAACTTATTCCTTTTGTCCTACCAAATTGTTGTAAAGAGGTAGCTTCAAAAAGCTGTGATATAAACTGCTGAAAGTCTTTGCTGTAAAGCATCTTGATAAAGAAGAACAATACAATACTCACCAATATCCAGTAGAAAATCCACTTCCTCGGATTCACACTTTTAAAAAACTCCACACTAGTTTTATATATCACATTGTCTTGTGTAAATAGATAAGATGTTTGCTTTGCAAGTGTATCTGATTTTCGAAAAAAACTAGTATCTAATACTACCACTGGTAAGCTATCTTCTTCGAGCACGACTTGCGTACTATCGCTCCAAAGTGTTTGTGAATAGGTGATTTGACCATATCCTATCAGTAACAAAAAGATGAAACTCAATCGCATAGTTGATTAAAAATAATTAATGTATCCAAAGTGAATTTTTGCATTTCGAAAAGTAATTTTTTCATCTTGTTGTCTGCCCATTGCATAGTTAAGTGCAAACATACCAATTCTTGTTTCAATCGTAGTGCCTGCTCCAAAACCAAATGGAAAATCAAACGGACGTTGTTGAAAATTTCTATATTCTTTGACTAAACTTCCGTTGAAAAACAAAAAGAAGAACGCATTTTTAGATAATAAAAATCGATACTCAAGATTTGCAAAGCCATAGTAGGGGGTGAGTATAGAGCGATCATCAAATCCTCTGAGCGAGTTGAGCCCACCGATTCTATATAGCTCATTGTCAGTGATTCTCTTATTGTATAGATACTTCGCTTCAAAGTATGTTCTTATAGTATTACGATTGTTTATTTGCCAATACTTATCTACCATCAGCGACAATTCAAAAATAAAGGATTTGAGCTTTACAGAATCATAAAGCCTTTCAAATGTAGTTTGACTTTGCTCATCATAAAGCGAAGCGATATTATTGCTTTTTTTAATCTCCTTCACACCAAACGAGCCCCCAAAACGAAGTGTATATCCAGCCGTAGGATTGAATCTATAATTGAGGTGTTGTAAAAATAATTCTAGTGCAAATTGGTTGGACGTAACATCAATATTGGGTGGTAATTTCCTATTGAATTTAATATAGTTAGTATCTGTGTTTAATATAATCGTACTGCGATTTCGATAAGAAGCCTTCACCACATCAGGGCCTTGTAGCTGATACTGTATGCCATAATCGCCTCCTATGTTTAAAAATGAGGTATCTACTTTATGTAAATCAAATGAAGCATTGATCCCTATGGGTAGCCCTATCAAATACGGATACACAATCTGCACTTCGAGTGTCTGCGTCTTGGGTTGGAGTTTTTGCCATTTCAATCTAAACTCCTCTCCTAATCCAAATGGGCTTACAAGATGCAGCATGATATCTGCCGTAATCAAAACTTTCTGGTTTGAGCTGCCGGGCAGTAACCCTATCAATAAATCAAACTGATTTGCCTTTCTATCTTTAATATAAATTTGGGGTATCGCTTTCGATGTTTCAAATACAACATCTGATGATCTCACCGCCTCTACAAATGGCAAAAGCCTAAGTCGTCCATCTATCTTACGAAAGGTAGATTCGCTGTAACTCTTTCCTGGCTTAATTCCTAGATAGTTGCGCAAAAAAATCTTTTTGACTCTGGTCTTAGTCTCTATCCTTAAACTATCCCAATGTAACAGCTCATTTTTTTCTACCATGATAGCCGCAGTGAGTGGTAGCTTATTTGAAAAACTATCCAACCTAACTTCAGCAAATGGATAGCCTGAATTTTCGTATTGCTGTACAACATATTTTTTGATTTGCTCCACTTTTTTCATGCTCAACTCCTTGTTCAAATTAGACTTGAGTAGCGATACTTTTGAAAGTTCATTTTTATCCAGATTACTGCTTACTAGTTGTACCGATTTCAAAATCTCTCCTACATACAATCGAACATAAAATGTATCTTTTATAAAAAAAGATGTATCAATAGAACTTCCCAAATAGCCAGCATCATCCAGTTTCTTTTTTATCAATTGCAGCGACACGCGTGTATCTAAACTATCTACTATGACTTTCGGCAGACCCAGCGCAGGCATATTTCCTGTATCCACTCTACTATATTGAATAGGCCAAATAGTTTGACCCAACAAAAACGTACTGCACATGACCAAAAAAATAAAAATTCCTTTTCGCATAATTTAATGAGGCGTATCAATAGATGCCTCCCTTGTTTTTCTTAACATAAAGATATTCTATCTTTTGACGACAAAAAGATAAAGAACGCTGAAAAATCAGATATTTGTATGATGGCGGGTATCTATATACATATTCCTTTTTGCAAACAGGCCTGCAACTATTGCAATTTTTATTTTGTAACCTCCGTTAATAACAAGGAAAGTTTTGTTACCCATCTTTTAAAAGAGATTGAATTGCAAAAAAACTATCTCGAAAATCAAACGATTCAGACTATTTATTTTGGAGGAGGTACTCCATCTATATTAACCTATGATGATTTTCAAAAAATTTTTGATCAACTTTATCTACATTTCAAGATCGACCTCAAAGAATGTACAGTAGAGTGCAATCCAGATGACCTAACAGATGAAAAAATAACCGTCTTGAAATCGCTACAATCTAGTGCTATAAACAGACTTAGCATTGGTGTGCAATCTTTTTTTGATGAAGATTTAAGATTTATGCAGCGCGCTCACAATGCAGCCGAAGCTGAACTTTGTATCCAAAAATCGCTGGATGCTGGCTTTCATAACTTAACTATTGATTTGATCTATGGCACCCCTACGCTCTCACATGAACGTTGGTTGCAAAACTTAACAAAGGTAACGAACTTTGGCATACAGCACCTGTCGAGCTATGCGCTCACAGTAGAGCAAAAAACAAAATTGCATCGAGCTATCAAAGATAAAAAGCTAGCAAAAGTAGAAGACGCACACAGTGCTGCACAGTTTGATTTATTGCTTGATTGGGCAAAGAAAAATGATTTTGAACAGTATGAAATATCCAATTTTGCGAAGCAACAAAACTATGCCGTGCACAACACTAGCTACTGGCAAGGTACGCCTTATTTAGGTCTTGGCCCATCGGCACATTCGTTTGATGGACATAGCCGACATTGGAACGTAGCTAATCTTTTTAATTACCAAAAGTCAATAGCGCAAAATATACTCCCTATTACGAAAGAAATATTGAGCACTGCCGAAAAAACCAATGAATACCTGATGACCTCGCTACGCACGATGTGGGGCTGCGATTTGAAAAAAATAAATCATCCTCAGCTTGTACAGGTTCAATCCGCATTGGCGGAAATAAATCCTGAGTTTTATGTCAAAAAAAATGAAATAATTGTATTGACAGATGCAGGAAAACATTTTGCTGACTATATTGCGTCCACGCTTTTTGTAGAATAAACACACACACCCATGGCTATCGTAAAACCATTTAAGGCAGTTCGCCCTACTCCATCACTCGCTCACAAAGTAGCGTCATTGCCCTATGATGTGATGAACACCGAAGAGGCAAAAGAAATGGCAAAAGGGAATCCTTATTCGTTTCTTCATGTGAGCAGAGCAGAGATCGACCTTGCCGAAAACATAGATATTCATAGCCCTGAGGTTTATGCAAAAGCAAGGCAAAATTTTGACACGCTTATAGCTGAAAATACCTTAGTACAAGATGCAACTCCATGCTACTATGTGTATGCGCTCACTATGCAAGGCAGAGTACAAAACGGTTTGGTGGCTTGCTCTTCGATAGATGACTACTTCAATGATGTGATTAAAAAACATGAATTTACTCGTCCCGAAAAAGAGCTAGACCGCATCGAACACATGCGCGCTGTAGAGGCGCATGTAGGTCCTATCTTTTTGACTTATCCATCGCATCACAAAATTGACAATTTGATAGCTGCGGCAAAAACGCAAACTCCAGTCTATGATTTTGTGGCAGAAGATGGAATCAAGCATCAAGTTTGGGTGATAGACAATACGAATACTGTGGCTGAAATCGAAACGATATTTAACCATGAAGTAGTAGCAACCTACATAGCTGATGGTCACCACCGCACGGCCTCTGCTGCCAAGGTAGGCATGGAGCTTCGCACTGTATCTGGCGATACTACTGCTTCGTACAATTATTTTCTGTCTGTGCTATTTTCAAATCATGAGTTGGCTATCATGGATTATAACAGATTGGTCAAAGATTTGAATGGCAAAAGTGTTGCCGATTTTATGTCTGCATTATCTGCTATGTTTACCATTGAAAAAATCTCGTTTGACGATGCCAAACCTTCAAAGGCAAATCATTTTGGTATGTATATAGCTGGCGAATGGTATAGACTCATAGCTAAAAATAGTATCCTCAAAACAGACCCAATCGGGATCTTAGATGTGAGTTTATTGCAAGATAACGTACTCTCACCACTACTCCATATTACAGACCCTCGTACTAGCGATAGAATCGACTTTGTGGGAGGCATAAGAGGTTTGGCAGGACTACAAAGGCGAGTAGATAGTGGTGAAATGGCGGTGGCCTTTGCACTCTATCCTGTGTCGATAGCGCAGTTGATTTCGATAGCTGACTCGGGCAATGTGATGCCCCCTAAGTCCACTTGGTTTGAGCCAAAATTAAGAGACGGATTGTTTAGTCATTTATTTAGAAGCTAAATAGGAGAATTTTCGAGCTTGGTGCATGGTGAAATGTATCGTAATTCTTGTATTAATCCAACCAAAAAAATCCGCAAGTAATTTTGGAATGTAGAAACATGGGGTATTTTTAGATGGTGGGCACTCAATGAAGGACCATAACACTAATAATAAGACTTCTAAAATCACAATAAATAGATGCAAAAATACGCAGTAAACCAACACTTAATTGAGACACTTTTAGCTTGGGTAAACTCAGGAGAAATAGCAATTCCAGAAATTCAAAGACCGTTCGTTTGGGACAGTTCAAAAGTTCGTGACTTAATGGACAGCTTGTATCAAGGTTATCCAATCGGTTACGTTATCGCTTGGAGAAATCCAAATGTTCGACTGAAAGACGGCAGTTTAAGTGAAGGCAAAAAAATCCTCATTGACGGACAGCAACGTGTAACAGCTTTGACGGCTGCAATTCTTGGACAATACATAATCAACAAAACATACGAAAGGGTAAAAATCAAAATTGCGTTTCACCCGCTTGACGAGCGGTTTGAAGTTCAAAACCCTGCAATCCTCAAAGACAAAACTTGGCTTCACGACATTGCCGAAGCAATCAACGGAGACCTATTTGAAATAGCTGAAAAATATTTTGAACTCAACCCAGACGTTGACAAAAAGCAAGTTCGAAACGCATTTTCAACTTTGGTAAACATTCCAAAAAAGCAAATCGGACTAATTGAACTTGCACCTGACTTAGACATTGAAACTGTTACGGAAATTTTTATTCGTATCAATTCAAAAGGCGTTGTTTTAAGTCAAGCGGATTTTGCAATGAGCAAAATCGCATCTAACACTGAATACAACGGAAATGAATTACGTAAAGCAATTGATTACTTCTGTCATTTGTGCATTGCACCAGGGTTTTACAAGCACATCGTTGACAACGATAAAGATTTTGCAAAGACGGACTACTTCCAAAAACTTCAATGGCTCAAAACTGAAAATGAAGATTTATACGACCCTGACTACAACGACTTAATTCGTGTAGCGTTTACTTCACAGTTCAACAGAGGACGACTCTCTGATTTAGTAAGTTTACTTTCAGGAAGGAATTTTGAAACTCGAACTTACGAAGATTCAATCGCTGAACAATCTTTTGCTACCTTAAAAATGGGAGTAAATAGTTTCATAAATGAAACAAATTTCAAACGATTTTTGATGATTGTTAAATCCGCAGGATTTATTTCGCCAAAACTTATCCGCTCACAAAATGCAATCAATTTCGCATACATTATTTATCTCAAATTAAAAGATTTGGGCGTTAATTCGGTTGCAATTGAAAGCTACGTCAGACGTTGGCTAGTCTATTCCATCTTGACAGGTCGGTATTCAGGTTCTCCTGAAAGTGCGTTTGACTTTGACATAAAACAGATTTCTGTAAAACCGTTTGACGAGTATCTCAAAGAAAAAGAGGACGGAGAATTATCAGACGCATTTTGGAACGCTTCATTACCACAGAGTTTAGACACTTCCGTTGCAAGCAGTCCATACTTCCACGTTTTCTTGGCTTCACAAGTTAAAGCCAACGACAGAGGATTTTTATCAAAAGATGTTTTAGTAAGCGACTTAATTTCGCTTCGTGGAGACATTCACCACTTGTTTCCAAAGGACTATTTGAAAAAGAACGGACTGGACAGAAGCAAATACAATCAAATCGCCAACTACGTTTATATGCAGTCGGAGATAAACATTAAGGTTGGCAACAAACCACCAAAGGACTACTTTGAAGTTGTAAAATCACAAATGCTAAACGGCAACCAACAAGTAAGCGGACTTTCAAACGAGCAACAACTTTTGGACAACTTGAAAATGAATTGTGTGCCGACAGAAATTCAGCAAATGAGCATTGACGATTACAATGACTTTTTGACTTTAAGACGAAAACTCATAGCGACAAAAATCAAAGAGTATTACCACTCACTGTAATAAGGTAAAATGAACTAGCTCACCACGGCAGCAAATTCTCAATCCTCAATTTTGCAATTCTTAATTGCATTAACTTGCTAATTCGCTAATCTACAAATCAATCACCACAGCAGAAAATTCTTAATTGCATTCATAAACCAATTTACTAATCAACAAATCAATCTTCGATTTGCATTCGTATCATATCTGCTATCTGGCTTAATTCCTCTGCGCTAAGCGATAACTTAGGATCAGAAAAATTGATAGCCGACTGATGTAAAGGAATAAGGTGAATATGGGCATGGGGCACCTCGAGTCCTACCACTGCCATGCCTATGCGGGTACAAGGCACCACTTTTTCAATAGCCCCCGCTATTTTACGAGCACACTGCATGAGTTCGATGTAAGTATCTTGAGGTAAGTCGAAAATATAATCCACAGCCATTTTAGGAACTACTAGAGTATGTCCTTTTGACAATGGGTTGATGTCTAGAAAAGCAAAGCAGAGCTGATTTTCATAAACTTTGTAGCTAGGTATGGTACCGGCTATTATTTTTTCAAAAAGCGTACTCATTAGCTTAAGCTAATATTTAGCACTTCTAACTCCATAGGTCCAGCAGGAGTCTGAGCTACGGCCACATCGCCTATTTCTTTGCCTACCAAAGCTCTGCCGATAGGTGAGGTAATAGAGATTTTACCCAATTTCACATCTGCCTCTGCCTCGCTTACCAGCGTGAAAACTTGCTTCTTATTTAGCTTTCTATTTTGCACATCTACCTTCGTCAATATACCCACTTTAGATAAATCAACTTTGGTTTCGTCCATAATACGAGCAGTAGCAAATTGGTTTTCGACAGCGGCTATCTTCGCTTCGAGCAATGCCAGCTCTTCGCGTGCTGCGTGATATTCGGCATTTTCAGATAAGTCGCCTTTTTCTCTAGCTTCTGCTATTGCTTTAGATACATTTGGCCTCTTTACGGTTTTCATTTCCTTTAGTTCACGCTCTAGGGCTTCGTAGCCATCCTTAGTCATATAGTGTATGTCTGACATTTGGTTAGATTTTTATGTTTAAAAAAAATACTAAAACGCCCCTAAAAAAGGGCGTTTTAGTGTGATAATAAATTTAAGTTGTGATTAGGAGAGAGCCAAATATCGACTAGTCCAACATTTTGATTTCGACACGTCTGTTTTTAGCTCTTCCAGCCTCTGAGTCGTTTTTATATTTAGGTTTTGTTTCGCCAAATCCAGTTGCAGTAACTCTCGCTGATTTTATTTCTTTAGAAACAAAATACGCTTTTACCGCATCAGCTCTATCTTGCGACAATTTCAAGTTATTAGCATCATCGCCTACATCATCAGTATGACCTTCGAGTTTTAGGCTATATCCTAAATTTTGCTTCATGAGATTCACTAGATAGTTTAAGTAAGGATACGATTTTTTCTGGATAATGTTTGAGCCAGTCTCAAACTGTACAAGGTCATAGTCGTTAAATTGTAAAATTTTATGACCATCTTCTACTACCGTGTCGATTTTGGATCCTTTATAGTTAGTTTCTTCCATTTTAGTAGGTACTAATATGGTATCTACTTGTACTACTATTTTGGTTTCTACTACAGTATCTATTTTCACTATTGGTGTGTTAGCTTTGATAGTAAGTTGCTCGTTAGATTTCATTAGAGAGTCTATCATCGATTGCTTTTCTACCAATTCTTCTTCTGCGCGCTTCTTTCCTTTCTTGCTTGTAGATTTTGAAGACTTAGCAGACTTATCATCATCGTATGCGCTAGATTTTGAACTAGACTCATCATTGTCTTTGTCTTTCTTAGCATCTCCTAAATTGAACCGCACACCTACGGTATGAGTTCCTTTGAAGTTTGTGTTGAGCGCTGTCATTCTATAGCCATAGTCAATCCCAATAGCACCTCCAGTGCCGTCTTTTTTGAGCGGTATATTTACACTCATACCTGCTGCTAGTCCATTATACGCGCTAGTATTAGTTGATTGCTTAAAGATACCTTTTTCCATTCTATATGCAGCTCTCAGCATAAACATTTCTTTAAAAGAAAACTCTGCCCCTAAACCGTAGTTGTCGTTTCCATAGGCATTAGCAGTATACTGCACCATAGGTGTAAGACGGAAGTTTTGAGTAAATACCTCTGGCGCTAATTCGATTTCGCGACCGAAATAAAAATCATAAGATAAGCCGATATTGAGTTGTATAGGCAATTCAAATTTTGCTGATTTACGATCTACCTCAATGCTATATCCGGCTTCTGTAGGTCCATCTACACCTAGCCCATCTCCACGATATTTAAGTGGTGTACCAATATTTCTAAGCGATACGCCAAAGTGAAAGTTTTGTTTTTTACCAGTGGTATATTGCAATCCTGCATCAAAACTAAACCCTGTGGCATTGATATTCTGAATACCCTCTGTGATAAGTCTTACGGTTACTCCTCCTGTGATTACGTTATCGCCAGTGAGTTTGGTAGAACCTAGTGCAAAGTTTTTAGCATAGCTCAATCCGATATTGAGGAATGTAGGCGAAAACGTACCTAATCCACCTTCTGGTGAGTTGGTAGTGGTTCTATCGATTTTTCCAAAACTAAGAGAATTGATAGTGACTGCAAAAGCGTTGTTTTTGATACGCTGCGCAAAACCACCCTGCACTACGGTAACTCCACCGCCTGTAAGTAGTGAGGTATAAGCGCCTATAATCTCTGTTCTTCTCACATAAGCTAGACCAGCAGGATTCAATCTTTCGGCCTCTAGCCCTTTTACAGATGCGCAATTCAACGCCCAAAGACCCGCTGACCGAGCATATCCGTTTATGTTTAACTCTACTGCACCTGCCTCTCCTTTTCTATCTGGATTACCTGCAAAAGTAGATATGCTAAGTGCACAAAAAGTAAGACCTATTAAAACTTTATTCATCGCTATATTTTTATTATTCAAACTATTTTTTAGAAGCTGGATACATCGGCAGGGCGCATGGTGCCAAACCATTTTAGTATTTTATGCCCTATGCCTGGTGCATTTACATCAAAAAGGTAAACCCCACTAGATACCGGTATATTCTTCTCGTTCTTCAAATCCCACTCAGCTGAATTATCTAAGTTGGTTGGGCTAATATCCACGTTTACACCATCAGAAATATCGATTTTTTTCTGTGTGATTGGGTCAATATCATTGATACCTACTGATCTTCGTATAGTACGTACTAGTGTACCATCAAGTGAATAGATATTAATGGTGCAGTTATTAGGAAGATTAGTTATCTTGATGCGTGTGTCAGCAGCATTTCGCTCATAAGCAGAATAGGCAAGGTATGGATTTGGCACTATGCGTATCAAATCCAAGGCAGTTTTCGCCACTTCTTTATTTTCCTGCTTAGCACCAATTCCTTTAGTACTAAATATATAGGTTGGGGTATCTTGAGCAGTAGCTGTATTGAATACACCAAAAGGCTTTTGCACTCTAAGCGCTATCTTCACTTCGCTTGGTATCAAACCATCTGCCAATGATTTCAGTTGGAATTTTTTAGACAAAATAGGTATAGAGGTGTACATAATCTGACGGTATATATCTCTGTAGGCCGTTGGATAAGAAATGTTTGGATTTGTAGAGATTTTGTCATAATACTTAAGCAAGGTATCTTGCATAGCTTGACCTCCATCGTATGGTGTTTCCATTACATAGATAAAATGTTTACCGCCAAAATATGGCAACTGCGGAATGGTACCTCCTACATTGAGTTCATCAAGTTCTACATTGGTAGGGTTCCAAAGCATATCTCTACCATTTTGATTTCCCCATTCTGAAGCTTCACCAAAAGCAACATTTAATCGCTGACCTGTTTCTATATTGATAGCATATCCAGGAAACCATGAGCGACCTACATCTTGGATACCTAATACAGGGTCTTTGAAAAAGCCGTTTCCATCCTTATCTTTTGAATATGCCATTCGTATTTGTCCTTTACGTGCATTTTTTCCATTTGGTGCTATGCTAGCCCCTTGGTTGGTACCATCTTCTTCGCCAGTTTCAAATACCACACATTGCGACCATTTAGATTTATCTGAGGTAAGTACGATATCTACACTTTGCAATCTATCTAAGGTGTTCTCTGGTGGAATCTGAGTAGCATATTTATCCCATTTGAATCCAGGTCCATACACAGCTACTGGTGTAGTGGCGGTAGGAGTACCTATAAAGTGATAGTTTGCAGCTAAACAATATGGTGCCCATGTGCCTCCTGCTATTCCTTCAAAAAGTTTATCGGGGTCAGTTTGGTAATCTGTACCGCCTACTAAATAATAATTATCATCAAAAACTTCTGCCAAAGGATCTGGATTAGCACCTCGTCTTAATCGATATGTACCTGACCTTATCCAATTGGAAGCATCTGCTTGACCATTATCTTTTACAAAAGATAGCCATTTTTCATTGGGGTTACTAAACGTGATAGTTCCATTGATAGCCCCATATACAGGTGCATTAGACCCTCTGATAATATATGATGGGTTTGGAGTACCTACACGAAGAGAGAATCCATAATCTACTTCAGGTGAAGCACTACCAATGATTTGCTGGTAAGGTACATCTACATTTCTGTCCGAAGCTATCTTAATATTATTGGTAAGGTCTGTAAGTTCCCAAGTGCCTGCACCAGAGATTTTTCGACCATTTTGGTAGGTCGAGTCATATATTTTGAGCATAAAGTCAGCTTCTTTCAATGCTATGGGGTCAGTAACTTTAAATCCTAGTGGATCAAGCCCTTTTTTGTAAACAAGGCTATCGTATTGGAATGTACCACTACTCATGATTTTCTCAATGGTAGCATTATCCAAGTGTACCTCATTTCCCCCATTTCCACTTCCTCCTATACGTGTTACTTGCACAGCCTCTCCCCACTCAGCGCCCAGTGTTGTACCATCGTTTCTCGGATCACTTATGTGAGGTATTGCAGAATAAATAGCTGGATTTCCTCTACCTTGAAGGTATTGGGTAAGCTGGCCACCTGCGCTTGGCACTGCTGGGTCATAGTTCTTGAAACTATTGCTTGCGTAAGCAATGGCTCTATAGTAATACGTTTTATGATTGACTAAATCAGTGTTTTTCAAAAAGTCCTTGGTTACTCGAATAGAGTGTTCTATACCGTTATCAAGACCTTCAACTTTAATTTTAGGTATCAACACACCTAATGAAGCATCTTTTTCGAAGTTTACAAGGCGTTTTACTCCGTCTTTAACATCAAATTGCGCTATTAATTTAGCCTTATCGCTATTGTTCAAGTCATCTTCACTAGCAGAAACAGTTGCATCTACTACTTGATAAATTTTATATCCTTGAAAAGTATAGGTAGAATCACTCACTCCTCTAACAAATCCAGTTTGGGTTATTATCGTTTGATCTACTGCATTATAAGTCTCCCCTACATTGTTTCCAGATGTGTTTACCAGATTAATAATGAGTTCTTTATCTAGCTCTCTGATTTTAAGTGTAGGTGCATCTGGACCATCTACAAGTTTAAAACAGCTATTGAACAAAGCTTGCGCTTTATCATCTGCCTGGCCAATGGTATTACTAAAATTCGGACATACTCCTACACCTCCTTGTGGTCGAACAAAAACAACGCCAACAGTAACCGTTTGCGCTTGATTAGGTAAAAATGTGAATGGTCCAGAGGTGAGTAACATACGTCTATCATCGCCAGGTATAGCTGCTCCAACCTGTGGATTACACTCGCTCCATTGTGATGCAGTAGATGGGTCTCCAGGATATACAAATTTTGTAGGTACACTTCCTCCATATCCATTTCCTCCATAAGAAAAGATAGATCCATCTTTCCAAAATCCTTCTTGGTAACTACGATATTGAACGGCAGACTGGGGGTCAGTCTGTGGGCCAGAAGCACCATTGTTGAAATAGTTGAATCGGGTAAGTCCTAACTGCTTTCCATTTGTATCGATCGGTCCTTCAAAAAAGTCAAAACCTAACATAGGTATGTCTGTACCATATCCCAAAGTACCTGTATTACAGCCATTAGGGTCAACTAATCGACTGTTGTAAACTACACCTAAACTTCGGGTAGTATCACAACCTAGTCTATCGTCATTGTAGCAACCTAAGTCTGGATCCACAAACTGAGAAACATAAGTTTGACTAAGTCCAGAACCTGACTTGTTCACTATATTATAGGTATAGAACGTCATGTTATTGATCTCATCTGTAGTTTGGAAAGCAAAAGCAAGTGCGTTGATTTGAACGCCCATAGGCTGTGAGCTTGTCTCTGTGTGCGTATTACCTTTGTCATTGATAACCCAAAAAGTCATTTGATCGGCAAACGCCTCACTACAATCTTTGATGATTGGAAAATCTCCTTTCAATGGGTTATATATGCCATCTTTATCAAAATCAAAAAATGGGGCTAAGTTTTGATTCATGTCGTATCCTTTTGTCGTCAATGCAGAGTTTCCCTTGCCTGGCCACAATGATATCGATTGAGGAACTTCACTTGCTGCTAGCACATTTCCATTTGCTTTAAACTTAGTTTGCATTTTAGCGATATCTTGACCAAATACGGTAAAGTGCTTATCCCATTGATTACACACTGCTTGACCTACATTGCCTGTATTGTCTAATGGGCCAGAATAAAAGTCGGAATTTCCTTGACGGAATCGCTGTGCAGCCAATTTGAGATTACCTCCTGCATCCTTGGCTGAAAGCCATATTGCTCCTGCAAAGATCGCATGAATCCCAACACTAGTGCCATCACCTTTAGGCACTTCATATTTAGCTTTATCAAAATCCCACCAAAGATCGCCAGCCGCTAGTAATCGACAACGAACGTTATTGATGTCTAAGTCAGCTTGTGATACGGGTATTCTACAATCTCCGCTTTCGGTCTTGTACGCTGTTGTTGCATTATTATTTCTGGGCGTAGCACCACCTATGATGGCCATAGCATTGCCTGCTATAAAAAGAGCAAGGACAGCGGTTGCAAAAATTCTATTTCTCATATTCTTACTTTTAAACTATTTTAAAAATTAAACGATGCGCCTAGGAATATTCTTCGAGGCAAAGAGTAATTGTCAGGATTATTGATAGTGGCTCTGTATAAATCTTTATAAGCTTGTGGATTATACTTACTAGCTATTTCTACTTGCTTTTGAGGTGAGTCTAAGTATCCATCATCGCTAGGGCTACCTGTAAATCGATATACACTAAGTACATTCTGCGTATTGAACAAGTTTTGAATCCAAACATACACACTGAAGTATAATTTCTTCGGGTCTTTGTCTTCTCCTTTTCTAGCAACATTGATAGCAAAATCTTTGTTTACTCTCAAATCTGCTCTGAAACTCCATGGCAATCGTGGGCCATTTAAAGAAGACGTATTCTGACGTGTTCCGCCTCCTATCGAACCTTGATCGGTAGGTATAGTAGAAGTAGAATATGGCGTACCTGACCTTGTTCTTAACACTAAATTCACTCCAAAGTTGGCCAATATTTGTTTGTTCTTTATTACTGGGCCATTATAGTTTTTGCCTTCTGCAAAACGATAATCGAGTGTGATATTTAACTGGTGTCGAGCATCATAGTTTACAGGAAATATTGTACGGAAATTAGCTACATCTGCATCTACCAAAAACTGCTGAGATCCATCGTCAGAACCTGTACCTTCTGCAAACTGAAGGGTATAACTTGCATTCGCTTTGAAATTTCCTGTTCTTCTCAAATCATATACCACATTTATACCTTTCACCGACACAAAGTCGATATTGTCATAGGTGGTATAAGTAGATGGGAATGATTGTTGTAGTTTTCTTCTTTGGATCATATTTCTAAACTCCTTGTAGTAAGCAGATAATGTAACAACAGATGATTTTGTCAACTTTTGCTTAAATCCAAATTCATAATCTACTGTAGTCTCAGGTTTCAAATTTGGGTTGTTTTTTACCCCAGTATTTTCTGACCAATATAGATACTCTGCCAAGTTCAACTGATTTCTATTTTGTGGTCTTTGGCTCAACACATCGTAGTGAGCAAAGAATTGTGCATTGTCGGTAATGTTGAATGAAAACTGAAGACGTGGCATAAATACATATTGAGCTTTATATCTAGTAAATGAGGCACTTGGATCAAACTGATCTGGATTTTTTTGTACAAAACCTCTTACATCTGCAGTACTCAAATTATCAATATTGGGAAGATTTACATAAGGTAAAGCACCTTCACCTGAAATATTTCCGATGGCACGTGGAGTTGATACATTGCCGTATTTATCGTACCATATATCGCCACTTCTATATCCTGCTACAGTACCACCTTCGCCATATTTAGTGAGATATACAGCGGCATTATCAGACACACTATTTGGATGTGTAATCGTATTGCCATCAATACTAGTCACTTCGCCTTTAGTTTTGATATCATACAATGAATAGGGGTCTTTCAATACCTGCTGATTAGCATCAAATCTATCAACCCTTAGACCTACCATAAATCCTAAATCTTTGTAGTAAAACTTGTCCGATATATATGCTGAAGCATAGATAGGGCGGTATGCGTCTTGCAATCGAGTATATTGTCCATCCGCATTTTTAGCTTTAAAGAAATCATTGATAGTAGGTCTTCCATTGACCACTTTCCCAGTATAGTCATATCCTTTGTAATTGATGATATCTCCACCACCAGAAAAGAAAGACAACAACTCTGTTGGAGAAAAGTAAGATATATCTAACTTGCCTGGATCCACAGCATATAGATCTAAAAGTTTAGTACCATTAGGATCCATACCAAGTGCTTTACGCAAGTTTCTATCAAAATATCCTTGCTTACTCAAATCTGCTTTCTGATCAAAGCGGATAGAATCGGTAAAATAAAAATCTGGACGATTAGGGTCGTTGATACTATAATCTACTCCCGCGATGTTAAAAATAGCACTAGATGTATCTAAAGAAAGATGCTTGTTTACATTGGTTCGAGCTATATCCCATAGAAAAAGCGGGTTTACGCTGTAAGAACGTTGTACACGCTGCTCATACTCAAGTCCAATTTCGATAGAGTGTTTGTTTTTAGTAGATGCCCCTGGCTTCAAGATATCAAACGAGGTCTCGACCCTAGCTCTGATTTGTTCGTTGTTATTATCTACCCCAGAACCGTTATACTGACGACCAATATTATACCACAGATTGTAAATAGGCTCAGAACGTTGGCCATTGATAAGTCCACGGTTGGCTTCAATTTGATTGATGTTTTCTGCAAAACCTACTGCATCTGCATTTGAGAGTCTATATGTTCCATTCGCATCCTTAGTAGCTCCAAGTAGTGTAAAATATTGCTCTGTAAATCTAGCTCCCAAAGGATTTTTTGTACCTGGTGTAAATGCTACATTTACCTCTTTAGCATCACCACTCTGAATATATCCTTCATAACTCTTTCCACCAAGGCTAATATTCTTGTCATATACATAGTTTACCTCTCTTTGTGTTTCAAACTTACCTATGTATCCATAATCGAAATAGCGATTATCATGCGACTCATCTGCATTCGTTTTCAAAAACTTCTCATAATCTGCTTGAAGCGTGTACGAGATGTTTTGAATCGCTTTTGGCTTTTCTTCTCCACCTTTGTTTTTAGCTGATTTTGCCGCAGATACATTGTGTGTAAACTTGCCAAAAGCGCGATAGTTCAATTCTTTGTAAAGCGGATTGTTCTCTGCATTCAACAATGTATATTGTCTAATCCAATCGTGGTAGGTAGTATAGCTTGCATCTCCCCCAAACGAAATATTAAACCCTTCTTTAGGACTCAAGTCGAACATCAACACTCCTTTATAGTCACGTTGGTCGTTGTTTGGCTTAGCCGCTGTTTTGTATAAATCTTGGAATGTGAGATTTTCTGATTTGAAAATAAAGTTAGTTCCTGTAGGATTACGATATAGGGGGGCATCTTTAATGTTGTTCAATACATTGTCCTTAACTTGCCATACGCCTGTAGAGGCTGGACTTCTATCTTTTTGATTTAAAAATTCAAATGCCGCAGAAAAACCGAGGATAGTTCTATTTTGTTTTTTTGATTTTATGATTGGCCCCAATACGTTTGCATTCGCCTGATTGTAACCAAAAGCGTCTGTGCCTTGAGATGTTTGTACAGAAACACCACCTGTAAACTCGCCTGTAGGGCCTTTGGTCGTGATATTGATGATACCGCCTGTAGCATCACCATATCTAGCGGGCACACCACCAGTGATTACGGTCAACTGCTCAAT
Source organism: uncultured Bacteroidota bacterium (assembly GCA_937894725.1). Lineage (GTDB taxonomy): Bacteria > Bacteroidota > Bacteroidia > Chitinophagales > LD1 > CALAYL01. Next base: position 33,969 of record CALAYL010000005.1, read on the forward strand.
AGACTGTACGGGCACATTTGGCTTACCGATTACTTTGATACCATTAATATAGTATTCTGTACCATCCTCTCTACCCCCTCTTATGCTGATACCTTTATTGGCATCTTCTTGGTATGCGCCTGCGGTGGTAGATACAAGGTCGGTCACATTCTGTGTAGGGAGTGCCGCTATATCTTCTTTGCTAAGCGTAGCTGCATTAGTAGTTGATGCTCGATCTATCAATGGAATTTTGTACGCTATTACCTCTACTTGGTCAAGCACCTTATCTGATGGGCTCAACTTTATATTCAAAAAGGTAGGTTGATCTCCTTTTACATATACTCCTTTTTGTATTTGCGAAGCATAGCCTGCATAAGAATACTGCACATCATACTTTCCTGGCTTAAGCGGTTTGATAGAATAGTTACCATCAAAGTCCGTCACCGATCCAATACCTGTGTTTTTTCCTGCAGCATCAATGATAATGACGGTAGCAGAAATCATACCCTCGCCTTTCTCATCCTTAACAGTACCAGAGATTTCACCGCTTTGTGCACGCACCAATGATGCTGTCAAAACCAATACAAATAGGGTTAATATTTTCTTCATGTAGTCTTAATTATTCGTTACTAAAGCGAACAAATATAATTTTTACAATCTAAATATAAAATCTGTTAACAGATAAAGCAAGAGCTCTTTTAAGATATTGCAATAAAATGACAATTGAAAGACTAAAGCAAAGGGGCTAATTGGCGCAAAAGCGACTCGGCAATTTTAATCTTTGACTGATGTGTCCACCCTGCTATATGTGGCGTAAATATTACGTTTTGACGATTTGATAAGATTTCAAAAATTGCTTTTTCAGCAAACGAATAGGTGTCAAATTTTTCATTTTCTAATACATCTAAGGCGACTCCCAAAAGTGCACCACTTATAAGGTTTTTATCTAATATGGCGGTTTCAATCACTTTCCCTCTTGAGGTATTGATGAGATAAATTGATTTCTTAAACTGTGTTAGGAAATTTTCATTTACGTAGTGTGTTGTTTCCGTTGTCAATGGAAGATGCAAGCTCAGTACATCAGCCTGCGCAAAAATACGGTCAAGTGAGGCTTCTTCGATAGCGCTTGTGCCAAAATTTTTTTTGTATTTGTCGTGCGCCAAGACCTTCACATCAAAGCCCGAAAGTAGTTTAGCGAATGCACTGCCAGTATGCCCAAACCCAATAATACCAACTGTTTTGCCTTTCAGCTCTTCCCCTCTGTTGGGTTCTCTTATCCATGCTTCTTTTTTGACTTCTGCATTTGCTCTTGGTATATTTCTAAGCAGCGAAAGTAATAGCCCCAACGTATGTTCCGCTACCGCTTGTGCATTACCATCTGGTGAATTGAAGTAATGGATGTTTTTTTCATTACAAACTGAGGTGTCTATCACTTCCATACCTGATCCCAAACGACCTATCCATCGAAGTTTGATAGCTTTTGAAAGCAATTCATTATCACAATTTATTTTACTATTGATAATAAGCCCTTCGTACATGGCTATCGCTGTTAAAACCTCAGACCTCTTTATGTTTGGGATATACTCGACTATCCAGCCTTTCTGCTCAAACCCCGCTATTAATACAGGCGACACATCGTCTGTAATGAGCACGCTAGGCATTAGCAATTTGATTGGTAAGGGTGACGAAATCTGCTACCGACAAAGCTTCGGGGCGTAACCGCTCAAACTCACCTAGTGCTGCTACATCACACATTCCCTTTAAACTATTGGAGAGCACTTTTCTACGCTGAGTAAAGGATTGCTTCACGATTTTCTTGAATAAAACTTCATCACAACCTAGCGGTATTGTCTTCCTACGCAATGCGACCACTCCACTCATGACCTTGGGTGGCGGGGTGAAACATCCTGGTGGCACATCAAGTAAGTATTCACTCTCGTAATATGCCTGCGCTAGAATGCTCATTACACCATACGCTTTGGTCTTGGGCACTGCGGCTATGCGTTGGGCTACTTCTTTTTGAAACATCCCGATCATACCCGCTACAAGATCTTTATTGTCAATAATCGTAAACACGATTTGAGTGGATACATTGTAAGGGAAATTGCCTACTATACAAGCAGGAGCCTGCAACAACGAAGGCAAGTCTGCTTTCAAAAAGTCCTTATGTACAACTTCCAATGTTGGAAATTTTTCTTTTAAAACTTCGACACATCTATTGTCAATTTCGATTACTTTAAAATCAGTGATTTTTTTTTGTAATAGCCGTTTGGTCAATGCGCCATGCCCAGGCCCAACCTCAGCCACAGAGGCATACCCTGTGAAGTCGCCCATCACTGAAACGATTTTTTTAAGCATATTTTCATCATGTAAAAAATGCTGCCCGAGAGATTTTTTTAGTTCCATACTTAATAAGTGCCAAAAATACGAAAGGCATCGGTAGCTTTCGTATTTATTCATCAACAAATATCTTTTTATTATACTTTTACGTTCTTAAAATCAACTCAAGATGCTAAAAATAACGCTCGCTAAAGATACAAACGTATCTCAACATCAAATCATTCTCGCTAGTCACAATAGCAATATAACTTTGCTCTATCTTCCTAAAGCAGATGAAGCAGCTGTAAAAACAGCACAAAAAGACAAAGCTCCCCAATACCAACGTACAGAAGCTGACAAATCGCTCACTGTACTTTTTGTAGATGATACTAAAGAAGCTCATGTAGTAGCTGAAAATGTACGTCAAGCAGCCAATGGATTAGTCAAGTTTTTGAATAGTCAAAAAACAAAAGAGGCAGTAGTATCATCTGCACTTGCAGATTCGACTTTATTGCTCGCATTCGCTGAAGGAGCGGCTATGGGTAGCTATCAGTTTTTGAAGTATAAAACGCTAGAAAAAAAACCTAACCCGTTTACAACACTAACTATTGCGAACAAAAGTTTGACCACCGCTGACATTACTCGTCTAACGACTATAGTAGCGGCCAATTTTTTGGCAAGAGATTTAGTAAACGAGCCATTGTCTTATCTAACTGCTGTACAACTTTCCAAAGAGATTCAAAAGGCTGGAAAGTCCGCAGGATTTTCAGTAACAGTTTTTGATAAAAAGAAAATTACGGCACTCAAAATGGGTGGTCTTTTGGCTGTAAACAAAGGAAGTATCGATCCGCCTACATTCACCGTTTTAGAATACAAACCAGCTAAAGCTAAGAATAAGCAACCACTGGTACTCGTAGGCAAGGGCGTAGTGTATGACACTGGTGGTCTATCGCTCAAGCCTACTGCCAACTCTATGGATATGATGAAGTGTGATATGGGTGGAGCTGCTACTGTAGTAGGTGCTATGGCTGCTATTGCAAAATTGAAATTACCGTATTATATAGTGGGGTTGATACCTGCTACAGACAATAGACCTGGCCAAGAAGCATACGTACCTGGCGATGTAGTACAAATGATGAATGGCATCAATGTAGAAGTGCTCAATACCGATGCTGAAGGCAGAATGATATTGGGCGATGCGCTAGCTTATGCAAGCAAGTACAAGCCATCATTGGTCTTAGATTTTGCCACACTCACTGGAGCCGCCAAAGCTGCTATCGGTTCTTATGGCACTATCTTTATGGGTACTGCTGACGCAGCAACAAAACAAAAATTAGTCGCTAGCGGCAACAATGTTTTTGAGCGATTGGTAGAATTTCCATTTTGGGATGAATATAAAAAGTTGGTGAAATCTGAAGTAGCCGATATCAAAAATGTAGGAGGGTCTGAAGCGGGTATGATTACGGCTGGAAAGTTTTTAGAACACTTTACAGATTACCCATGGCTACATTTTGACATTGCAGGCACAGCATACCTTATGAGCGAAGATAGCTATCGAGGCAAATATGGCACAGGAGTTGGCGTGAGAATGTTGGTCGATTTTGTAACACAGCTAAGCGCTACAGACAAGAATAAATAAGTAATTAGAGCATGGAAAAAAGAATAAAAATAGGGATCACCATAGGTGACTACAATGGTGTAGGGCCAGAAGTCATCATCAAAATGCTACATGACGAGCGAATTTTTAAGCATTGTGATGTGGTGATTTATGGTCAGCGAAGTGTTATCAATTTCTATGCAAAACTTTTGAAAATACAGCACTTTCAACTAAATGAAGTGACTGATTTGAGTAAACTCAACAGCAAAATACCAAATGTAATCAACTGCTTTGCAGACAATGTAACGATAGCCCCTGGTCAAGCATCTAGCAATGCTGGCGAAAAAGCACTAGCCTGTTTAGAAAAAGCCGTAGAAGACCTAAAAACGGGAGAAATAGACGCTTTGATAACGGGCCCTGTAAATAAAAACAGCATCGCTGAACACCTTCCTGATTTTAAGGGACAAACTGAATATATAACCCAAAAAACAGGAGCTTCACAGAGTTTGATGCTATTAGTAGATGAGGGCTTGAGGGTAGGTCTCGCCACTAACCACATAGCGGTGAAAGATGTAGCAACAGCCATAGATAGTACCCTTTTGACACAAAAAATAGACTTGCTTTACAAAAGCCTACAGCGAGACTTTATGATACACAAACCACGCTTGGCGGTACTAGGTCTCAATCCACATAGTGGCGACAATGGTTTGATAGGAAAAGAAGAAAAAGACTTGCTAGCACCACTAGTGCAAAAGGCGAGAGAGCGTGGTATGATTGCACTTGGGCCTTTTGCGGCAGATGGATTTTTTGGTTCGGGTAGCTATATGAGCTTTGATGGCGTATTGGCTATGTATCATGACCAAGGACTAGCACCATTTAAGACTATTTCATTTAACCGTGGAGTGAATTATACCGCTGGATTGGAGGTTATACGTACCTCACCAGACCATGGTACTGGCTACGATATAGCCGGCCATGACAAAGCCTCACCCGACTCGATTAGATCAGCTTTATTTTTGGCTATTGATATTTATAGAAATAGAGCAATCTATGCTGAAATGACCGCCAACCCTGTAGAAAAGGTAAGACTAAATGATGACAGAGACAATATGTAACGTCAGATTTTGGGAAAAAATTATTTCTTTATAACAAAATAAACACTCATGAAAGCAAATTACACCCTCATATTTTTGACAGCCATAATCCCACTTTTTGTGGGTACAATTTGGTATAATCCTAAAGTGCTCGGAACTATTTGGATGAAAGAAGCTGGTATAAAAACAGACGACCCCAAGCCAAATATGTTTTTGCTTTTAGGACTCACTTACGTACTTGGGCTTATGCTCAGTTTATCGATGTATCAGGTTACAATTCACCAAATGGGTTTGTATGCTATGTTTCAAGGAAATGCAGACGCACTAAATCCAGCTACAGAATTAGGAAAAACGATTGTCAGCTTGATGGAGCAATACGGTACCAATTTCAGAAGTTTTAAGCATGGTGCGTTGCACGGGAGTATTATGGGTGTGTTTTTTGCCCTACCTATTATCGCTATCAATGCCTTGTTTGAAAAACGAGGTGGTAAATATATCTTGATTCATTTTGGTTATTGGGTTATCACACTAGCGCTGATAGGAGGAGTGGTATGCGGATGGGCATAATCTACCCTTCAATTTTAAGTTTATACCCCAAAAACTAATTTAGCTATTTCACGTTTAGATAATTATAGCTATTTTGTGATTCGATGAAGATAAAACTCCTTTGGTTAGCGATGTTGATCGCACCGTACTTTGCTCAAGCTTCGCATATCAGGGCGGGAGAGATTTATTATAAAGTAATAGGCCCATTAACTATTAAAGCTACGGTAGTAACCTATGCAAAAATAACAGGCATCAATCCTGGTGCAGATCGTGACGAAATCCCTGTGCAATGGGGTGATGGAACTTCTTCAATAGCTAGTCGAATCAATGGCCCTCAAAACCCTAGTACGGGTTATCCTCACTTTGGTGAAGACGTGGGCAACAACGTTAAAAAAAATATTTACGAAGCTACCCATGTATTTCCTGGCATTCCTCCTCCTCCCAACAACTTTTTTGTGATCTCGGCTGCCGATTCTTTACGAAATAATGGCATTATCAACATCAATAATGGAGCCTCTGATGGTGTGATTTTTTATGTAGAAGACACCCTAAAATTTCCGAATGACCTTGCTAACATCGGATTCAACTCTTCGCCCGTATTGCTCAATCCACCCATTGACTATGGCAATGTGAACGACACTTTTTACCACAATCCATTAGCCTTTGACCCAGATGGAGACAGTTTGATTTATGAGCTCATACAACCCTTGCAAACTCGTGGTGTACCTGTGCCCCTCTACAAATATCCAAACGAGATCGTACCAGGGCCTTTAAACAAAGTATTTCTCAATCGATTTACCGGAGAGTTTATCTGGGCTACTCCGCAGCGAACAGGGATATACAACATTGCCATATTAATAAGAGAATATCGAAGGGGTATATTGATGGGTACAATGATTCGAGATATGCAAATCATTATTGAAAATGGCAACAACGACCCACCTCAAATTGAAGGACTACTCGACACCTGTGTGAGAGCGGGCGACAATCTCAATATCACGGTGACAGCCACAGATCCGCAAATAACTCAAACAGTGACACTCTCTGCCAATGGTGGACCTATGCAGGTAGCTAACAACAAAGCTACCTTTCCTACCGTTTCTGGAAATCCGGTAAGCGGTATTTTTATGTGGCAAACCATTTGTGAGCATATTCAAAAGCAGCTATATACTGTGGTCTTCAAGGCAGAAGACAACTACTCCATACCGCTGGTAGATCAAGAAACCTGGACGATAGAAGTAATCGCTCCACCACCACTCAATCTACAAGCTACTCCTCAAAGACAATCGGTAACTTTAAATTGGGACGCATACAATTGTAGCTCGTTTACCAATTTTAGAGGATTCTCGATTTGGCGAAAATTGGGCAGCAATCCTTTTGTGCCCACCTATTGTGAAACAGGACTAGCTGGCAGAGGCTATACAAAAATAGCAGATCGTGTACAATCCCTCAACTATATTGATAACACAGTCATTCGCGGCAATGAATATTGCTATCGAATTTTAGCACACTTTTCTACAAAGTCGCCAAATGGAATCTTTGAATGGGATTTGGTAGAAAGTGTACCATCGACAGAGGTGTGCGTGGTGTTGCCGTTGAGTGTGCCAGTATTAACGAAAGTAAGCGTAACAAATACCGATCCTACGGCAGGCACCATAGATGTAGCATGGATAAAACCGTTGGTAGGAGTCACCAACCTCGACACTATCTTAGACGCTCCTCCTTATCGATATGAGCTGTATCGTGCTACTGGTTTTGCACCCTCAAGTGCCGCGCTCGTATATACTGTGTCTCGAAACTCATACTACGATTTGAACGATACAACGTTTACTGATACCGTCATAAATACTACAGACAATCCTTATACTTATCAACTCGTATTCAAATCTGCAACAGATCCCGTGGGTGTGTCTGATCCTGCATCTTCAGTCTATTTAAGCATAGCGCCAAGCGATCAAAGATTGGCGCTGTCTTGGAATTTTCAAACACCTTGGCTAAATGATACATTTCATGTATTCAGAAAAAATAATCTTACCAACCTTTTTGAATTTAGAACCTCGACCACTTCCTCAAACTACCTTGATACAGGACTTGTAAACGATACGACCTACTGCTATTATATCAAATCATTTGGGCACTATAGCATCCCTTTGATACAACGACCGTTAGTGAATCTTTCTCAAATTTCATGCGCATTTCCAAGAGATACCATACCGCCTTGCTCACCGAGGCTTAGCGTGCATACTCCTTGCGAAAATTTAATCTCAGATTCTTTCAAATTGGAAAATAAATTGAGCTGGACATTTGATGAAAGTTGTGGAGCAGACATTGTGCGCTACAATATCTTTTTTCAAGAAGATAGCACTGGCGCAGTATCACTGATAGGAAGTACTTTCGCCAAAGAAGACACCACTTATCTGCATGCTCTACCACAAAATATAGCTGGCTGTTATTTTGTGACTGCACTCGACAGATTAAATAATGAAAGCCCAAAAGACAATCGTGTGTGTGTAGATAATTGCCCTATTTACGAACTACCCAACACTTTTACTCCAAACGGAGATGGGGCTAATGATTTATTTACCCCTCGCAAGCCATATAGATTTGTGAGTAGAGTGGAATTTAAGGTGTTTAACCGCTGGGGGGAAAAAGTATTTGAGACTACAGACCCTGAACTCAACTGGGATGGCAAGGATCAAAAGACGGGAAAAGCGATGCCCGATGGAGTATATTATTATGGAGGATATTATTACGAATCGCATTTGGGAGGAGAAATAAAACGACCACTACCATCCAAAAAAGGAGGAGGATTTATTGAACTTTTGCGCTAATAAAACAAACTATGTTTACGGGAATTATTGAAACACTCGGCACGATTGTAGCTATCGAAAAAAATGGGGTATGCACTGACTTTATCATCCATTCAGGCATTTCAAATCAGCTAAAAATAGATCAAAGCGTAGCGCACAATGGGGCTTGCCTTACCGTAGTAGAAGTCAATGGCGATAAGCATCGAGTAACGGTGATACCAGAGTCGATAGCCAAAACAAACATTGGAGATTGGCAGTTAGAAAAAAAAATTAATTTAGAACGATGTACGCAAGTAGGTAGTCGCCTCGATGGCCATATTGTAGCTGGACACGTAGATCAAACAGCTATTTGCATAAAACGGATCAATCTAGAAAACAGTTGGATTTTTACATTTAAATATATTCCCTCGCTACAAGCTTTGATAGTGGAGAAAGGCTCTATTACGATTGATGGCATTAGCCTCACCGTATTTGATGTGGTCGATGATTTATTTTCGGTAGCTATCATACCCTATACTTTTGAGCATACGACCATGCATCAAGTGTGCGAAGGCACTAAGGTGAATATTGAATTTGACTTAGTGGGAAAATATGTAGCTAAGATGGTACAGCTCAAAAAAACAAATTGAAAAATTGAAAGTTAAAAAGAAAATAGCCGTAATAGGTGGAGGTGCAGCGGGCTTTTTTTTTGCCATAAATTGCGCTGAAAAAAAGCCCTTGTACCAAATTGATATTTTTGAAAAATCGCCTAAGGTACTTGAAAAAGTGCGCATCTCAGGTGGGGGTAGGTGCAATGTAACACATGCCTGTTTTGAGCCAAAAGCACTTGCCAAAAATTACCCGCGAGGTGAAAAAGAAATGATAGGGCCCTTTTATCAATTTCAACCACAAGATGTGATAGCATGGTTTGAAAAAAGAGGAGTGAAACTCAAAACTGAGGCTGATGGACGCATGTTTCCGACAACCGATAATTCAGAAACTATTATGGATTGTTTTTTGAACGAAGCAAAGAAAAACAACATCACTATACATACCCAAACTGGCATAGATGCTATAAAAAAAACAACTAATGGGTGGTTAATAAAGCCATCTAGAGATAGCGAAAAAAGCTATGATGCCGTATTTGTAGCTACGGGCAATGCAGCTAAAATGTGGGAGATACTCGCAGCCATAGGACATAATCTCGCACCACCTGTACCATCTCTTTTTACGTTTAAAATTAAGGATAAATTGATTGATGATTTGATGGGTGTATCAGTCAAAAATGCCACCGTAAAGTTTGATAAAAAAAATCAAGAAACAGGACCTATACTGATTACCCACTGGGGGTTGAGTGGACCAGCGATTTTGCGGCTATCGGCTTGGGGTGCAAAAGCATTGTCGGAAGTAAATCATCAATTTCAACTCATCGTAAACTGGACAGGCACTCAAAACTCCAACCAAGTTTCTGCACTATTTAAACAACAAAAAAACATTCATTCTAAAAAACAAATTACCAATCAAAATTTATTTGACATTCCCACACGACTTTGGGAAAGATTATGTGAAATAGCCGGTATTAAAGAAACCGAAATCTGGGCGGACACAAGCAATAAGAAACTAGAAGTCCTAGCGCAGCATTGTACAAATTATCATTTTGACGTAATGGGAAAAGCTACGAATAAAGATGAGTTTGTAACCGCAGGTGGGGTGAATTTGAGAGAAATTGACTTCAAGACGATGGAGAGCAAACTGTTTTCTGGTCTATATTTCGGTGGAGAAGTGTTGAATATAGATGCTATCACAGGAGGCTTCAACTTTCAGGCAGCATGGACTACAGCTTGGGTAGCTGCAAAAGCGATATAAGTTTTAATTTTCTAAATAAAAGCAAAAAATAGTAATCTTGGCACAAGATTCGTTTAAAACAAATCAAACACAAAACCATGAAAAAATTGTTACTCTCTACTTTGACAGCATCCATGTCGTTGCTCTCAATAGCCCAGCCCATAGTAGGCTCAAACTTGACCGTCTTTTCAGAAGATGGCAATAAGTTTTTTCTTATCCTAAATGGAGAAAGACAGAACAATGACCCACAAACCAATATTAGGGTAGAGGATTTAACACAAGCGTGGTATAATTGTAAAATTATTTTTGAAGACAAAGCACTAGGTGAGCTTTCAAAAAACAACCTTCCTGTTCGCGATGTAGATAATGTACCACAAGAAGTAGTGTATAAAATCAAAAAAGACAAAAACAACGGCAAGTTTTCATTGCGTTATTTTTCGGCTGAAGCAGTAAGACCAGACTTTATACCACCTTCTAATGTGCAGGTATATCACTATGGCAATCCTGCACCTGTAGTCGTACAACAAACTACGACCACTACTAACGTAAATACGGGTGCAAACGTAAATGTCAATATGGGTGGCTTTGGTATAAATGTGAATGTAAATGATCCGCTTTTTAATGAAACGGTGACCACTACTACGACTACTACTTCTTCAAATGCAAACACACAAGTAGTGACCTCTCGACCTCCAGGACAGCCAGCCCCTAGGCCAAATATGTATGGTGATTGCAGTTATGAATACCAGATGAATTCAGGTGATTTTGCAGCCGCATTAGAAACGATAAGGGAAACCTCTTTTGACGAAACAAAACTCACTACAGCAAAGCAAATCGTAAGCGCAAACTGTATGACTAGTGATCAGGTTCTAGCTGTATGTAAGTTATTTTCGTTTGAAGGATCAAAACTTGATTTTGCAAAATTTGCTTACGATCATACTACCGACCGCAGAAATTATTTTAAAGTAAATAATGTGTTTTCTTTCTCTTCAAGTAAAGAGGAATTGAGCAAGCATATTAGCAATTTTAAGTAACTAAACGAGTACATGTTGGTTCCTCTTTACAGCTAGTCATCTTATCAGAAAACAACGTTTAATCTGTTCGTTTCTTTTTTAGAACGAAACTTTTGTAACTTTCATTTGCTATTCTAGTAAATAATGTAAATAAGGAAGAATGAAAGCTATTTATCTCAAAAGATGCATTCTCGCTATAGCTATAATAGGCATAGTGATGAATAGTTGTAAAAAAGATAATCTTGGCAGTGATAATGCTGCACAAGACTATACTACTGCTGATGCGATTTTTACAGAAGCGCATAATATCGCTGACGAAGCGGAGCAATCGGGCACGGTGTCTCTAAAGGAGGATGAATTTATGGGTATTGCTTCTGGCAACTGTGCGGTCGTAACAAAAGATTCTACCACTACACTAGGGAATAGGCTGATTACAGTGGACTTTGGCAGTGGATGCCAAGGCTTTGATGGCAGAACAAGAAGAGGAAAAGTACTTATATCTTATACTGGCCGATACAAAGACTCAGGAACTGTGGTTACCATTCATTTTGATGGCTATAGTGTAAACGGTAATACAGTAGATAATAATAGTGTAAAAACGATAACCAATACTACAGCAGGTGGAGGAAATCCAAAACGAAATGTAAGTGTGAGTGGTCGAATTACACTCGCCAATGGCAAGGGTACTATCGTATGGACTGCCAATAGAGTACGTGAATTTTTAGTAGGGTCAAATACTCCCCTATGGAGCGATGACGTGTATGTTATCTCTGGAAATTCGAGTGGCACCACTGCAAGTGGCAAATCGTTTTCTGCTTATATTACCTCCCCACTTCGCAAAGACTTCGGCTGTGCTGCAAATAGAAGAGGGTTTACCGCTGGCAGCATAGATATAAACGTTGCAGGAAAATTACGAATAGTAGATTTTGGCAATGGAACATGCGACAATGAATTTACTATTACCTTAAATGGAAAAACATACACAGTTACCTTTTAATATTTTTCGAATTTAGAAAGGCGACCACAAAATGATCGCCTTTCTATAAGATGTGTGTGCGTTGATTATTTGCTTACTACTATTTTAGCAGTAGATGTACCTGAGTCGTTAGCTACTTTGGCTATATAGATTCCTGATTGTAAATTTTCGAACGATAGCGCCAAAGCATGACTACCAGCCGAAAATGCCCGATTAGCGACCTCATTTACCAGTCTGCCTTGTAGATCAAAAATGTGTATATTTAGGTATGCTGATTTTTCTAAGTTGAAGACTAATTTTGCATTACCACTGGTAGGATTTGGTACTACAACTATATCTTTGACTACGGCTATATTTTCTACCGCTAGAGGCGTTAAGTAAGGAGTTGATTGTGGATCAAAGTTTGCCCAATCTTTTGTCCAATCAGTAATACTTCCACCAAAGGCTCCTTTGTAAGCTACGCTTGTGAATCCAGTCAATTTTGCAGCACTAAAATCGGCTCCTGCCAATGCAGGAGAAGTAGCTTGCAGCGTAAAATCTGGAGCAGTTCTATTAAAAGGGTTTACGAGCAATAAAGTAGCATTTGCATTGCCTCCATATACGGTATTATGCGTAGCAGGGTTAGCTAAATATGCAGAATCAAATGACGACTCATACGCTTGCTCTTTGCTACCTTCTATAATATTATATTTAAATTCTAGTGAGTCTGTAAGTGCTTTGTTTTGTGTAACACTACCTTCAATTCTCACGCCTCTTTTGTATCCTAAAATGATAGAATTAAAAATAGAGAGTGAAGTGTTTCTTCTCAAACGTGCAGCCCATCCATATTTCGCATCTATTGTAGAAGTTGTAGTTTGTGCAGGGCCTACTACGGTAATGTTTGAAAACACCGCACTTGTATTCGGTGTATTATAGGTGGAGTTTGCATCATTGTCAGACTCAAATGCATTAGAAATATCCCCTTGGTCAGCTATAGAATCTATACGCACAATCAAGCCAAACTGCACTTTTCCGCTGTATCCATTGTCTGTGTCAAAATCATCATCGCGCGAAGCAAATGAAATCAAATGCGAAGCATTAACAGTGCCACCAAACCACTCTATACCATCATCTTGACCATAGCTCACTTGTACATGGTCTAGTTTAGTGCCAGCACCTACACCGCCTAATGTCAATGAATTTAACTCTGTATTCGTACCACAAATATATCCTGCATATTCTATACGCACATAACTCAATACGCCTGAGCTATCATTAGGGTCTGTACCACCATAGTTGTAATCTGGTGCTGTACCACACTCTAAAAGACCTTGAATCTGTACATCATTCGCATTTTTAAAGTTTACTGGTGCTTTCCCCAAAATAGCTATGCCCGACCAGTCGCCTCTTTGTCTTTGTCCTGCAGGTTGATTTGAAGTAAACACTATGGGCTGGGCAGCTGTACCCTGAGCATTGATTTTAGCTCCAGCTGCTATCACTAGTTTTCCTCCTGTATTTTTATCTCCTTTGATCAAAGTACCTGGCTGGATAGTAAGTGTAGCATTGTTTTTTACGATAATTTCGCCATACAATACATAGATGTTATTGCTAGTCCATGTAATGTTAGAAGTAATCACAGCGTTGACTGGTACAGTAGCTGCCATCAATGATGTACCTACGAGTATCATCAATATGGTGAACATTTTGGTTAAGTTGTTTTGTTTCATGTGTTATTAATTTTTGTTGCTACAAACATGCCATTCTACTATAAACTAGACGTTGCTTGAGAGTTAAGAAATTGTTTTGAAAAAAAACGCCATCTAAAAATTAAACGACAACTGTATGCTATACGTTCTGTAATTCGATTGGCTCAACACCACTTTATCTTTTCCTTTTTGATAGTGTCTTTCTTTACCTATCACTTCATTTTGATAAAAAATAGTTTTAGCAGCTATCAAGTCGCTGATGGTAAACCGAACTAATCCTTTTCCTTTCCAAAATTTTTGGCTCAATTGAAAGTCCAATAATGGTCTGAAATGCTCATACCAAGCGGGATTTCCCACTTCGCCAGCGGCATATAGTCTATCGCCAGTTTGATTATACAACAATGAAAAGCCAGTACCTATTTTAGGATGTACATAGTTTAAACCTACATTGATAATGTAAGGACTTTGCCCTTGCATGGGCCTTCTTAGTTCGTCACTATTATTGTCTTTCACATTGCGTAAATCTACTTGGCTATGTACATAACTCACATTGGCTACGAAAACCAAGTCTTCGACTTTGGGTGAAATAAAACCAAAATTTTTGCGCAACTCTACCTCTGCTCCTACTAAATACGCCTTTGTAGAATTGCTATACACAAACTGTGGTACACCACCAGCTGCCACAGAGGTCAACTCTATAGTGTTTGTAAATTTTTTGTAGAAAGCACTCACGTTAAAGCTTTGCCCTTTGCCCATAAACCATTCATAGCGTAGGTCGGCATTGTGAATAAAAGTTTGGAGCAAAGTGGTATTGCCTGCCAACTGCACATCTCGCAAAAAGTCATAGTACGAAAAAGGCGACACCTCTCTAAATTCTGGTCGGCTCATGCTTTGGCCGTAAGATGCCCGTAGATTCATACTTTCATTCAATTTATAAATCAAATTGATAGAAGGCAAAAGAGGAAATACATTCTTCACTTTTCCTAAAGAATCGGATGAATAAGCACCACTGAAATAAGATTTAGTATAAGTGCTGTCTTCTACTTTGGTTTTGATGATAGGCGGACCTGGGTCGTTTGGTATCACATCGAATCCTATTTTGGTAGGGGCCGTCAAATTTTGTTTGAAAGACTCAAAACGAAGACCTGCTACGAGTTTGAAACGCTCTGTTACGTGGCATTCTAGCATAGCGTAGGCACTCTGTGTAGTAGATTTGGCTTTATACACATCTGTAGGGAATGCCACTTGATTTAAAATTAATTTGCCATTATCAAAGTTGGCTTGATTGATGATGTTATCTACGTTTTGATCTTGGATGAGTACATCGCTATTGTAGTTGGCACTGGTATAGTCAAAAAATAAATTGCGTGCTTCGAAGCTTCTATTTCTCGATACAAAGGAGTAACCGAAACTCAGATTACTTTTTGATTTGTGAATCATAAAAGGAATAGTAACATCGGCCGCTGCGTTATATACTTTTTCTGTGAGGCGGCTATTAAACATAGCACTCAGCTTAGGGTCTGCACCACCGTTTTGAATTTGATAGATAAAATTTGTATCAGTAGAAAGTTGATCAGGGCTATTCAAAGTAGGTTTTGAATTTTGACGCTCGTAGCTGTAGCGCATGGTTTTCGGTTGGTCGCGATTTACGAGTACTACACCTCCATTCCAACGAAATTTTATTTTTTTGTTTGTCAAAAGATGTTCGCCCGAAAGGTTTGTATTAAACACTCTCGAGCTGATAAATTCCAAACTCGTTCTGCGCTGTTCGGTAGCACTAAAGATACTGAGACCATCGCGCTGATATACGGTATTATCGCTATTGATAGTGTAGATATTTTTCCAGCTTAGCTTATGATTATTTTTTATTACCATACCTAATGAAGCTAGTAGGGCAGTAGCGATCGAAGTATTGAATCGCTGATCATTATAATCATAGTAGTATTCGCCTGTAGCTTCATAGCGAGTGCGAGTACCTTCCGCAAACTGCGGTGTGTTTGAATAAGAAAAAGCAAAGATGCCCCCAAATTGAATGTCCTTGATTCGTTTCGCAAAACCTCCACTAAACTGCAAGCTCTGTGATGGATATGCTTTCCGTTGGTTGTTTACTTTCCAGCTACTATTATTTATTTGTTTGCCTAATGAAACTAAAGAGTCCCTGTTCCCTGCTATTTTCAAATCATTTAATTCTATGATGCCAGGAAAGTTTTTTGGGAGCGTTCTTTTTCCATTGTCAAATCCTAAAAAATCAGTTGAGCTTCCTTCGTACGTACTGAAAGGTTTAAATGTAGTGCCTTCATTGAATCCTATACCATAACTCACATTGAAGAAATTTTTCTCGGGTATGTCTTTTGTGTTTAGCTGTATCAAACCACCGGCCCATTCACTTGGCAAATTGGCTTGCCCTGTTTTCATGATGATGATATTATCCAAAATATTAGAAGGGAAAACATCAAAGGCAAAAGCCTTGCGGTCAGGCTCTGTACTTGGCAGTATCACATTGTTTAGCATAGCCATATTGTATCTATCAGACAATCCACGAATGATTGCGAATTTACCATCTTGTATAGTAGCTCCACTCACCCGCTTTATCACATCGCCCGAACTCTTGTCTGGTGAGCGTTTCATCTCTTCGCCAGAAATACCACTTTGGATAAGTGTGCTATTTCGCTGCATGATTACAATGGCACTTTCGTTATCTCTCTTTACTAAATTGGCTTTCACTACGACTTCGCTAAGGTTCACCATATCATCTATCAATGAAGTGTTGAGCGTTGTCGTTTTGCCAGGTTCTATAACTACTTCTCTCTCAATTTTAGTTTGATAGCCTATATATTTTACCACTACATTATATTTGCCAGGTTCTATTCCTGCTATCACAAATTTGCCATCTATATCTGTGGAGGAGCCTATGGTAGTATTCTCAATAAAAACTGAAACTCCTATGAGTGTTTCGCCTGTTTTCGCATCTACTACTAGTCCAGAAAGTGTGCCTTTGTTAGGTTCTGCTGCATTCACTCCCGTAGTTAAAAACAGCATTAAAATTATAAAGGATTTTTTCATTTATGATTCATTTAATGCAAACTTACTTTCCAAATTCAACCTAAATGTTTGGTAAAGGTTAAGACTATGTTAAGTGGAGTTCATCTTGTTAGAATTTGATAAGTCCATACCTATTTGATAATTATTGATTAATTTTAGCTTAACATTCGAATGTTATGTTTGTATGAAATAAAAACTATGGAGTTCAACGATTTTAAAATACTGCTGGTAGATGATGAGCAAGATGTGCTTGACTTCATGAAATACAATCTCGAAAAAGAAGGGTTTTGGGTTTATACAGCATCGAATGGATATGAAGGTATTGAAGTAGCCAAAAAAGTGAAACCGCACCTTATCGTGATAGACCTCATGATGCCTAAAATGGATGGCATATCTACCTGTAAAGAACTTAGATCGTTAGATGAGTTTAAGCATACACTCATCACGTTTTTGACAGCTAGAGATGAAGACTATTCGCAGATAGCAGGCTTTGAAGTAGGTGCAGACGACTACATTACAAAACCCATAAAACCGCGAGTACTAGTAAGCAGAATCAAGGGGCTAATGCGCAGATTAGAGACTAATCAAACTCCCGTGGTTATCAAAATAGGCGATATTCAAATTGATAACGAACGATATATCGTCACCGTAAAAGAAGAAGGAATGACCCTACCGAAAAAGGAGTTTGAGTTACTTTCTCTCTTGGTGTCAAAACCAGGTAGGGTGTTTAAGAGAGAAGAGATTTTGAGCAAAGTGTGGGGTAGCGATACTATAGTAGGAGATAGAACTATCGATGTACATATACGAAAGTTGAGAGAAAAAATAGGCGATAATTATTTTAAAACAATCAAAGGTATCGGCTATAAATTTGATGCTTAGAAATGAGCGCATGCTCGTATAGCAATGACGCCAAGTTATTATGTTTAGATTATAAAAAAGCTTGATGAAAAACGCCACGCTACACAATATCTCATTTTTGGTTGCATTGGGAGTAGCCATACCGCTAATGCTGATAATCTTCGGATTACAAGGCATCCACTATTTTACACATGATATTAGAGAAGCCTTTATACTACCCGTTTTTTCATTTGTATTAGCCTATGTATTTACCTACTATTTTGTAGGTGAGTTTATTTACCAAAAAATAAATGTGATCTATACCGTCATAGGCAAACTCAACCCTGACAATAGCATTAAACCGAAAAAAAGCCATGAAAATATAATAGAAGAGGTGCAACGGAAAGTGATAGCATTTTCGGTAGAAAAATCGGCAGAAATAGCAGAGCTCAAAAAACTAGAACAATATAGGCGTGAGTTTTTGGGCAACGTATCGCATGAGCTAAAAACACCAATTTTTAATATACAAGGTTATATAGAAACACTACTTGATGGTGGTATTGATGATAGTGCTATAAATAGAATTTATCTCGAAAAAGCTTCTCGCAATCTCGATAGATTGAGCTGTATAGTTGAAGATTTATTGCAGATTTCGCAATATGAATCGGGCGAATTGAAGATAGACGAAGAAAAGTTTGATATACATAAACTCACCAAAGATGTGTTTGATTCACTAGCATTTCAAGCAGAACAAAAGGCCATAAAACTCAATTTTAAAGAAGAATCTAATCAACCCTGTTTTGTGGTAGCAGACAAAGCAAGAATAGCTCAAGTACTCAACAACTTGGTATCGAATGCAATAAAGTATGGCAGCCCAAACGGCAACGTATTCATTGGGTTTAATAAAACACCAGATAAGATTTTGACCGAAGTAACTGATGATGGAATGGGGATTTCAAAAGAGCATTTACCTAGGCTATTTGAGCGATTTTATAGAGCGGATAAAAATAGGTCGAGAGATAGCGGTGGTACTGGACTTGGACTTTCGATAGTCAAACACATCATCGAAGCACATGGCGAAACGCTGCATGTGAGAAGCACAATAGGATTGGGCTCTACATTTGGCTTTACGCTTAGGCGCGCAACAGCATCATAAATTCTTGATTATTATATCGCAAATCAAAATTCGGTATGAATTTTGGTGCCTTCTATTAAAATAGGTTATTTTTGCGCCCTTAAATGAAGATAGATAGATTGAAACCATGGTTGTCAGTAATACTGATGAGTTTTTCTCTACTTGCTTTTTCACAGCAAGATAGTGAGGAGGCCTATTTATTGAATAATCTTAAGCTTGATAAAAAAGTAATTGAATTCGTAAAACGATACGATAATGTGCCAAACGATTTTTATCGACTTATCATTCAAAACAGAGAATATATCGCAGACTCCGCTATCTCTTTGAAGCATAAAATTAGCTATCAAAACCATTTGATGGATTTCCTAGAATTGCCATTCGACAAAGAGCTATTGGTGAAGGGTAGCTACTCTTCAGTACTTAGATACAATATCTTCCTCATCAAATGGAGTGAAGAAAACACCTTGTATGAAAACCTGATCCAATATCCCAACCTCTCTCTCCGTGCACTTTCGCTCTATGCCAGCGATTCGGCCGCCTATTATTATTTAGACTCGATGGCTACCATCATACCAGACAATATACTCAGACAATCTGAAATATATGAAGACAAATGGTATGCCGAAAAAATTTGGCTCAAAATAGGCCACACAGCCCCTAACTATATAAAAAGATATTTTATAGCACCTTCATCTCTTGGTGATTTTGTATTGTCATCGAGTGACCCCAAGATAGCACAACTCCGCTCTATATTTTATAATTTGCCATTCAAAACAAGAGCCTACCTTTTACTAGACGATATTGCAAACCAAGGAATGCCCATAAAAACCGCAGATAGCACAAGTGCAAATCCTAAATTGTTTTTTGATATTTCGATAGATGCGTTAAAACGAATAAACCCTGATGGCTTGTTTACTTTAAACAAAGAACTCCAATATATCTGTGTGTCAATAGCTCGTAGCCTATCGCTTAAATCAGAAAATCCTGATGTAGATTTTGAAGAAGTTTCGTCCTATTCTAAAGAGAAAATATTTTCCATATTGACATATGGACACCAAGATTTGATATCCTTAGATTTCAATTATTTGGTAACTGCTTTGATGGCAAAAGGCAATAAACCAATTTCGTCAAATTTACTAAAAAACATATCCAAAGAGCATTTAGCATCGCTCATGAAAATGTTTCAATCTAAGAATCAATTAGCGGATGCCATTAGAGTAGCTGGAATGGAAAATGAAGCCTACTTGCTCTCCTTGTTATCATACGAAGCCCCATTCTTAGACCAATCACCAGATAAGCGTGGCATATTGTTGCCTACCAACAAACGCCCCTATGACCTAGATGCTATCATATCTAAGATCACTTCTGCAGATCAAGTAGTACAGCCAAGAATCGTAGAAAATGTAGTACCCATAAAAAACACCAAAGAAGCCCTTTTAACTCCATCGAAAGTGGAAGATCTAGCCCAGCTAGAAAAGGTAAATTCTCTAGCCCCTGTAAGCGTGCCCTCTCCCATTCTTCCCATTACATTTTCATTGTCAGAAACTGACCGCCAACTTATGTTGCTAAAACAAAATGTGTTTGAGTCATTGCAGCGATTAGTGGACTTTATAAATACGCCTATTGCAAAAGAATTTTTGGAATTTGCGGCTGATAAAGACCCTGAGGAAGTGCTCAAAAAGATAGATGTATTTAAAGGGAAATTTTTTAGCACTGACATAGTAGAGCGATGTATCTTAAATGCTCCTGTAGCTTTAAAAAAATATCTTTTCAACCCATCGCATCCCGTAGCTGTAATACTAAAGAATAGCAAGAATAAGGTAGTTCAGAAAATGATAGCATTTAATGAACCTACTTCGTACAAAACACGCCCCTACTTATTAATGAACAATGTGGCAAACGAGAAACTCACGCCAGAAGAAGCTATAGAAATTTCATCCAAGTCGGATAGACTGTTTAGAGAAATGGCAAAAATAGTAAGCTCAAAAAAATACATAGGTGGCTACAGTATCGAAAAAGAAATGTCATTCTATGCACTCCGCTTTATACGCAATATCAATGACAAAGTAAACCAACCAGATAATGTAAAGTTTGTCACTCTCGATGGGCTATCGTTTGAAGAAGTGTATATGATTACTGTTTTTGGAAGAGAGGAAGTATTCAACGCTACCTTCAATGGTATTTTCAACCATCTCGAAAAATCTTTGGCTACTGCTTCACCACAATACATAGAAAACTTTATTTCATTCCCAAGATTTAGTGTATTTATAGCCCTTTGTGCCAATAACAATAAACTCTCTAAACTTTTTTCGTATTTCAGTGAATACCAAAAATCAAAAGCAGTTCAATCATTTGTAAAGAATATAGGTAGAGTAGAAGGTGTATTTGACGAAGCGGTAAATGTGTCTGAAACTATTGCCAACACTAGCGACCCATCCATCATCAGGTTGTTACAAAACAATATCAAATCCGAATATATTCTGTGCGATTCATCACAGCAGCCCAAATGCATGGTGATTTATGGTATATTAGCTGGTCTTATCAAAGACAAAGTCGATACCGATAAACAATGGTTTTATGACATGTCGCTTAGGTATCCATCGGGCGAGCTCACTACACTTAAGCTATCTAGCATGTTGAATGGCAGTGTGCTCACAGAGCGAATGTATTTTTATGATGATGAAGATGGGCGTGACTCATACATCAGCTTTATCAATACGTTTAGAAATAAGGAAAACTGGAAGGTAGAAGAATATTATGCCTATACCAAGGTCTCGTCTATCAAAGGTACTCGCATCGAAATTTATGCAAACAAACCCACATTTGAAACAAGTGGTGACAATGCTATAACCGCTATACTTTCAGAAAACGGATTTCAACCCACTGTAATTATCCATAGAGGGCACAGCTTCCACACAGAAAGAACATTGGAAAGAATACCATCATCGACCAAACTGCTATTTCTAGGCTCATGTGGCGGATTTTATAAAGCTGCGATGGGTCTAAAAAATGCGCCAGAAGCACACGTGATAGCGACTAGGCAAATAGGCACAAAGCAAATAAATGACCCACTTGTTTTTTCGATAAACGAAGCATTTAGGCTAGGTGAAGATATTGTATGGCCTACTTTTTGGAATACGATGAAAACGCAACTTGGCGCTTACTCGCTATTCTATGACTATGTACCTCCTCATAAAAACATTGAAACACTTTTTCAAAATGCCTACTATAAAACACTAGGTCTATGAGATATTCGTACGTCATATTCATTATAATTGGTTGTATTGTAGGTAAAATTAGTTTTGCGCAACAAGAAACGGATCCTATCTTTTTTCTTATAAAAGAGAAAAAGAGAATAGACTATCTAGATTTTAAACTCGACAATAAATTGACGCTAGACGATAGTGCTCGTAGTGCATTGGCGACCAAAGTGTATTTTGGGATAGTAGATTCTATCTGGAACTTATTGTTTAGCATAAATATAGCGAATACACAACGAGACTCTATTGTGTTTGCCATATATCCACTACTCGCCAGTGTACAATCACTAGATCTAAAATCGCTGGATAAACACAATAAAGAATTGAGCAATATACGTTTGATTCTATTAGCAATGAAACAAAAAAACTTGCTCCGAACCCTGAAAGCAAACGGAGATATTTCGCTCTCCCAACTACCCGTATTTTTATTTCGGCCAGAGGTTGAACCTTTTTTATATCATATGGCCAAAAAATCGCCCATTGAGGTGATATTATATTATGGTCTTTATTACAAAAAAAACTTTGCTAAAAGAGTAGTGGAAATGGCCGCTGCCCACGCTCCAGATGAAGCAAAACGATTTATGATTGAAGGCAACCCAATCAATAAAATAATCAGAGAAAGTACAGATACCACACTTCAGATTTTAGTAAAAGCCACAGCCAAATACGGAAAAAAAACTACCGCCACTACCTTGACTGGCATCATAGCTTCAGGAGCTATTACTGTAGAAAAGGCCGATAGTATCACCAATAATCCAAAAGCATATTTGACAGCGCTGATAGCTATACGAATGCAAAAAAATCCACGAGCTGAATATTCGCTCGAAAGAGCACTCGAAAATCAATCACTCCGGTTTGTTCGCCAGATCAACGACCTACACAATGAGGCTGAAGCAAAGCGGTTTGCTAGCATCAATTCGTTTACCGCAGCACAACTCTATACACTTATAGTCTATAGTGAAGAGGAAATTTTTACTTCTAGTTTTAATGGCGTACTGAAACGATTTCTCACCGAACTCAAAAGAGAAAACGGTTTTGAATTCTTACAAAAAATAGGATTTAATCGCTTTCGTACTTTTATCAAGCAATTAGCTGCTTTTGGCAAATTGAATGATTTTATGAAAACAATGTCTGCCAATGATGCAAAGCAACTGATGGTCATGTTTGTATCTGGACTAGATGATGAAAATATAGATATAGGACAGGCTGTAGAAGTCGCAGACGCATACACCAGCATTCAAGATACTTCGCTCGCTACTTTCATTAGAGTAGTAATCAAACAAGAATATAAGCGAGCCGAAGCCAATAAATCTCAAAACGGAAGGATAATATATGGCTTGCTTTCAAGTCTCATTGCCTCTAGCAACACATTCGAAGATAGTTGGTATCAAAAGATTTCACGACAGTTTGGCATTCCTAACATTACTTTTATCAAAAACCAATCTTTCTTTGCTCAAAACAATGCGTCTATTTGGCAAATGTATTTTTATGATGATGAAGATGGCGCTGCTTCTTTCAAGTCGTTTTTAAACACCTTTAATGACAAAAACTGGACTATAGCAACTGAAGATAGTCTATACATTAAGCTTGTATCGGCAACTGGCAAGCCAGTTATCATTTATGCCAATAAACCAAAAGCGGAATATACCGGCCAGGCTTATCTAGAAAAAATGCTTGATAGCGCAGAGATACAGCCCGATGTATTGATACACCGAGGGCATAGCTACTATGCGTCAAAAACGATTGAGAAAATAAAACCCTCAGCAAAGCTATTTGTGTTGGGTAGCTGTGGTGGATACCACAATCTATCTGGTGTGATACAGCGAGCACCCGAAGCACAGATTGTATCGTCTAAACAAATAGGTGTGCAGGCTGTAAATAATCCAATGCTAAAGGCCATAGCCGAAGACCTCCGATTGGGCAATGATATCTTATGGCCAGATATATGGCAAAAACTAGATACGCAACTTAAATCAAATAGCGATACGTATAGCAGATTTAAAGACTACATACCTCCTCACAAAAATGTGAGTGCCGTATTTATTCGTACGTATCTCAAGCTAAATGGAGTAATCCAGTAATCTTCAATATTTGAACCAATAATAAACCGTCTTTATCATTTCATTTTGAAAAGCGATAAGACCTTCCTCAGATTTCCACCACAGCGTTTCATCATAGCGAATAGCGTGTGCCCCTCTTACACAAAGGCGAATCTGACTATCGCGAAATACTTGTTTATATACCTTATGTACCCTTGCGGTATGAAAAAGAGAACTCACTATCACCATAGAGGAAATCTGATGCGTAGTACAATAATTTTTCATTTCGACTGCCTCCTCAAATGTACTTGTACCGTCATGAATTGCAATCACTATAGAGTCTGGCACTCCCTGTTGAATTATCCTTAATCGTGTGATATCACTCTCATACATTGTGTCGCCATAGAGTATTAACACATCGTAGATAATATTTCCACCCGGACAAATGATTTTTTTGACTGCATGGGTTTGAAATATTTCGGCTCCAGCATTACCTCTTTCAAAGGCGCCACCAGACAATACGATCATAGCATCAGCTTGTATAAGTGTGTCTTGATATATCAATACTCCACCTAATTTTTGAAGCATTGGTGCGTGAAAAGTTTTCAGCAATGCAATCAACATGACTAAAATAATTATAGTCGCTAATAATTTTTTCATCTAATATCCGAAAGGATGTTTTGTCAAGGCTAGCTTGGCAAATGGATGATAGTCGCCTGTAAGCCCAATAGGTGTAGCATGACGAATATCGTGTACTATATTGATTGAAGGATATGCCTCTTCTAGTCCAAATCCATTGGCATTCATCACTTCTTCATAGCTCCGAGTATGCAAGTCAGTAAAACCATCGCTAAACTCTATCTCTTCGCCATCTACATTCATAGAACGATATGTGCGCTTACCTTGCGCTCTTAGCTCTTGGGGTATAGTGTTTACATCTATACTCAAAAACCAACGTACCTTAGCTCTATCAAACTCCAACAAACCAGCTGCTCTATCATGCGTGTGAAGGTGTACTTTGTTTTCTTTTACGCTTCCGAAAATCCAGCTCAACATATCATAAAAATGAACGCCAATATTAGTAGCAATACCGCCAGACTTCATCGCATCGCCCTTCCAGCTAGTATAATACCAGTTGCCTCGAGAAGTGATATAGGTCAAATCAAATTCAAAAATTTTGTCCTTTGGCGCTTTGGCTACTTTTTCTTTTAACTCTACAATAGCAGGATGCAAACGCAACTGAAATATATTCCAAACTCTTGCACCATATTCTTTTTCCATTTCGATAAGCGAATCAATATTCCAAGGATTGAGCACTAATGGCTTTTCACAAATAACATCTGCTTTGTGCCGTAATCCAAAACGGATATGCGAATCGTGGAGATAGTTTGGCGTACATACAGAAACATAGTCAAGGACTGTACCTGCTCGCTTTGTCTTATCGATAAATCTATCAAATCGCTCAAATTCTGTAAAAAAATTAGCCTCAGGAAAATAAGAATCTATTACCCCCACGCTATCAAACTTATCAAGGGCTGCTACTAAATCATTTCCTGTATCCTTTATAGCCTTAAGATGTCGAGGGGCTATATATCCTGCAGCACCTATTATCGCAAAGTTTTTCATGTATCTATCATTTATATTTAGCAATTTTAAGCAATAATATTGATACAAATTGTGGTATCGTGAAAAAATAATAGGGTAATGGAGTTTTACTTATGATAGAAAAAGTGTTTGTGGCAGGACATAATGGTATGGTAGGTAGTGCCATAGTATCAGCATTAAGAAAAGCGGGATATGAAAATATCATCACCATAAATCGCTTAAAATTAGATTTGTGCAATAGTGAGGCGGTATATGCCTTTTTAAAAGAAACAAGACCTGACATAGTTATTAATGCTGCTGCAAAAGTAGGCGGAATCTATGCAAATAGTACTGATCCCTATTCGTTTTTGATGCAAAATCTTTTGATGCAAAACAATCTTATAGACAGCTCTTTCAAACTTGGTATAACCAAATTTGTTTTTTTAGGCAGCTCATGCGTTTATCCAAAATTTGCAGCTAACCCAATAAAAGAGGAAACATTGATGACTAGTCCATTAGAACCATCTAATGAATATTATGCAATAGCAAAAATAGCTGGGATAAAGGCTTGTGAAGCTATTGCTAGTCAATATAAACTACCCTATTTCAGTGTGATGCCCCCTAATCTCTATGGCCCTAATGATAATTTTGATTTAATGAATTCACATGTAGTGGCTGCATTAATAAGAAAGTTTCATACAGCAAAAAAGAATCAAACAAACGTGACCCTATGGGGAAGTGGAACACCCATTAGAGAACTGATGTACGTGGATGACCTTGCAGATGCCGTGGTGTTTTTATTGAATAGAAAAGAGATCTTACCTTCATTGATAAATATTGGTACGGGTATAGGGATAAGCATCAAAGGACTTGCCGAAAAAATACAAGCCATAGTAGGCCATGAAGGAGCTATAGTATGGGACGCAAAAATGCTTGATGGAACACCCCAAAAGGTAATGGACACTACATACATGGCATCATTAGGGTGGTTTGCCAATACGACCTTAGATGTGGGTTTAAAAAAAGCATATGAATGGTTTATGTCCAATGAAAAAAATCTAAACTTAAGCGAATGAAAAAAAAAGCACTTATCACCGGTATTACAGGTCAAGATGGCGCATACCTAGCTGATTTTTTGATAAAAAAAGGATATGATGTGCATGGTATAAAAAGAAGATCTTCGCTTATAAATACACATAGGGTAGATCATCTGTATCAAGATAAGCACGAAGAAAACCAAAATTTCTTTTTGCACTATGGAGATATGACCGATAGCATGTCATTGATTAAAACAATTCAAGAAATTCAGCCAGATGAGATTTATAATCTTGCTGCCATGAGCCATGTGAAAGTGAGCTTCGAGTTGCCCGAATATACCGCAGATGCCAATGGCGTGGGGACATTGAGAATACTAGAAGCGGTAAGAATATTAGCACTAGAAAACAAGACAAAGATTTACCAAGCCTCGACCTCCGAGCTTTATGGCAATGCTCCGAGCTCTCCCCAAAATGAACAAACTCCCTTTAGTCCTAGATCTCCATATGCCGTAGCAAAACTTTATGCTTATTGGATAACCGTAAATTATAGAGAAGCCTATAATATGTTTGCATCCAATGGTATTCTGTTTAATCATGAATCTCCTTTGAGAGGCGAGACATTTGTAATGCGAAAAATAACAAGAGGAATAGCCCAATTTTTAAATGGCTCGAAAACACCCATCTATCTTGGAAACATAGATGCAGAAAGAGACTGGGGCCATGCTAAAGACTATGTGGAGGCCATGTGGCTGATGCTTCAACACGATAAAGCCGATGACTTTGTGATAGCTACTGGTCAAAGCTGCTCTATCCGAACATTACTTCAATTGGCATTTACAGAAGTAGGAATAAATATTCGATTTAGAGGACAGGGTGTAGATGAAGAAGTGGTTGTAGATAGTTGCTTTGAGACTAATTATAGACATAAAAGTCAGTTCTCTCCTGAACAGGTTTTAGTAAAGATTGACCCAACGTATTACAGACCATCTGAAGTAAATAAACTTTTAGGCGATGCCACTAAAGCACGAAAATTTCTAGGCTGGCAACCCAAGTACACAACAAAGGATATAATATCGGAAATGATAAAATCGGATTGTAAAGGCTAGTTAGCCTATGTACTTTTTGTATAAAGTAAGATAAAGTGCTCTCAAATTGAAATTTCGTTCTAAAAAAGCAAGTGCAACCATTAAGATGAATATAGAAACCATAATTTTAACTGTAAAAATATGTTCATAGCTAGCAAAAAAGACTGGCAGACCTATCAAAACAGTGACTACTACCAAAGTACTCAACAATAGTTTGTGATTGTAAATATCTCTTTTTTCAACCTCCATATGACTCAAGTACAATATAGCCATAACGTGAAAGAAAAAGGCAATAACCCTTGATAATGCTGCACCATGAATACCATAAACAGGTACTAAAAAATAACAGGCTATGATATCTACTACTATACCCACCAATATCGTAAATACCAAATATTTCACATAACGGGTATAAAACAATATTTTCAAACCATACAGCTGTCCTAAAAAAATAATGAATAATGCCAAGACATTGATTGGGATGTACTTGTATGAGTTCACTAAATCTGGATTACTGGATAATATAAGTAAAACCTCCTTTGAAAACCAGCTTAAAAATAATGCAATAATTCCCAACCCAATATAAATTGTACTTATCACCTTTGATAAATAAGACTCATCACCATCAGCAATATTGCCAAATAACCAAGGGGTAAAAGCTCCCACGATAGCTTCTTTGGTAGCAGAAAAAATAGCAGCAAACGTAATGGCAATATAGTATAGACCAGAGTTGTCAGCACCTGCATATGAATTCAAAAAAAACTTATCTATACTTTCTAGTGCAATTCCAGCAAATACATTAGGCAAAAGGGCAAGCGAATACTCCATTGCACTTTTAAATATCGTCTTATCAAAATTAAAGGTAAATTTTCGATAAAAAAGCGGAATCAGCAATAAACCAAAGAAAATAGCATTAATCAATATACCTAAAATGACACCAAGAATATTCATTTTGAAAATAACGACTAAAATTAGGTTCAATAAAATATTTGTTCCAAAAAAAGCAACGTCCAAAATAAAAACCTTAAACCCCTGATGTGTAGCCATAAGATACGCCTTACAGACATTCACCATGATAGCAAAAGGAATCGAAAGAAGAAAAACAAATATGTATGGATAGAATGGAATATCTTTCAAAATCGGCTTCAATATCCATCCGCCAAAAATGGCCAGCAATGCCACAATAACGCTAGAAACAATGAGCGAAGTAAGCAATAAAGTAGATACTAAAGAGTCTTGATACTTGCTGTCATTTGAGTTTTTATTATAAATCATTCTGGTAAGTGCTCGAGTGAGCTCTAATCCAGCAAATACAGTAACGATAGCTCCTATACTCTGAGACATTGACAAAATACCATAGTCTGTCTTGGTTAAGTATGCAGAGAATATAGGAAAAAAGATAATAGAAGATGCCCTAAGAAGAATACTCGAAAAAGAATATAATAGTGAATTCTTAAATACTTTTTTGAGAGATATCATTTAGAAAAAAATAAAGATAAGTGTAAGTAGTGATAAAAACGTAACATACTTTGAAAAGCCAAAAGTATATTTTATAGCTAAAAAAAGATAGTTTTGTTTCTTACTGAAAAAACTAATAATAATTACAATGGACAAGCCAAGACTTATCAGTTTTAAGAAAATAGGGGAGTCTTCTTTAGGTTTTATTTCTGTTGCTGAATCTGCCACAAACATCCCTTTTGTAATTGAACGGACTTTTTGGACCTATTATACTCCTGAAGAAGTAGTGAGAGGAAGACATGCCCACCATCATACCGAGATGATTTTAATAGCCATTGGCGGTAGAATAGTAGTGAATACAGAAATGCCAGATGGCAGCTTAGATGTATTTGTGCTCGACAAGCCAAACGAAGGACTATATTTACCTAAGTTATGCTGGCATACAATGCAATATTCTCACAGTGTCGTCCAACTTGTACTCGCTTCTAGTCACTACAGCGAATCCGACTACATAAGAAGCTATGAAGAGTTCAAAAAAATATCGGCATGATACATCCATTAGCAGATATTCGTTCACAAAAAATTGGTAAATCCTCTAGGTTTTGGCAGTTTGCTATTGTACTTGAAGGAGCTAAGGTAGGCGAAGACTGCAACATTAACTGCCATACTTTTATTGAAAACGATGTTGTCATTGGTGATAGGGTAACTTTAAAAAGTGGCGTTTATCTTTGGGATGGAATACGTGTAGAAAATGATGTTTTCATAGGGCCAAATGCTACTTTTGTCAATGACCCACTGCCTCGTTCAAAACAATTCCCCAATGTTTTTCAACAAACCCACCTTAGAAAGGGCTGTAGTATTGGTGCAAATGCTACTATTTTAGGAGGGCTCGAAATAGGAGAATATGCCTTGGTAGGTGCAGGAAGTGTAGTTACAAAATCAGTCCCGTCAAATTCATTGGTAGTAGGCAACCCTGCAAGAGTAGTGGGCTGGGTAAACGAAAAAGGAGAGAGATTGCAAAATAAGGGAGAATATCTAATAGACAATGATGGCAATAAATTTAAAATAGAAAAAAACAAACTGATAATACTTTAATGATACCTTACTTAGACCTCAAGAAAATAAACCTTAAATACGAAACTGCATTTAAAACTGCATTTGAAGATGTATTATACTCTGGCTGGTACATTTTAGGTCAATCTGTAGATACATTCGAAAACGAATATGCTTTTTTTTCACAAACCAAACACGCCATAGGCGTAGCCAACGGGCTAGATGCGCTTATCTTATCTTTAAAATCTTTAGGTGTTGGGGTTGGTGATGAAGTAATCGTTCCATCAAACACGTATATTGCTTCATGGCTTGCTGTTTCTTTTCTAGGATCTACTCCTGTGCCTGTAGAACCTAGGATTGACACCTACAACATAAACCCCGATTTAATAGAGCAGGCAATTACAAAAAACACCAAGGTGATAATGCCCGTGAATCTATATGGTCAAGCTGCTGAACTAGACGAAATCTGTAAAATAGCCAAGAAATACAACTTATACGTAGTCGAAGATAATGCCCAGTCACAAGGTGCAAGCTACAAAGAAAAGCCAGCAGGAAGCTGGGGAGATATAAATGCTACTAGTTTTTATCCTGGCAAAAATCTTGGTGCGCTAGGAGATGGTGGCGCTATCACTACCGATAATGAAGCGTTTAGCAAAATGGTCAAAATGCTCAGAAACTATGGCTCTGAAAAAAAGTACTATAATCAAGTAAAGGGATTTAACTCTCGACTTGATGAACTACAAGCCGCACTGCTTTCAATCAAGCTCAAATCGCTCACAGAAGAAAATAACGAGCGTATAAAGTGGGCCTCTGTTTACAATACAGAACTTCAAGGCGTAGGTGATTTGATGTTGCCTGCTTTAGCACCACATGCTAGCTCAGTATATCATATCTATCAAATACGCACAAGCAAAAGAGACGAACTTATGCAATATCTTTCTAAAAACGAGATTGGCCATATTATTCATTATCCTGTGCCACCACATTTACAAGAAGCCTACCAAGAAATGGGATTTAAAAAAGGGGATTTCCCGATAGCAGAAGAAATAGCTCAGACCTGTCTCAGCATTCCCCTTTACCCGGGCATTTGTCAATCACATATTGAGCATGTTATCAGCACTATCAAGCACTTCTATTAATCTCACTCAAAAATGTCGAGAAGCAAAATAGACCTATTCTATAAATTACTATTTACAATGGTACTTTATTGTTGTATTGCTATTTTATACCTATATCGACCATTTTTTTTCCTTTTTGATATCATCAAACTTCGCAAACTCCTTTCATCAGACAAAAAGAAAATCCTCTTTATTGAAAATCAAACTTCAGCGCAGGCAGGCGGATATTACCGTGTTGAAATTGTTAGGGAAAGGCTCGAAAAAGATGGCTTCTACACTGTGCTAGATTGCTGCTTTTCTGATGAACAATTCAAAAAGTTAAAAAAAGGGGAAAATACTTTTGGGTATTTAACATTAATGATCGTAAAAAAAACACTTTCGATTTTCAAAGCCTACTTTTTCGATTTAGTAATAGTAAGAAGAGAATTGCTTCACGCCTGTAACTATGGTGGATTGCTATTTGAAAAAACATTACATAAAGCCAATTCAAAAGTGATCCTTGACATGGATGACTATATGCCAGATTTAAGGAGAAACGAGAAAGAAGATGCTGCGCTTATATACAATAGAATAAATTTTTTCAACCTTAATAAAACGAATGACTCGTTCAGCGTATATCAATATTACACACTCGCCCTTCCTACCTTTTATCCTCCTATTTATCTTGAAAACCCCGCTATTCATCCCAATAATGTTTACATTTTCCCAATGTGTGTCGATTATGAAAAACACTTAAAGAAATATGACAATACGGGACATCTCAAAAAGGTAGGTTGGGTATCACAAAAAAACCACTTTCCTAGGCTAAATCAAATAGTTCCTGCATTAAATACAGCATTCAAAACTCTCCCATTTACGCTTACAGTTATTGCTGACGATGAATACAAAAATGACAATCTTTTAGCTCCAGTAGAAAACATAATGTGGACTAGAGAAAGTGAGCTAAATGAGATGCTGCGTCTAGATGTTGGTATCGCCCCCATTTTTGCAGAAAGGAGTGCATTGGAGAGAAAGGGTACTTTCAAACTACTACAATACATGTCGGTAGGGTTAGTTTCACTGTCAACTGCATTTAATTACACAGAAGATTTGATCAAAGATGGAAAAAATGGATACCTAGCATACAGTATTGAAGATTGGGGAGAAAAGCTTTCCAAGATTTTAAAACTAGATGATGCTCAAATGAGTGAAGTTGGAAACCTTGCTTATACAACCTTTTACACAAGACACCATATTGATCGTCAATACGAACCGTTAAGATCATTTTACACAAAAGTAATCAACGACTAACTACTTTTACAAATTTTGTTCGTGCTATTATCACGCTTATAAAAATGAAGAAAAGAAAAAGCGCATATGAGAGCCTAATACTCCCCTTCAAACCATAATTATACTTTAGCTTGGTCAATCAAAATTATTTGCCAATTTTGCTCTAGATAGCAACTAAATTAAATCAAAATAGCAAATGGCTAAAGTAGCGGTATTACTTAATGGGAGCATAAGCCATGACTCAAGAGTGATTAAGTCAATCAAAACAATGGCAAAAATGCACCAAGTTGATTTGTTTTATATCAATGGGGAGAAAAATGATTCGCTAATCTTTAAAAACTTACCTGTAGGTTTACATTCTACCCCTCATCTTGACCCATTTTTTTCAAGAATATTGAGGCATACCTTTTTTTATAATGAGTTTTTATTTCTCGAAAAAACAGTTTTAAAAAACAATGTGATCTACGATTTCATTGTAGCAAATGACTTACCTTGTCTCAAGCCAGCTGTAGCTTTAAAAAAAAGAATGAAAGCTAAACTGATTTACGATTCTCACGAAATATATACTGAAACTTTAAATCAGTTTTTCCCTAAAAATCCTCCATTTTTTAAAAAGCCGATTTTTGATTTTTCACTATCAGCAATGCGATTCTTAGGGGAAAGAGAAGAAAAAAAACTACTTTATTCAGTTGACCATTTTATTACCGTAGGAGAGGGCTTGAAAATATATTTTACCAAAAAATATGGATTTGCCGACATTAAGGTGGTTATGAATTGTCCATCTTTAGATACTATCACCACTAAAGCAGTTGACCTTCATTCGCTGCTAAAAATAGCCCCTGGCCAATTCATTGTTATTTACCAAGGTACGCTAAATCAAGGACGAGGGCTCGACACACTTATTAAAGCCTTTTCTGAAGTTGATAAACACATATCGCTAGTTATCTTAGGCGATGGCCCATTTCTTGATTATTTAGTACAACTTACAACGCAATTGGGATTAGAGGATCGAGTTTACTTTCACAAAAGTGTTCCTCTTGAAGAGCTAGCAGGATATACTAAAGGTGCAGATATAGGAATCAGCTTACTTGAAGATTTCAACTTAAGTAAAAAATATGCTGCACCGAATAAATTGTTTGAATATTTGCATGCTGGCCTACCTGTAATAATTAATGACACTTTTGAATCAGAAATCGTATTTAACAAATATAAGATTGGTAAACTCACAAAAATGGATTCAAACGTATTGGCTGCATCTATAAACACAGTATCAAAAGAAAACCTAGAACAATATAGAGAAGAGTGCAAAAAGGCTGCTCAAGAATACTGTTGGGAGAAACAAGAAAAAGTTTTGTTAGCGCTTTTAAAATGAGTACCGTATTCCTATTTTGTCTTTCGATAATAAACACTATTCCTAATCTCTAGATCAACAAATACGATGCAAATGGACAAGAAAAAAATACTCGTATTGGCTCCACATACTGACGATGGGGAGTTTGGGTGTGGAGGGACTATTAACAAATTGGTAGAGCAAGGAAATCAAGTTTACTATACTGCATTTTCAGCATGCGAACAATCGGTATTCCCCCAGTTTCCAAAGGACATTTTGATTACAGAAGTTAAGGAGGCCACTAAAGAACTTGGCATTTTGGCTGAAAACTTAATTCTATTCAACTATGAAGTAAGAACATTCAACTATAGAAGACAAGAGATACTCGAAGATTTGATAAGACTTAGAAAAGATATCAATCCTGATATCATTTTCATGCCCACACTACATGATTTACATCAAGACCATCACACTATCGCCACCGAAGGGTTACGTGCTTTTAAAAACAAAACAATCTTAGCTTATGAGATGCTTTGGAATAATCTAAACTTCAATACATCTACTTTTCATATACTATCTGAGCACAATATCCAAAAGAAAATAAATGCGCTTAAGAGGTATCAATCTCAGGCGCATCGTACTTATGCAGACGAAAATTTCATAACATCTTTGGCTACAGTCAGAGGTGTTCAGATAGGTGTAAAATATGCCGAATGCTTTGAGACAATTCGATTGGTTTATGATTAGTTTTCCTTTATAAAATACAGCGTATGATATTGCTCAACGATATAATAGACTTCATTAAACCTCTTCAATTTATAGGCGATACAAAGCAACATATTGAAGAGTTTGCAACTTTAGAGCAGGTATCAAATCCATCTCAATTAATTTGGGTAAGTGATAAGCATTTAAACAGACTTTCAGCACTGGCATCTGCTACAATTATATGCTCAGATAATGCAGATAAAAAAATATTTAGCCCCAACTCAAATTATATCGTTGTAAACAATCCTAGACAAGCCTTTCAAAAAATTCTCGCTCATTTTTTTGTTGAAAAATTAATGCCTGCTACTATCTCTGAGCGTGCTGTCATACATCCATCTGTGTTGATTGGTAAAAATGTTTCGATAGGACATCATACTGTGATTGAAGCGGGCTGTACCATTGGAGACGATGTCATCATCGGAAACAACAATGTATTGCTCGCCAAAACAACCATCGGGAATAACGTAAAAATAGGCAACAACAACACCATAGGTGGGGTAGGATTTGGGTATGAAAAAAATGATGAAGGGAACTTCGACTTAATACCACACATCGGCAGTGTACAAATTTGCGATAGCGTGGAGATAGGAAATAATACATGTATCGATAGGGCAGTAATTGGCAAAACACGACTAGAAGAAAATTGTAAAATTGATAATCTAGTGCATATAGCTCATGGCGTAACGATAGGAAAAAACACCTTGATAATAGCCAATACAATGATAGCCGGAAGCACAAAAATAGGAGAAAACTGCTGGATTGCTCCATCTTCGTCTATCAACAATAAGCTTACTATAGCGGCTAATACACTTGTAGGCACAGGCGCAGTGGTACTAAAAGATTCAACTTCTGGGCAAATATTGGTCGGAAATCCAGCAAAGCCTTTAGTGGAAAAACAAGTCGATTAACCAAAAGATATTTTGCTTAATGTAATTCAGTATATTGGCAAAAAATTCCATTCATCA
Organism: uncultured Bacteroidota bacterium; assembly: GCA_937894725.1. Taxonomy (GTDB): domain Bacteria; phylum Bacteroidota; class Bacteroidia; order Chitinophagales; family LD1; genus CALAYL01. The sequence continues at coordinate 69,789 of CALAYL010000005.1, forward strand.
ATGAAAACCATACTAGTCACAGGTTGTGCTGGATTTATTGGATCAAACTTATCGCTTAGCCTACTAAAAAAGGGCAATAAAGTAATCGGTATAGACAATTTTGATGCATATTATGCTAAATCATTGAAAGAGGAGAATCTCGAAAAACTAAAGACTTTTCCGTTATTCGATTTCTTACCTATAGACATTACCGAAAAAGATGTGTATAAACAACTCCCTACGACCATTGACTTAGTTGTTCATCTAGCTGGAAAAGCAGGCGTTTTACCGTCCCTTAAAGACTCAAATGGCTACATCAATACAAATATTGTTGGAACAAATTTATTGCTCGAATGGATGAATGAACACAATATAAAAAAATTGATTTTCGCATCTTCATCATCCGTATATGGCAATAACAAAAAGATTCCATTTGCAGAGGAAGATGCAGTAAATGAGCAGATTTCACCATATGCTTTTACTAATCGGGCATGTGAATTGATGAATTATAACTACCATTTCCTTTACCATTTTGACATCATCAATTTGCGATTTTTTACTGTATATGGCCCATCGCAAAGACCCGATTTAGCTATCCATAAATTTTTTACTTTAATAAAACAAAACAAACCCATTGAGATGTATGGAGATGGGACTACAGCTAGGGATTATACCTATATTGACGATATAGTGTCTGGAATCGAAGGAGCTATACACTTTGTTTTGTCGAATACAGCAGTTTATGAAATTGTAAATTTAGGCAACAATACGCCTGTGTCTCTACATACACTCATTCACAACATATATGAGCTACTAGGCAAATCACCTAACATTGTAACCAAGCCAATGCAAGCAGGTGATGTCAACCTCACTTATGCTGATATTTCAAAAGCAAAAAGACTATTTGGATACTCCCCTACTACATCTCTAAAAGATGGACTCATTAAATTCAAACAGTGGCATGAAAGAAACTAAAAACAATATATCCGATTCAGTTCATAAGAGTGTAACTTGCCATTTTACAGCACTATTCCAAAGTATAAAAAAAATCATCAACGTATTTTAGTCTATGAATAACAAACATCAAAACTGCCTAATCTGCCATTCCTCCGATATAGCGCTTTATGGCAAATATCTAAATAATGGTCTTCTCAAATGCAATGACTGTGGTTTTTTCTTTGCTCAGCAAATACCAACAGTCGAAGAGCTAATAGCACATTACGAAGGATACGGCAGAAACGATTATCTATCGCCTGTTACAATTAGCAGATACAATGAAATTTTGGACTCTTTTGAGCCGTATCGAAAGACAAATAAATTGATAGATGTAGGCTGTGGCATAGGTTTTTTCTTAGATGTAGCAAAACAAAGAGGATGGGATGTATATGGCACTGAATATACAGATGAGGCCATTAAAATATGTAGGGAAAAAGGGTTTACGATGCACCAAGGTCCGTTAAATACAGATAACTATCCGCTAGAATCTTTTGATGTAATTACCTCATTTGAAGTGATGGAGCATATCAACAACCCTATAGAAGAAGTCAATAAGTTCAATAAGTTATTAAGAAAAGATGGTTTATTCTATTTCACAACACCAAATTTTAATGCTCTTGAACGCATGTATCTCAAAGAGCATTATTCCGTAGTAGTGTACCCAGAGCATCTCTCCTACTATACAAAAAAAACAGCACAACGACTACTCGAAAATAATGGATTTAAAAAACTTAAAATGGCTACAACTGGTTTCAGTATTTCATTAATCAATTCCAGAAAAGAGGATGTATCCGTACAATATGTAGCCGAAAACAATACTGATGACAAAATCAGAAATTTAACTGAATCTAATCCCATAGCTAAAGTTGGCAAAGGATTAGTAAACACTTGCCTAGACCTTTTAGGGGTGGGCAATTCACTCAAAGGGTATTTTATCAAAAAATAAACAACAATTCATCTCCATATTTCATTTTTATGTGTGGTATAACCGGCCTGTATAGTTTCAAAGGAGCATTGCCTCATCATCTCATCAATGAGATGACAAATGCAATTGCACATCGAGGTCCTGATGCAGATGGCTTTTTTGAAAATGAATCTAGTAGTTGCCATTTAGGACATCGCAGATTGAGCATTATAGATCTAAGAAGTGCAGCCAACCAACCCATGACCTCCGCATGCCAAAGATATGTGATAGTATATAATGGTGAAGTGTATAACTTCAATAAAATAAAACAAGAAATATTAACGCAAAAAAATATTGAGTTTAAAACAACTTCCGACACCGAAGTTATTCTTGAGGCATTTGCATTGTGGGGAAAAGATTTCGTAAACAAACTCAATGGAATGTTTGCCATTGCTATTTTTGATAAGCAAACAGCAACGTTATTTATCTATCGAGATAGAGTGGGTATTAAACCACTATATTATATACTGAATGAAGAAATTTTTGCCTTTGCATCAGAGCTAAAATCAATCACCACACTGTCAAAATCTATAGGCAAGTTTACACTCAACAAAACTGCCATTAACTACTTTTTAAGATTGGGTTACATACCTGCTCCTCATTCGATTTTCAACGAAGTGAAAAAATTTGACGCTGGCAACTATGCTGAAATTTCTCCTGATGGCACTATGAGTACTACCAATTATTGGAAGCTCTCAGATAAAATAAAAAACTCTGTAGTAGCAGATGAAACCCAAGCTAAATCGGAGTTGAAAGACCTGCTCCAAAGTAGCGTAAAGTATCGAATGATTAGCGATGTGCCTTTTGGCGTTTTTTTAAGTGGAGGTATAGATTCTTCTACTATAGCCGCCATAGCCCAGCAGCAAAGTGCGACTCCTATCAACACATTTTCTATTGGATTTAACGAAGCCAAATACAACGAAAGTCAACATGCCGCTAGCATAGCCAAAACATTAGGTACAAACCACCACGAGTTCATCGTTTCATACAAAGAGGCTATTGATTTGTTTGATAGTGTGCTTGATAGTTATGATGAGCCCTTTTCAGACTCGTCCGCTATCCCTACCATGCTAGTATCTAAGATGGCAAAAAAATATGTTACCATGACATTGTCTGGAGATGGTGGTGACGAACAGTTTTTGGGTTATGGTGCTTATAATTGGGCAAAAAGACTTGACAACCCGCTACTCAAAAATAGTAGAAAACTTATAAAACCATTACTTGCGGCTACAAATAGCAACCGTTTCAAAAGAGTGTCCGAGATGTTTGCCTTTACAAAAGAGACAGACTTAAAAAGCCATATCTTTTCGGTTGAACAATATTACTATTCAAATCGAGAGCTTAAAAACACGATAAAGGACAATTTGTATGAACCACTTGCTTTTCAGCATATAGAAAGCAATAGAAATTTGAGCAGTACTGAAAAGCAAGCCATTTTTGATATGCAATATTATCTCCGAGATGATCTGCTCGTAAAAGTAGATAGAGCTACAATGAAGTATTCTCTTGAGACAAGAGTACCTCTGTTAGATCATAGGATTGTGGAATATAGTTTAAATCTCCGTCAAGATTTAAAAATCAAAAATGGAGAAAGCAAATACATATTAAAACGAGTCTTGTTTTCATACCTTCCCAAAGAGCTATTCGATAGACCCAAGTGGGGATTTGGACTGCCTATCAGACAATGGCTCAAAGGAGAAATGCGCTATTTGATAGACGATTATCTGAGCAATGAAAAATTGGTGAAATTTGATTTCTACAACCTTGATGAGATCAACAATTTAAAAGAACGCTATTATAATGGAGAAGATTTTCTATTCAATAAAATTTGGGCTATTATCATTTTAAATCAATGGCTCGAAAAAAACACAATCCATTTAAAAACGCTTCAAGCACTTTGATAAAAAATCATGACAACTAAAAAGGATATTCTATTTTATGCCATTTTGCGCCCACAACGCTCGCCATCTCAGCGGTATAGAATAGAGCAATTTTTTCAGGCTATTGAAAAAGAAGGCCTGACTTTTCAGTATCGCTATTTACTAAACGAACATCAAGACACTATTTTATATTCTAAGGGACACTATTTTCAAAAAATATTAGTCGTACTAAGCTGCTTATATCAACTCTCACGCGATGGCTTATTTTTAGTTCATAAGTTTAAATATGTTTTTATTCAAAGGGAGCTAATCATGCTGGGTACCGCATTTTTTGAGAAATGGTATGCAAAAAAAACGATAATGATTTACGACTTTGATGATGCTATTTGGTTACCCAATATTTCTGAAGCAAATAAACGCTTAGCCTTTTTGAAGCATCCTGAAAAAGTAAACGAATCCATTGCCCATGCCCAAAAAATAGTCGCTGGAAATGATTTTTTAAAAAAACACGCCCTTCTTTTTAATCAAAATGTAATAGTTATACCTACGGTTTTAGATACCGAACATTACAAACGAAAAACGCCTTACATAGAGAAGCAAAACAAGCAAGTGTGCATAGGCTGGAGCGGCAGTCACACTACCATTGCACATTTCAAAACAGCATTGCCTGTATTGTATAAACTAAAAGAAAAATACGGAGATAAAATCTACTTCAAAATAGTTGGCGATCCCAATTTTGAAGATGAGAAACTCGGGATAAAAGGTATAAAGTGGACATTTGAAACAGAGATTAATGAATTAGAAGAAATAGATATAGGCATAATGCCCTTGCCGCGAGATAACTGGAGCGAGGGTAAATGTGGATTAAAAGGGCTGGTATATATGGCTATGGGGATTCCATCAGTTATGTCTAATGTAGGTGTTAATGCTTCTATTGTACAACATGGTACAAACGGCTATTTGGTAGATAAAGAAGAAGATTGGATTTCGGTACTTTCCTTACTTATCGAAAATCCCGAATTGCGAATGCAAGTGGGGTCAAGAGGGAGAAAAACCATCGAAGAAAAATATGCCGTAGAGGTATTCAAAGACGATTTTGTTGGTCTATTTAAATAGATTTTAATTTTGCTTTTATCACAAAGTCGCTACTAAATAAGGATTGAAACCAGCCTGCTTCGATCCCATCCATTTTTTTTGCTAGAAATACCGATGCCTGCTTAAAAATTAAATTGAGTGGAAAGACTGTATGATTAAGCCAAGAGACAGATTCAACTGTATATCCCAATTCTTCAAACATACTTTTCGCTTGAGAGAGCGAATATTTTTGTATCAAAATCTTTTGAGAAAGTACGTTTTTTTTGTTGGGTATAAGTGTAAGTAGCGGCTTAAATAATGTCCTGAAAAAATTATCGAATCCCTTGCTATTGGTAAAAGTGATGATGAGTGTTCCCTCCTTTTTGTTTATCACTTGCTTAAAATAAACTAAATGATTTTTCATCTCATCTATGGTCAAATAGGTAGTGACCCCCAACATAAAAACATAATCATAGTCTGTGAAAGGCAACTTAAGTGATGTAACTTCTCCCAACATCTGACGTTCTTTAGGAATATTGCTATTGCTCAACATACCATTAGCCACATCAGTAGCCGTATATGCTGCAACCGTAGCTTTATGACAGATATAGTCATACAAATCCCCTGTTCCGGCACCTACATCCAAAATTTTCTTTTGGTCTAGATTTAAATTATATGTTGTTTTCTCTAATCGCTCGGTAAAAAAATAATAATGAAAGATGTCCTTTTCAGAATATTTGTGCTTATAGCTACTCGATATTGAGTTAAAAAAATCTTTTGCTGTATTTGTTGACTCCATTGATACCATTTTATTATACACAAACTTAGTATTTATTCGTTAAGCTTTTTTGATTTTAGTAGCAATAGTTGTATATGAAATCAGCGCTAAAAATACTGCAAAAAAAGGCAAAACAGGTATTTTGAAACGAACTAAAGCCCCATAATTAAAGCTAGTCAAACCTACGGTAACCCCTAGAATTATTACAAATGATAAACAAAATAAGAAAACAGGATTGGTGAGTTGTTTGAAAAATAGACTTATCCCTCTGCGATTGACCAGGGTTATAAAAAATAAGTACAAAAAATAAGTACTTTCTAAAGTTGACAACAGCATCACAATGTTTCGTACCTGCCAGGGAAAAGGACCAAACAAGGTAACGGCTAATGCGAGTGGCGCTTTTTTCAAAATACCCGATATCGTATATTCAAACTCACCAAGTGAATAACCTGAACCACCCTGTGTCTCTTGTATTCTTGAGTGATCTATCATAAACCCTTCTGCTCTTTCTTCAATCGAATTAGTAGATAATTCTTCAAAGTCTTTCGCTACTGATTGGTATAGAAATACAAACGATAATGCAGCTACTAAAATCATTAATGGCGTAGTGACGAATCTAAAATTACTTCCTACAATCTTGTTTTGATAATTTACCAATGCCAAAACAAATAGCCCTGGAATAGCAGCGATGAGAATATAATTTTTGATATTAAAAACTAGATAAATACTGAAAAGCATAAAAAACATATACTTCAACGAATATCTAAATTGAACAAACTGCCTATAAAAAGTATATATAAACACACACAACATCGCCAAACAAATGGTATCCTTATTGACTGCGGATCCCCAAAAAATAACAGAAGGAATTTTTAAAAATGCAAAAGAGAACTGCTTATGTAACTTTGGAAATAACTCGCAGAAAAGGATAAATAACTTAAATATCGCTAGGTAGGATAAAAAACCAAATGCCATGCAGGTACATAAATATGAGTTTAGTGAAAACATACTCACTATTGCTGAAACCCTAACCACTAGCAATGCTTTAACATTCAACAAAACATACCCCTCCTGATAGTAATATATCGATTTGTTTACAATCCACGAGGGCAAGTCATCTAGTCCAGATATATTTGAAAAAAGCACCTTCAACCCATCTACAAAATTCTCAAAAATCATGTATTCGTTAAAAACCACTCCATTGACAAAATAGGTGCATGAATCACCACCTCGATAATAAAAAGCATACACTAAATAGAAGCCAAAGGCTCCCAACATTTTATACCAAAATCCTTGTAGAAAATATTTTTTGTATAACGGATTTTTCTTGTGCTTATTTACAATTATTGTGGCTATATAATAAAACAAAACCAAATAAAGAGGTGCTAATAAATCTGAATATGTATAGAAATTTGGGCGCATTTTATTTCAACGCTAATCTGACTACATTTTCAATATGGGTAGTCTGAGGAAACATATCTACCGCTTGCATTTCTTCAATCATATATTTAGCTGAAAGCAACTCTAAGTCACGCGCCTGAGTAGCCGCATTACAGCTTACATACACTATTCTGTTTGGCGCATGAGCTAGCAATGTCTCTACCACATCGCCATGCATACCCGAGCGTGGCGGGTCGGTTACAATCACATCGGCTCTACCATGCTGTGCTAAAAACGCTTCATTCAATATCATCCGCACATCACCTGCATAAAAATTGCAGTTTGTCACTCCATTGAGTGCAGCATTGAGTTTTGCATCTTCTATAGCTTCGGGTATTTGCTCTATACCCGTCACCGTTTTACAGCTATCAGATAGATAGATACCTATACTACCTACTCCTGTGTACAAGTCATAGACGGTATCTGTGGGCTTTAGTTGCGCAAACTTTTTGGTAATCTCGTAAAGCTTCTCTGCTTGTTTCGTATTCGTTTGAAAAAATGATTTTGGTCCTATTTTAAATTTATAATTTCCCAACTGCTCGATAATATAGCCCTCGCCTTTATACACCACTGTAGCTAAATCATATATTGTATCATTTCGTTTTTGATTGACTACATATTGCAATGAAGTAATGGCCGGATATTCATTTGCCAAAAACTCCATGAGCAAATTTATTTTCTCCATATCAGGCTCTGTCACGCTGAGTAGTACTAGGTTTTGTCCTGTAGAGGCCGTTCGAATGAGGAGCGTTCTCAAAAAACCTTTTTGATATCGTAGGTCAAAAAAAGCAATGCCTTTTTGCTTCGCAAAATCACGCAATCCAGTACGCACTTGATTTGAAAAATCATCTTGCAAATAACACTTTTCTATATCGACTATACTCGCAAAACTCTCTGCCACATGCAATCCTACACCATTGCGATCAAAAGCTTCACCTGAGGCTATTTCCGCTTCGGTGAGCCATCGTCTATCTGTAAATCCAAAGTCCATTTTGTTGCGATAAAAAAATGGATTGGCAGCACCCACTATAGGATGTGTCAATGCCACATCTAGCTTACCGATTCTACGTATCGCTTCTGTTACTGTTTCTTGTTTAAATTCGAGCTGTGCCATGTAGTCGATATGTTGCCACTTACAGCCACCACAAGTCCCAAAATACGCACACACAGGCGTTGTTCGCTTGGGCGATGGAGTGATGAGTTGCTCGATTTCTCCTTCAGCGTATTTCGACTTTGTTTTGTGCAATAGTAAATCTGCCACATCGCCAGGTACCCCACCCTTTACAAAGTGCACTTTGCTATCTATCTTTGCTACACCTTTGCCTTCTGCCGACATAGCCGTAATGGTTACATTCGGTAGTGGTATAGCTTTTTTATCCTTTCTCATAGCGCAATTTAGGATTTTAAGACATATGCCTACGAAAAAAAATCAGTATTGTCGTTTACTTCTTCTTTGCCAACTCTTCTTGAATGAGTTCTTTTAAGGCTTTTGCAGAGGCTGGATTCGCATCATCCTCTTTTGCTTTGAGTAGTGCATAATCACAGGCCAACTCTGCCTCCTTGAGCAATCCTAGCTTGTAGTTTAAGTAGGCGTAAGTTGTATTGTTTTCGCAAGTATTTTTAAGATTCACAGCCTTGTATGCCCAATCCTTTGCTTTAGAAAGCAACTTGGTATCTTCTATGTTGATATAATAATTCCAAGCTGTGGCATTGAGCATTTTTTCGTCTTTTGCCCCTGCTTTTTTCAACGCTGCCGTAGCATATTTATCGTACGATTTCCAATCTTGTATTCTAAAATAATATTCTGTAAACGCTTTACTACTGAGCACTTCAGCGTCTTTCACCTTTGCATCTTTGAGCAATTTAGTAGCTCCTTTTATCAGCGACTCCTCTTTTTTTACCACACCTTCCTTGATTGCCGCTTCGGCTATTCCTACTATTTTTTTATCAAAACCTTCTTGTCCATTTTTGGTTATGAAATAGGCTTTATTACGCATGAGCTGAGGTAAGCCAGGCGATTGTAATGTGTTTGTGAACTGATAAATAAGCGCTGTGTTTTTTTCGTTTTTCAAATCAGCCGCAGACAGTTTGTCTATGTAAATTTCAAATACTGAATCATATGGTAATCCTCCCGATTTCATTACGTTTAGATAGTCCGCCAAAAAGTCAACACTTCGCTCACCGCTCGCATATTTTACTTTCATCGATTCATACGCTGCGGGTAAAGGGCTTACTATACTTTGCGCTTGTGCAAGTAAAGCATTTGGATCCATATAACCCATAGCTCTGTGTTTTACCACTCCATTGCCATCTATCCAGAGGAGTGTAGGATAAGCTCTCACCCCAAACTGCGCCTGCAATTCAGACCCCTCACCTTTTTCCATATCCATCTTTAGATTTATATATCGCTGATTAAAATATTCGCCTAGTGTAGGGTCTGGAAAAGTATTGGCAGTAAGCATTTTGCATGGCCCACACCAGGTTGTATAACAGTCCATAAATATCAACTTACCTTCTGCTTTCGCTTTAGCTAAAGCTTCATTAAATGACATTTCATGCTCAAATGAGATGCCTTGTGCTTTGCCTAGATTAGCTATCAAAGCTACCGCTATTATCAAAAGCAATATTCCTTTTTTCATAGTATATATTTTATTGAATTTAAACATTGGTGCGCCATATATTATTGAGTTTGAGTTGTATTTTTTCTCCATAAAATATACGCGTAGTTTTCTCAAACATTTCTGTATAGTCCGACACATAAAACTCATCTGCACCGACCTTATTGTCCGCTAACAGATAAAGCCTCCGCAATTCTAATTCTACTTCACGGGCTACAAAGTCCGTGTTGTCAAATACTTTGACAGGACGGCCTAATACCTCGAGTATATCTTGCTTGATAAGTGGATAGTGAGTACATCCGAGCACTATGGCATCGGCCTCTACAAACTCTGGGCGGTCGAGATATGATTTCAATATAGCTCTCGACATTTCGTCTTTAAAATTGCCAGCTTCTATCATAGGCACTAAGAGTGGTGTAGCCAATGAAAACAAAGACAGCTCTGGCTTTTGCGCTTTAAATCGTTGCTCATATACACCTGTTTGGATAGTGACTTGTGTGCCTATAATCGCAATTTTTTTGATACTATCGTCTTGGCATATCCCATTTATCACAGGCTGTATAGCATCTATGATGATGACTTCATCCTTGTAAAGTTCTTTGAGAAAAGTGTAAGCTACACTCGATGCTGTATTACAGGCTATCACTACTGCTTTACATTTTTTTTCGAGCAAAAAATCAGCTATCATATACGAGTATTGCTTGATAGCTCTAGCCGATTTATCGCCATAGGGCAGATGTGCCGTATCGCCAAAGTAAATGATTTGCTCATTGGGCAATAGGGTAGAAATGGCATTGGCGACCGTGAGGCCGCCAATCCCTGAATCAAATACGCCTATGGCTTGATTTTTATGAAGTTTCACCCTCTTGTTATTTTCCTGGTGTTGCTACTTTAGCTGGCGCGTTCGGAGATGGTACAGGTAGAGTAGCGCCTATTTTCGTTTTCACGAGTGGTGTTACATCTGATCCAGTTTCTGGGAAATAAACTACTCCTCCTGCAGCTATATCAAGTATATAAGCATAGCCATTTTCTCTAGCTACTTCTTTTACTCCTTTTAGATATTTTTCGTTTAATGGCTTCATCAAATCTTGTGCATACTTGCTCAAGTCATCTTGTGCCTTTTGCTCAAAATCACCAATTCTACGCTCTAGATCTTTAATTTCTTGCACTTTTGTGTCCAAAATTATCTGAGTCATTTTATCGCCCTGCTCTTGTACTTCTTTTGCTTTTTTCTCGTACTCACCATACATGTTTTCCATAATTTTAGAGTAGTCTGCTTTTTTCTTTTCTACGGCATCAGACATTTGTTTGTATTCAGGCAATGCTTGTAATATCTCTGTAGAGTTAAGGTGGCCAATTTTTTGTTGTGCAAAGGCAGTAGTACCACCTATCATCATCAGTGCGAACGCTAATTTTTTCATGTTTGTTTGTTGAGTTATTATTGAAATGTGAAAATAAAAAAATACTTGAGCTAGTGCTTACTTTTTAGTAATACCCATGTTGGTGAGTATATCATCGCTTTTGTTAAACTTTTCGTTGGCAAAAAGCATTGATGGACCACTCGACTTGTCGAATATGAAGTCATATACCTTAGCCTGAGCATACTTTTGAATCTCATCATAAATTTTATCCTGTACAGGCTTGATGAGCTCTTGGCGCTTTTTAAACAATTCGCCAGTAGGGCCAAATTTATCTCTTTGCAAATCCTTTACGGCTACCTCTGCACTTTCGATGTCTTTGATTTTTTGTTGCTTCATCTGCTCTGTCATCAATACCTGCTCTGCCTGAAAGGTCTTGTACATGTCTTCTACCTTCTTTCGTTTAGCATCAATTTCTTTTTGATAACCTTGTGAGGCTACATCGAGTTGCTTTTGCGCCTCTGTATATGATGGCACCTTGCTCAATATGTATTCCATATCTACAAAGCAAAACTTCTGAGCGGTAGCATCATTGGCAAAAAAACCTACGGTAAGGGCGGCAATTAAAATTAGTCGTTTCATTGTTTTCTGTTTTAGTTTTAATTAATCAAAAACTCAATTCGTTTAGAGCTTTGGTAAGATAATTTCAATTCGAGTGCCAAATTGATTTTATCAATCTCTTTTTTCATTTATTAACTATTGAGGTTCTTGTCCTAATATTATTCTCGGAGCGCCTTTAGGGTTGGCAATATTGGTGCCATTGCCATCAAACACCTTGTCTAATGGGAATCCATAATCTACACCCAGTAAACCAAACATTGGCAAAAACACCCTCACACCTATACCTAAAGAACGATTGAGTTGATATGGTTTATATGCCTTTATATTATACCAAGCATTACCCGCTTCAAAAAATGCTAGCCCGAAAATAGTAGCTGATGGATTGAGTGATATAGGATAGCGCACCTCCATCGAAAATTTATTAAAAATAGACGCTCCTGTGCTTTGTGTAAGTACCGGATACCCTCTAAGCGATATGATGTCCTTACCCAATACTTGGAAGTTTGAAATACCATCACCACCCAATTCAAATCGCTCAAATGGCGAATTGCCTATACGTGGATTGTAATAGCCCTGGAATCCCATTTTTGCTGATAATTTCAATACTAAGTTTTGCCAGATAGTTGTGTACCAGTCATAGTCAAAACGCACTTTGAAATACTCCACCATCTTGTATCTACGCGCAGCAGATAAAGTATCGCTCTCATATGGCAGATTTTTGAGATCATTAAACATCAATGAATATGGTAATGTAGCAGAAACCGTAAGCGAAAGATTTGATCCGTGACGTGGATACAATGGCGCATCTAACGAGTTTCGACTTAGGTTTAAGGTAAGGTTTAGATTGTGGGCTACCCCAGTACTAAATAGGGGGAAATAAGACGAATTGTTTGTTGCAAAGTTCTGATAATTTAATGCCGCTTCAAAGGTAAAGAAATCATCTGGACGCTTGAGCCTTGTGCCTAGCCCTACAGATGCTGCTGTAGCAGCATAAGTACCTATGATTTTGCCCGAAAGCGTACCATCAAGGGTATTGTATTGCGTTCTATTAAATGATACAGAGAGCGAAGTGGGCTTTTTTCCTCCTAGCCACGGTTCTGTAAATGAGGCAGTATAAAATTGACTTTGCTTGCCACTCGATTGGAATCGGAGCGACAATCGCTGTCCATCGCCCGAAGGTAGTGGCGACCATGCTTTTTTGTCAATGATATTGCGCAAAGAGAAGTTAGTAAACGATATACCCAACGTACCCACAAAACCTTGTGCTTTACCTCCATATCCAGCAGATAATTCCAATTGGTCTGATGGCTTTTCGGTCACACGATATTCGATATCTACTGTACCGTTTTCTGGATTCGGTATTGGTATCACATCGAGCTGTTGTGGGTCAAAATAGCCTAGATTGACTATCTGTCTTTGTGATCGAATCAAATCTGCTCTACTAAACTTATTTCCTGGTAGGGTAAACAACTCTCTACGAATCACATGCTCATTGGTTTTAGTATTGCCCATGATACGTACATCTCTGATTGTAGCTTGTGGCCCCTCATTTACTCTTAGCTCTACATCTATCGAGTCGCCTACTACGCGCACTTCGAGCGGAGTTACGCTAAAAAATAAATAGCCATCATCCATATAAAGCGAACTTACATCACCTCCATTCGGATTTGAATATAATTTTTCTTCTAATGCTTTTGTGCTATATACATCGCCTCTCTTTACATTCATAATACGAGACAACAATGAGTCCGAATACTTTGTATTGCCGTTCCATTCGATATTTCTAAAATAGTATTGACGACCTTCGCTTACTACCATTTTGATACCCAGGTTTTTTTCATCTATTCTATACACGCTGTCTGATACTATTCGTGCATCTCTATATCCTTTTGAGAGGTAGTAGTCAATTACTTTCGATTTGTCGCCTTCATAGTCTGCTCTTTTAAATTTAGATGCTTTAAAAAAATTGAGATTCACAAACCTATCAAGATACTCGTACATACGCGTAGGTGCGAGGTTGCCGGGTATATGGTACCATCGTGGGTGGTTTGGTTCTTTTGCAAAGTTTTTCTTAAATCGGAATATCGCAGGAAGGTCGAATTTAATTTTCTCCTTCGTATCTTTCATTTTCCCTTTTATCTGCCCTTCCGAAAAATGAGTAACTCCCTCGATGTTGATTTCTTTGATTTTTACCAATGGCCCTTTGTCGATATAATATTGCACCGTTACTGAGTTTTGAAGTGCCGTATCGTGTTTTTCTTTCACTTCTACATCTACATTCAAATACCCTTTGTCGATATAGTATTTTTTGATTTGATGTACAGAGGTACGTTTTATATTTTCAGTAAAAATACTGCCCGCTCGTACATCCAGTTTTTTTCTCAAATCCTCTACATCAGCAGATTTTATGCCCTTGATATTATAGCGAGAAAGCCTAGGTCGCTCTTCTACTTCGATAGTGAGGTATATTTTTTCGCCCTCTATTTTATCGGTACGGATAGCGATATTGGTAAATAATTTTTGTTTCCAAAGTGTCTTGATAGCCTTCGAAATGTCTTCGCCTGGCACCTTTACTTTATCGCCTTTTTGTAAACCCGAAAGGGTGATGAGTACGCGCTCATCCAAAAATTGGGTACCTTCTACTTTGAGCCCTGCCAACTCATATTCTTTTGCTTTAGCATAGTCCATAAGGGGGAGATCTTGCGCCATGACCGATATACCTATCATCATAAAGCAAAGGCATAACAAATAGCCAAAAGTGCGTGGGAGCGAAGTTTTCAAATCAGGCTGGGTTATTTTGGGTGGTAGATAGTTGGTCTGAGGTTTTTCCAAACCTGCGTTCACGTTGCTGATAGGCATATATCGCTTTATACAATTCTTCTTTATCAAAATCGGGCCATAATACGGGCGAAAAATAAAATTCTGAATAGGCCAATTGCCACAATAAAAAATTGCTCAATCTATGTTCACCGCTAGTGCGTATCATCAACTCGGGGTCGGGCATATCGGCAGTGTAAAGCATAGCTGAGATGGTGGTTTCAGCTATGTCTTCTACCGCTATTTTGCCTTCTTTTACTTGTGTAGCCAAAAGTTGGGTAGCGCGTACCAATTCCGATTTGCTGCTATAATTTAATGCCAATACTAAATCCATACGGGTATTTTGAGCAGTAGCTTCGATAGCGTGAGTGAGCTCATGGCGAGTAGCCTCTGGCAGCATATCCAGATTGCCTATCGCTTTGAGTCGTATATTATTTTTATTGAGCGTCTTTATTTCTAAACGAATCGTTTTGAGCAATAGCTTCATCAAGGCGGATACTTCCTCCATGGGTCTATTCCAATTTTCGGTAGAGAATGCATATAGTGTGAGATGTTTCACGCCCATTTCTGCGCAAGCCTCTGAGGTTTCCCGTACCGCCTTTACTCCATTGGTATGACCAAACACACGGTTCTTGCCGTGCTGCTTTGCCCATCGCCCATTACCATCCATGATGATGGCAATATGCTGTGGTAATTTTTGTAAATCTATTTCGGACTTTAGGCTCATGCTTTGATTAAACGGCTTTTGGGGTTTTTATTTCATCAAAAGTTGCCAAAAATAACAATTTTAGGGTAGATATACGCAGTTCGCCATTTTGAGTGATGGTTTTTGTGATTTTTGGAATTTACCGATGAGTC
>CALAYL010000006.1 GCA_937894725.1 uncultured Bacteroidota bacterium
CTTAAAAAGTCTTGCAATAAACAGCAAGACTTTTTTTATAGCTCCCTCAAATTTATTTTTTCAATCTATTAATACTATATTCAAGAAAAAAAATACTTTATTTTAGACACTATGACTAAGGTCATATTTTATTCAATAGATATGTTTAACCTTTGTATCATAAAAAAAATTAAACTCATGAAAAAAATCAAACTAATTGCCTTAGTTTCCATAGCTACTTTTGCCTTATACTCTTGTGGAGGCAACAAAGAAGAAACTAAAACTGAAGAAGCAACAACAGAAACAACAGAAGCTCCTCAAAGTATGGTAGCTGAGCCTACCTCTTACGATCCAAAACGCGGAGAAGGAAAATTTACCGCTGAAAACGTAACCCTAAGTTCATTGGATGCTGCTATGGCTACTAAAGGCGAAGGTATTGCTAATTCAAAATGTACTTCTTGCCACAAGCTTTCTGACGAAAAACTCGTAGGACCAGGTTGGAAAGGAGTAACAGAAAGAAGAGCGCCTTATTGGATTATGAACTTTATCACTAATCCTGATCCAATGATAGACAAAGATCCTGAAGTACAAGCTCAACTTGAATTATGTTTGGTAAGAATGCCAAATCAAAACCTCACAGATGATGAAGCTCGTAGCATAGTAGAGTATATGAGAAAAAATGATGGAGTAAAATAATTTATCCAAACATTTGTCTTCACTTGATAAGACACAACTACGCCTATAAATAGGTCAATTAGACTTAACATAACTATTCAGCCAAGACCCTAACACGTCTTGGCTGAATAATATAAGGACATCGTTATCGAACTATTTAGCTCCATTCTAATGTTAGATATAACTCAACATATCAATTATCATCATACCTCGGTTTTTAACATATTAAAACTAACACTCATGAAACTAGATATTCAACATAGAAGCGACATTGAAAACGTAGTAAATGTTTTTTATGAGAAAGTAAAAACAGATGAAACTATTGGTTATTTTTTCAATGATGTAGCCAAAGTGAATTGGGATACTCACTTACCTAAAATGTATGATTTTTGGGAAAGCATCCTATTCGAAACAAACGTCTATACTGGCAATCCACTTCTAAAGCATTTTTTGTTAAACAAAAAAAGCCCCTTGACAGTAGCCCATTTCGAGCATTGGTTTGTTTTGTTTGAGGCTACTGTAGATGAACTATATGCAGGTGAAAAAGCAACAATGATGAAGAGCAGAGCCAGAAACATTGCAACACTAATGCCTACCAAAATCCTAAATTAAATGTATTCTCGATTGCCTACATTGCTATTCATCACTGCGGGCCATGTTGGTTTTAGATTTTTTTAGAGAGAAGCGCTATAGTATTAACAACATTAAAAATAAATAATCATTATGAACGGAGGAGAAATCATTGCTAAAGTATTACAAAAGCAGGGGGTGAAATTCTTGTTTACATTATGCGGTGGGCACGTATCGCCCATTTTTGTAGGTGCCGAAAACCTAGGGATACGCGTTATAGATACTCGACATGAGGTCACTACTGTGTTTGCAGCCGATGCCGTATCAAGGCTTACGGGTATCCCAGGTGTAGCAGTAGTTACCGCTGGACCGGGCTTGACAAACACCATCACAGCGGTAAAAAACGCCTATCTCGCTCAGTCACCCCTGGTACTATTAGGAGGCGGAGCAGCTACTATTTTGAAGGGCAGAGGCTCATTACAAGATATAGACCAAATGAGTTTGATGAAGCCAAATGTAAAATGGGCATCACGCATTACTAAAGTAAAAGATATCGTGCACATTCTAGAAAAAGCATTTCGAGTGGCACAAGAAGGAATTCCAGGACCTGTGTTTGTAGAATGCCCTATTGATACACTTTTTGGAGAAGAACTAGTAAGAGAATGGTATGGTGCCAAAAGTAAAGAAGAGCCACCTAGAAATTTTCAAGAAAGAGTATTACAATGGTATATAAATCGCCATGCTAAAAGATTGTTTGAAGGAAAAGACAATGTAGATTTTAATCAAGCACTAGAAATAATAACATATCCCGCTCACAGCGCTAATGATGTAGCCAAAGTAGCTGCCAAATTAAAATCGGCTAAAAAACCATTGCTCCTAGTAGGTAGTGGTGCTATGATGAATCCGCAAAAGGCAAATGAACTAGCAAATGCAGTAGCCAAGTTAGGAATACCCGTTTACCTAAGCGGTATGGGTAGAGGATTGCTAGGTAAAGAGAGTAATCTACAGATGCGTCATAAACGTAAAGACGCAATTAAAGATGCGGACCTCATCATACTAGCTGGAGTACCCAATGATTTTAGATTAGATTATGGCAATCACATTGGGCATAGGCCATATGTGTCTATCAATCGAAGCAAAGAAGACTTAAATAAAAATAAGCGTCCTACTATCGGCATATTGGCCGATCCTCAAGACTTTTTAATCGACTTAGCAAAAGAATATCAATACATTGATGCTACATGGATTGGAAAACTGAAACAACGTGATGCAGCAAGAGAGCAAAATATTGATACACAAGCAGCCGAAAGATGCAAAGGGATAAATGCACTGAAACTATTTAAGACATTAGAAACTAAGTTACATGACAATGTTATTTTAGTAGCTGATGGAGGCGATTTTGTAGCTACGGCTGCTTATACGTTGCGTCCGAGTGCTCCACTCTCTTGGCTAGACCCAGGCGTTTTTGGCACACTAGGTGTAGGAGCTGGATTTGCATTAGGAGCAAAGTTGGTTTTCCCTGAAAAAGATGTTTTTATTATTTGGGGCGATGGTAGCTCAGGATACAGTCTGATGGAATACGATACTTTTGTGCGACATCAATTGCCTGTGATATCAGTGATAGGAAACGATGCCTGCTGGACTCAAATAGCTCGTGACCAAGTAGAGTTTTTAAAAAGCAGTTGTGCGGTAAATTTAGCCCACTCAAACTATGAGATGATTGGCAAAGCATTTGGGGCAGATGGCAAACGAGTAGAAACACTAGACGAGTTTTCCATCGCTGTTGATGAAGCCAAACAAAGTAGTAAAAATGGAATACCCTACATTATCAATGCCATTATAGGCAAGTCAGAATTTAGGAAAGGTTCAATTTCTATGTAAAATATAATATTATGAGCAACACCGGAATACTCAATCGCAATCATACTGCGCTATTAGTCATTGACATTCAAGAGCGACTAATGCCTGTGATACAGCAAAGAGAACGAACGATTAGTAACACAAACACTCTACTAAAAGGAGCTGAAATCTTTTCGCTCAAAATATTTATCACAGAACAATATCCTAAAGGACTAGGCAAAACTTGTACAGAAATATTACTCCCACAAGCGCATACCCTTTACGAGAAAATCTGTTTTAGCTGTATGCAAAGTGCCCCCATATTGAATGACCTCAAAGCCAATGGTATTAAAGATCTTATCATCTGCGGTGTGGAGGCTCATATATGTGTCTTAAAGACTGTATTAGAAGGTATTGAACTTGGATTTAATGTGCATGTGGTAGCAGACGCTATCTCCTCACGCACTATAGAAAACAAACAATTAGCAATAGACAGAATGCGACAATCTGGAGCATATATCGTCTCGACCGAAATGATACTCTTCATGCTATTAAACGAAGCGGGAACAGCAGAGTTTAAAGCCATTAGCCAACTGATTAAATAGTCACCTATGGAAGCCAAACGCTTATTTGATTTACTTTCATATCATGTGGCGAAACAGCCCGATCAGCATTTTATCTCTGCCAAAGAGGAAAACGAATGGAAGCATTATAGTTTTGATGAAATTCAATTTTTAGCAAACCGTGTAAGCCAATTACTGATAGATAAAGGGATAGCTAAAGATGAAAAAATAGCTATCATAGCCGATAATAGAGCCGCTTGGAATGTAGTAGATATAGCCGCAATGCAGATCGGTGCTATACCTGTGCCTATGTATCCGAATATCTCCGCAAAGGACTATGCTTTCATTTTTAAAGATGCCGAAATCAAATATGCTTTTGTAGGTGATGAGACTATTTATAACAAGGTCAAAAACCTATTTCCAATAGTATCTTCGCTCAAGGAGATTTTTACATTTGATGCCATGAATGGCTCTTCTGCGCTATATACCATACTCCCAATCGAAATACGTGAGACTGAACTCGAAAAAAGGAAAAGTGAAGTAAGCGACCAAGATTTAGCTACTATCATTTATACCTCTGGTACTACCGGAAACCCAAAGGGGGTAATGCTTTCACACGAGAATATCATTAGTAATATAAATGGCGTGAAACAAGTCACTCCGCTCGAAGCAAATAAAAGAACATTGAGTTTCCTTCCGCTTTGCCACAGCTTTGAGCGTATGGTTTTTTTTGCTTATCTCTCTTATGGAATGCACATTCACTATGCCGAATCACTAGAAACTATAGGCGAAAATTTAAAAGAAGTCAAACCATTTTGCTTTACTACAGTACCTCGCTTACTTGAAAAAGTGTATGAAAAAATAATGACCAAAGGAATGGCTTTAAGCGGCTATAAGAAAAAACTTTTTTATTGGGCAATAGCGCTTGGTCTTCAATATCGCATTGGAAAAGATAATGGACTGCTTTACAAAATCAAATTAAGCTTGGCGAGAAAATTAGTGTTTAGTAAATGGCAAGAGGCTTTGGGTGGTGAAGTAGAATTTGTAGTTACTGGAGCAGCAGCCATGCAACCTAGACTTATCACCCTGTTTTCAGCAGCGGGTATTCAGGTCATAGAGGGTTATGGCCTTACCGAAACATCGCCTGTGCTTTGTGTAAACCGTGTCAACGAAAAAGAGCGATGTATAGGCACTGTAGGTATGCCTATACCAGGTGTATCTATCAAAATAGCCGATGATGGAGAGATCCTAGCTAAAGGAAAAAATATTATGCGAGGATATTATAACCGGCCAGACTTGACCGCAGAAGTGATTTCAACAGAGGGATGGTTTCATACTGGTGATATCGGTAAATGGGTACAAGAGAATGGTCACCATTTTTTGAAAATAACAGATAGAAAAAAAGAGCTTTTTAAAACTGCTGGTGGAAAATACATAGCACCTCAAGCTATCGAAAACAAGATGAAAGAAAGTGATTTTATCGAACAAATTATGGTAGTGGGAGGCGATGACAAAAAATTTATAGCTGCATTGATAGTACCTTCCTTTGAGCAGCTTACGTTGTGGGCAAAAGAAGAAAATGTACCTTATGACAACCGCATTAGTTTATTGCAAAACCCTAAGACCATCGCTCTTATTGACCAAGAAGTGACATTGTTAAATATCAATTTTGGCCATTGGGAACAAATAAAGAAAACACGCTTGATAGCTGACGATTGGTCCGTAGCCACTGGAGAGCTGACCCCTACCATGAAATTAAAGCGAAAAGTGATAGCCGAAAAGTATGCAAAAGATATAATTTCAATCTTTGAATAATTTTAAATTTAAACATTTACACATAAAATCATAATGTTGAAAAAAAAGTTAAAAACTTTAATTGGATAAATTTGTCTAATTAAGATAAAACACTTAACATTACAGTGAAATAAGAAAATAAAATGCTATCAAAAGCAGCACAATATGCCATAAAGGCGCTGATACATCTCAGTGCGAATCGCGAAGAAGGAAGCAGAGCCACACTAAATAGCGTAGCCAAAGCCATAGACTCCCCACCTGCTTTTACTTCTAAAATTTTACAACAATTAGTAGCTGCAAATATCATTACATCATCGAAAGGCGGTGGCGGTGGATATGAAATTAGCGAAGAGAAAATAAAATCCACTCGCGTAATTACCATTTTGAAAGCTGTAGAATGTGCAGAGATTAGTGTGGACTGTTTTTTAGGATTGCCCCTATGCTCAGACTTAAATCCATGTCCAGTACATCACATATACAGCCCTATACGATTTCAAATGAATACAACATTACTTGATTTGACACTAGATAAAATAGTACAAAGCCCTATTTATAAACTTCACAACCCTAGGGAATAAATTTTTTTAGCTTCAAATCAGACAATTTTATCCAATTAATAACTAAAAACAATAACTATGTTATCAAAAAGCCAAGCACGGGGATTTTTCCTTGGAGGAACAGCATTATCCTTCGCTGTTTTTCTAGGATTATCTTGGAACACACTTAGTGTGACAGTGCCAAAACAAACCAATGAAGAAAATATCACCCCCGAGGTGATAGCAGGTAAACACCTATGGGAAGGCAATAACTGCATGGGATGCCACACTATCATGGGAGAAGGAGCCTACTACGCTCCAGAACTTACCAAGGTAGTAGAAAGACGAGGAGAAGGATACATCAAAGCAGCCTTGATGTCAAAAACACCTTGGTCGCCTAGAGGTCGAAAAATGGTCGCCTATGGATTTTCAGAAAAAGAGGCTAATGATTTAGTCGCATTTCTAACTTGGGTAGGTGAGGTAGATCTAAACGGATTTCCTGCAAAAACTAAGTTCAAAACAACAATTAACAACTAAAAACTAAAACAATGAGATATAAATCACAAAAAGTAGCCTATTGGTTTTTCGCTTTATCGATGCTGCTACTTACACTTCAGCTTGTCTATGGCTTCATTATGGGTTTTGCACACATGGGCTATGACGGCTTACACAGCATTATCCCATTCAACACTGCTAGAGCAGTACATACCAATCTACTCGTAGTATGGTTGCTATCTGGCTTTATGGGTGCTGCTTACTACATTATCCCCGAAGAGGCCGAATACGAACTAGTCAATGTAAAACTGGCCTATGTGCAGCTTATATCATTGGCAGTTGTAGGAGTCATTGCCATAGTAGGCTATCACTTCAACTATTGGGAAGGACGAAAGTTTCTCGAAATCCCTCGCCCCTTAGACTATTTAGTGGTAATCAACGTGCTAACATTCCTAGGATTAATTTTGGCTACTTTATTTAAAGGCAAGAAGCGCACTACTACATCATTAGTATTGACGATGGGACTAGTATTTGCTGCCTTACTTTACTTACCTGGTATGATTTGGTTTGATAGCCAAACTACAGACTCATTCTTTAGATGGTGGGTAGTGCATCTTTGGGTAGAAGGTGTATGGGAACTAATCATGGGCGGTATCTTAGCCTTTTTACTTATCAAAATCACTGGAGTAGATAGAGAAGTAATTGAAAAATGGCTATATGTGATCGTGGGACTTACATTTATCTCTGGTATCTTAGGTACAGGCCACCACTATTACTATATAGGTGCTCCAAAATATTGGTTGATAATTGGCGGTATCTTCTCTGCCCTTGAACCTCTTGCCTTCTTAGGTATGGCATTGTTTGCCATAGCCATGTATCGTAAAGGAGAAAAGAAACATCCAAACAAATTAGCCTTGAGCTGGACATTGGGCACAGCCATTATTTCATTCGTAGGAGCAGGTTTGCTAGGACTAGCGCATACACTACCATCTGTAAACATGTACACACATGGTACACTCGTTACAGCCATGCATGGACACCTAGCATTTTGGGGAGCTTACGGTATGATAGTATTTGCCATCATCACTTATACTTTACCAAATCTTACAGGCAGAAAACGCTACGAAACAACTAATGGAATATTAGCATTTTGGTTATCAAATATAGGTATGATTGGAATGACCTCTGCATTTGCAGCTGCTGGCGTAGCGCAAGTATATATGGAAAGAATCATGGGCTTAGATTTTGGTGATGTGCAAAAAGAAATCGAAGTGCACTTCTTAGTCCTCGTTATATGTGCTACTCTCTTCAGTGTAGGTATCAGCTTTTTTATCTACGAATTCATAAAACATGGATTACCAAATGATGAAGCAATCGAAAAAGTCAACAATTAATATAAATAAACTCTAAACAAAAAAAAAGCAAACGCTATGAAACATTCAAAAAACCTATTCAAAAAAACACTCATGGTAGCATGTATAGGGATGCTACTCCACTCTACTGGTTGCAAGAGCGACAAGAATCACACTTCGCTTGAAGGATCTCAAATAGCAGTAAGTGGGCAAATGGAGGCTGAACTGACATCTCCACCAAATGTACCCAAGCCAGTAGGAGATAGAAAAGCTACTAAGCTTATTGTAAACATGGAAATATTAGAAAAAGAAGGAGAAATGTCTCCTGGCGTAACGTACACCTATTGGACATTTGGAGGATCTGTACCAGGAAGCTTCATCAGAACCAGAATTGGCGATGAAGTGGAGTTTCACCTCAAGAACCATCCAGACAATAAATTGCCCCACAATATTGACTTGCATGCCGTTACTGGCCAAGGTGGTGGTGCAGCATCATCATTTGTAGCACCAGGTCATGAGGTGGTGTTTTCATTCAAAGTGCTAAACCAAGGATTATATGTGTACCACTGCGCTACAGCACCTGTAGGTATGCATATCGCAAACGGTATGTACGGTTTGATACTAGTAGAGCCAGCCGGGGGCTTACCTAAAGTAGATAAAGAATACTACATCATGCAAGGTGATTTCTATACTAAAGGAAAAAATGGAGACCAAGGACTTCAAGCATTTGATATGCAAAAAGGAGTAGATGAGCATCCAGAATACGTTGTATTTAATGGTAGCACAAACGCACTCACAGGAGATAATGCAATCAGTGCAAAAGTAGGCGAAAAAGTAAGATTGTTTGTAGGAAACGGTGGACCAAACTTAGTTTCTTCATTCCACGTAATCGGTGAAATATTCGACAACGTGCACGTTGAAGGTGGCAATATGATTAACAAAAACGTTCAAACTACACTTATCCCAGCTGGTGGTGCTGCCATAGTTGATTTTAGGGTAGATGTACCGGGTACTTTTATCATTGTTGACCACTCTATTTTCAGAGCTTTCAATAAAGGTGCATTAGGAATGCTAAAAGTAACTGGCGATGAAAATAAGAACATCTATAGCGGCAAGCAAGTAGAAGGTATCTATCATCCAGAAGGAGGTACAATCCAAACTATGCCAGGCGGCAAGTCTGAAGCAGCTCCAAAAGCAGTATCTCTTCCAGAAAGAATCGAAGCAGGAAAAATCTTGTACACTAAGACATGCTTTGCTTGTCATCAAGATAATGGTGCTGGAGTAGCCAATGCCTTCCCTCCTCTTGCAGCTTCGGACTATTTGAATGAAGATGTAGATAGAGCTATCAATATTGTAATGCATGGTAAATCTGGCGAAATCACTGTAAATGGTAAAAAGTATAACAGTGTGATGACTGCACAAACCCTTAATGATGAAGAAGTAGCCAACGTATTGACCTATGTTTATAATAGCTGGGGCAATTCTAAAAAAGAAGTGACTACTGAAATGGTATCTAAAGTAAGAGCTAAATCAGCAGAACATTAATATGAAAAAGGACATAAAGTTGGGATTGATGGTATTTACGGCATTGCTCATGTATAGTATATATGGTCAATCCCAACCTATGGTCTTAGTAAAAGCAGGTGAGTATGCTCCTATCTATGGCAGAGATTCAGTGAAAGTCAAAGTAGCCAGTTTCTATATGGATGTCTATCCAGTAACAAACGAAGCCTATCTTGATTTTGTAATAAAAAATCCTAAGTGGCGAAAATCACAAGCAAAAAGTTTGTTCGTAGATAAAAATTATCTCGTTGAATGGACGAACGATATTACATTAAGAAAAGATATGGATTTGAAATCACCTATCACCAATGTATCTTGGTTTGCAGCAAACGATTATTGCAAATGTCAAGGCAAACGATTGCCTACGATTGACGAATGGGAATATGTAGCTATGGCAAACGAAAGTATGCCTGACGCTAGAAAAACGAAGAAATATAATGAGTACATACTTAGTTGGTACGAAGCACCTAAAACCTACAAAAACAAAATTGGTGAAACATTCAAAAACTATTGGGGTATTTATGACATCCACGGATTAGTTTGGGAATGGACATCTGACTTCAACTCCGTGTTAATATCTGGTGAATCGAGAAAAGATTCCAGCAATGACAGAAATTTGTTTTGTGGAAGCGGGTCATTGGGAGCTACCGACCTGATGAACTACGCAGCATTTATGCGATACGCATTTCGAGGTAGCATCAAGGCCAAATATTCGGTCAAAAACTTAGGCTTTCGCTGTGTGAAAGACCTTACAAAATAAACACTATGCGCTATCTATTTTTTTTATGCTTTTTAATCGCTTTCAATAGCTGCAACAATAAAGCAACCACAGAAAACACAACAGCTACTATACAAGAGCAGCTCGCTATTTCTGACGAGTCGATATTCAATCTTGACACTAAATGGCGAACAGAAGAAGGTAAAGAAATCGAACTAAAAGAACTGAAAGGTAAAGTACTCGTAGTAGTAATGATATATACCAGCTGCAAAGCTGCTTGCCCTAGATTGGTAGCCGATATGAAAGCCATATCCGAACAAATCCCAGGCGAAAACAAAAAAGAAATTCAATATGTACTCGTAAGTATAGACCCAGATACAGATACTCCCGAAAAATTAAAACAATTTGCCATTGATAAAGAAATGGACGGTGATGAATGGACTTTTCTACAAGGCAACAAAGAAAGTGTACAGGAATTTGCCAATGTGCTGGCGGTGAAGTACAGAGAAATAACCCCTATAGATTTTTCTCACTCAAATATCATCAGTGTTTTTAACCAAAAAGGGGAGCTCATACACCAGCTTGAAGGCCTAGGTGTAAACAATAAAGAAACAGTGAAAGTCATCATTGAAACCTCAAAAAAATAAAACATCATGAAAACTAATATTAAGTTTTACACTATAGCTATGCTTATGGCTACATTATTCACAATCAGCCACTCAGCATATGCACAATTTACATTCAACGGACAGATGATTGATAGATTTGAGCTACGACATGGCTACGGGAAAGCTATCGAAAAAGGTACTGACCCCGCTGCATTCGTGAGCCAGAGAATACGACTCGAAGGAAAATATCAACTCAACAAACTCACCTTTTATGTGAGCTTTCAAGATGTGCGAACATGGGGTAGCACAGCCCAGTTAAAAATAACCGACAACCTTTTTTCACTGTATGAAGGTTGGGCGCAGATCCACTTTGACAGTAGCTTTTCTTTAAAAGTAGGACGGCAAGAGCTCAACTATGACAACGCACGATTCTTAGGGAATGTAGATTGGGCTCTTCAAGGCAGATCGCACGATTTTGCACTATTGAAATATGAAAAGAAAAACACAAAAATCGACTTAGGTGGCGGATATAATCAAGATGCCGAGTCGCTTACCAACAATATTTTCACCAATACCAATCAATACAAAACAGCACAAATGCTTCGCATAGAACAAAAGCTGGGCAAATTTGATTTTTCGTTTTTGATATGGAACAATGGACAACAGTATATCGTCAGAGATACTGCTGGTAAAGTAACCCAAAAAGGAATGCGCTTTGCTCAAACATTTGGGTTGCCTACCTTAAAATTTACACACAAAAACACCACTATATCAGGATACTATTATCATCAAGTCGGAAAAGATATTAAAAACAAAAAACTCAACGCATTTGATGCAAGTTTACAGGTTTCGCAAGTATTTAAATTTAACGAGGCGAAGAAAAACCAACTTCGATTGACTGCTGGAGCTGAAGTACTCAGCGGCACTGCAACTAACTATACAGGCAGTGTAAATCAATCTTACTCTCCGCTCTTCGGCACAAATCACGGATTTAATGGCTACATGGATATGTTCTATGTAGGCGGCAGACACGAAAACTCAGTTGGTTTAATTGATGCCTACCTAAAACTAAGATACGACTTCTCCCCTGCTGCATTTATCGCCCTCAATGGCAACGCATTTATGGCATACGCAGATGTATATAAAGGCACTACAAAACAAAATAAGTATTTGGGTACAGAGCTTGATCTAGCTGGTGGCTACGTGTTCAACAAATCAGTTTCATTCCAAGCCGGCTATAGCCATATGTTTGGAACTCCAACCATACAAAATTTAGAAAAAGTAAGTAATGCAGACGCAGTACAAAACTGGGCATACGTGATGCTCATCATAAGACCAAAATCAGATAAAAAATTCATCGGATTATACAATTAAAATATTCATTCACTTTAAAAATAACAAATATGGAAACGATAGCATTAAAAGTAAGGAAAGTAGGCGATTTAGTAAAGGAGAATATAAAGACAGCGCATGTATTTAAAAAATACGGTATAGACTTTTGTTGTGGAGGAGGTATCACCATTGAGCGAGCATGCAGAAAAGAAAATGTAGTATTTGAAGACTTAGCTGCTGACTTAATGAAACTTAATGAAGCTTCAGCTACAGATCAGCGATACGATAAATGGGAGCTAGATTTCTTAGCCGATTATATCGTAAACACGCATCATGCCTATGTAGAAGAAGCTATGCCCATGATTTTATCATATGCTCAAAAAGTAGCATCAGTACATGGTCACGCACATACTCCTACAATAGAAATATACAAACTCTTCATTGATGTAGTCAATGAATTGACACCTCATATGAAAAAAGAAGAGCTTATCCTTTTCCCATTCATTAAGAAAATGATGAAAGCTAAAAAGGAACAAACCGCGTTTGAAGCTGGGCGTTTTGGTACAGTGCAAAACCCAATAGATATGATGGAATCTGAGCATGAAGTTGCAGGCACTATTTTAAAACAAATCGCAAAACTAAGCAACAACTATACTCCACCAGAATGGGCTTGCAATACATTCAAAGCACTCTATGCAAAACTTGAAGAATTTGAACAAGACCTGCATTTACATATACATCTTGAAAATAACATTTTATTTCCAAAAGCATTAACTTTAGAAAAAGCACTAACTAACACATAATATGGAAACTATAGCAGACTTGATAGAAAGGAGAATAACTATACCTTATTACAAACCTACTGGCAAAGAAATAGAGGTGTTCGAAAAAGTATTCGAGAATAAACTACCTCTGCTACTCAAAGGCCCTACAGGTACAGGTAAATCAAGGTTTGTAGAGTATGTAGCTCATGTAAAAGAACTCACTCTTCTCACCATAAGCTGCCATGAAGAAACCTCTGCTACAGACTTGATTGGTCGATATATCATCAAAGGTGCCGAAACGATGTGGATAGATGGTCCATTGACTACCGCTGTCAAAAATGGTTTTATACTTTATTTGGACGAAGTAGCTGAAGCACGCCCTGATGTAGTCGTAGCTATCCACTCACTCACTGATCATAGACGAGAACTCTATATCGACAAACTAGGACAAACTATCAAAGCGCATGAAGACTTCATGCTTATCGCATCTTTCAACCCTGGCTACCAAAAAGGATTTAAAGAACTCAAACCATCTACACGACAGCGCTTCGTTGCGCTGTCGTTTAGTTATCCTGAACCTAAAGCGGAAATTGAAATCTTAGTAAATGAAACAACAATTGATGAAGATACCGCTAAAAAACTAGTCAATATTGGTAACAAAATCAGAAATCTAAAAGAACTAGGACTTACCGAAACTGTATCGACCAGATTGCTCGTTGATGCTGCTCAACTTATAGCCAGTGGGTTGCCAAAGCGATTGGCGGTGAAAGTGGCCATCATCGAACCATTGACAGATGATTTAGATGTGATTCAAGCGCTTGTAGATACCAGCACCTTGCTGATCTAACTTATGGATTTAGATGAACTCATATTTGAGAAAGTAGCGAAATACTTTCACCGAAAAAACAAAAAAGCCGTTCGCAATGCGGTAAATGCAGTAGCACTTGAGGATATACATCCTCGGCTTTTAATCATGGCTAGAGCGCTCACTGGCCTACCCATTGAACTATTTGGAGCCGAGCGCGAAGGAGGCTACAAAGACAATAACTTTTTCTTGCCTGTACGCTTGGCCATTTTTAAAACTACTGAAGATAATTTATCGTTTTATTTTTATAGAATTCTCTATCTCTCCATTCAGCAGCAACTAGGGCTCAATTGGTCGAGCGATGACATTATCGACCCTACTTTATCACAAACAAAAGCAGAAGAAAATGCACCTATCATACTTGCAAAACTTGCAGACGAATACCCCATTGGCATTGAGCTACACGACAAGTTCAAACAAGATCTTATCGATTTACATACTGACCCTAAAACATCGGTAGATTTAAGTTGGTTGTATGGCAAATGGATGAAAAACCAAGATAAAATAGGTACTATATCTGCGCTTGAAAATTTTTCGGAAAAGATAAAAACGGCTATGCAAGTAGAAACCACTACTACTATCAAAGCTAAAGCAGTAGAAGAGATAAAGAGCGTAGCAGTTGATAAAAAACAACAAGAAGATTATGTAATGACTCATAATTTTGAAAAAGTAGAAACGGCTGATGAGTTTAATGGTGTATGGCGCGATTTTGATGGTGATGACGAGCTCGAAAAACATCAAGATGCCCTTGACGAATTGAATATGAAATTTACAGTGCGGGTAGATGATACTGCACATTCCGTATATCAAGCAGACTTTATAGAAAACACAAGCATAGCCGAAAGTGCTGAAAAAGAAAAAGATGGTTCTTTTATAGCATACCCAGAATGGGATTATACAAAGAGACAATATCGAGAAAATTTCTGCAAAGTTTTCCCACTACATCACATTAACACGAACAAAGATTATTATCAAAATACGATAAATAATAATCATGGACTACTCACAGGACTACGCAAAATGGTAACGAACCTAAATAATAAACTCACACAGCAAAAACGACAAACAGAGGGCAATGAATTTGATCTTGACGCCCTCACCGATTTATATACCGATGTACACAGCAATCGTACGCCATCCGAAAAAATATTTTTGTCTAATCGAAAAAAAGATAAAGACATTTCGATTCTATTGATTTTGGATAGTAGCCTCTCGAGCGATGGCTATGTAGATGGCCATAGAGTAATAGATGTAGAAAAACAAGTAGCTATTCTATTCGGTGAAATTTTAGCAGAACATAAAATTGATTTTTCAGTAGCTGCCTTTTATTCAAATACGAGAAACTATCTAGGCTATCAAGTCATCAAAGACTTTGACGAAAATTGGCATACAGCAAAAAATAAAATCGGAGCAATAGAGCCTAATGGATATACGCGTATTGGTGGCGCACTACGACATGCAGGACATGAATTAAAAAAACGTACCACCAAAAATAAATGGGTAATACTACTCAGTGATGGCAAGCCAAATGACTACGATAAATATGAAGGTAAACACGGCATCAATGATGTAAAGCAAGCGTTACGAGAGCTCAATGAGTACAATATAAACAGTTACGCCCTTGCTATCGAAGCAAAGGCGAGGTATTACTTGCCGCTTATGTTTGGGCAAAATCATTATCAAATTCTTCCTAACACCAATGAACTTCTAAAATCTTTGGTAGTTTTATTTGAAAAAATAAAATATCATTCTTAAAAATATGAATAAAGCTTTTCTAATCGGTAGCCTGCTGGCAATAATAATGAGCGGGTGCTACCAGCATTTTCAAAAACATGATGTACCACCCCACATAGAAACGCCAAACGATGCTTTAGAAGAATTGAAAAATGGGAATGAACGCTTTTTGAAAAACCATATGATCCATACCAACTATAAAGATGAAATTCTGCATACAAAAACCTCACAACATCCGCATTCTTTTATCCTTAGTTGTATAGATTCTAGAGTGCCTGACGAAATCATTTTTGACCAAGGTATAGGTAATATTTTTGTAGCTAGAGTTGCTGGCAATTTTGAAAATGATGATATATTGGGCAGTATGGAGTATGCAGCGAAACTTAAAGAAAGCAAACTCATCGTTGTACTCGGGCATACAAACTGTGGTGCTATTAAAGGCGCGGTAGATGATACCAAATTAGAAAACCTATCTAACTCCTTAGACCAAATCAAGCCAGCTATCAGCGGCACTACGACCTACCCTATGCACGAGTCTATACTACACGAAACTACCACTAAAAATGTGGCAATGACAGTAGCGCATATTAGACACAGAAGTAAAACACTAGATACATTAGCCAAGGAAAACAAAATCAAAATAGTAGGTGCCATCTATGATGTAGCTACTGGCGAAGTACATTTTCTGAATATATAAATCACCATTTACAAACCATTTACTTTTAGTATTAAGATTATGACTGTGTACCTATTTTATTTCAAAATTTTAGTGTAACGTTGTTGACTAAAAACAACGATATGACAAAAATATATAAGTTCAATCTAATGCTGAGCGTAGTAGTTTTCACTGTTACTATCTGCCTTTTTTCAGCTTGCAAAAACAACGACAACCCTAAAGATAAAGTACCCGATTTAGACCCTTCAACAAACGTAATGGGATACAACATACTTAACAAACTACCTGGAATATGGAGTGGTTCAGTAAGTTCTACTACAAGCTTAGGTTCTTTTCCAGACTGGACATTAGATTTTAGACCCATTTCTGCCTCTCAGGTATCTGGCAAAAGTGAATTGGATTCACTGAATGATATTTTCCTCTCTTTTTTTATTGTTCGTGTTGGCAGTGAATATAAAATAGCATTTAGAAATGGCGGTAGCTGGGCAGGAAAAAAAAGAATTACTTATCAAATCATCGATAGCGTTTTTGAATCTCCATCATATAGTTTTTATCGATTTACTGACTTTGTAAAAGGTAAAATTAAAACATCGTATGAAATAGAATTTAAAGGAGACAGTATGTTTCAAAGGGCCTATACAAACAAATACAATACCATTCCCACGGCTACATTGCACATGGATTGGCGTTCAGGTAAACAAGATGCAAATAGCTCAGCAAATGCTATAAGCCACTTTGGATTTCCACAAAAAAAGATGGTGCGTGATTTTACTGATGCCTTTGCAGGGAGAATAGAAAGCGTATGGTACACTTTTGATGGCGACCCTTATGCTGAGGCAGACCAACCTTATGTAGGGAAAGTAAATGCGAGTTATTCTTTTTCGAGCAGTCTATCAACCACTCCTTCAAACAAAGTATATTTTATCATCACTACTCAACCGCTATTTTCAGGTACTACGTTTAATAATGCGGCACTCAATACTCTCTCTCGATTTGTGATTTTATATCCGAATCAAACAAGTTATACTTTCGATAATTTTCATCCTGGCGATTATTATCTTTATGCGCTTTATGACAAAGACGGTAATGGTCTTTTTACATCGGGAGATTATGTGAGTTATAGCAATGCAAATTTCACTGTATCTGAAAAACAAACCGCCACAGCCACTACACAGATCAATTTAGTGATTCCCTAAGCAATTTTTCAAAAATAGATAGCACGGTTTTAAAAAAACAGCCCATAAGTTTATAGTTTCCCTACACAAGCAAATGAAGGTGTAGCAACTATCTTTAAATTAATTGTAATGATAAATTTTTGACAACATTTCATTTCTAATTTCTGACTTAAAAAAAAGCGTGAGTAATACTTACTCACGCCAATTGTCAATTATTAAAAAAACAATGAAAAAGTGCCAATGGAACAGTGAAAATTTGCCCTAAAGATTAGGTTATGTTTTCAGTATGCAATTTAGTAAACATGCTAGTATAAAAAACATGCGTTTAATCACATACTACTCAAAAAAAAGTCAACTAGCATTTTTTTTAAACTGTGAAATATTCAACAATAATAATCCCACTACAATGATAAAGGTAATAATAAATAAAAGCTCATTTACAAAAGGCACTACAGTGTAGCTCAGCGAGGCAATACCCTGTATGCCTAGCATCAACTCATTCAAATATACCCCTACTACAAACACTAGTACTCCAACTGTTGCCAATCCTGTCAAAACTATCAACTTTTGGGCTATCAATTCAGCCAATAGATATACGGAAATTATAGCCAACAGAATCAAATGCAAGTACGCTATCACAATAGGTCGAAAACCAAAGGCAAGTTTGCTTAATGCAGGAAACACAGAACCCAATTGTAGCAATAGTTTGATAGACATTGAGAAAGCTACCAACAACATCAACCACTTGGCAATATTGCCAATAGTAGTAAGCTTAAAAAACTGCACTTTGACTAAGGTTTGAATAAATCGTATCCAACTATAGGTTTGTAAAATTGCGGCTATGACCACAAAAACAAACATCCATAAAGGTAAATTGAGCCACAAAACGGAAAGTCCAACAGCAGGTACACAGCTGATTGCGAAGCCTCTGAAAACAATTTTAGGAATAACAAGCTGTGGAAACTGCTCTTTTAACGAACTAATGAATAAGCCCATAATCGCAAAAAAGAACCACCCATTATACTGAAAATGAAGATACCAGTATAACGAGCCTAGGTAGGTATGCTGATCTGTGGTTTTGGTAGCCATCATATATATAAGCAAAAAAGTGCCTACATTTGAAAAGATATAGAAGCCTAAAGCGGCTTTAAACCATTTTTCAGCACCTGTTTTTAGGGTTATTTTTTTGAGATCTTGGAAATAGATATAAGCAAAAAAAAATGAGATAAAAATCGATGATGATGACAAAAAAATCGATATTAACCCATACCCTTGAATGATAAATGAAACAAGCATTCCGAAAGCTACCGCTAGCTGAGCATACAAGAATGTACTATATTTTTTGCTAGTGAAATCAGTAGCGTTTTTTTGTAAAAAAACACTCATCAATAACATAAGTGTAAATGAAACCCAGCCAGCAAATGCAAAATGCGAATGGGATAATTGCAAAAATTTTTGATCGAGAAATGGAAATGTAAATCCAATTTTGTAGCGCATTAATAATCCGAGCAACGACACAATTAAAATACTAAGAACGGAGAATTTGGCAAACTTATGATGATTCATGAAATGCGACTTTAACTAATAATACAATTTTCGGTTTTCAATTTTCACTAATCCTTTTTTATTCATTTTGATAAGCGTGCGTATCACCGTTTCTACTCTCAATCCGATAAAATTAGCAATCTCTTGTCGAGTATATGGTACTAGCTGTAGCTCTATGTTTGGCGATTCTGAATGATACATTTTCATCGATCTCAAAAATCCTAAAATTCGTTTCTCAGGATCATTATTGATAATCTCACGAGCTGTTTCTGCCTTATCAAACATACGATAAGCAAATAGCTTTATCATAGGCTTGAACAATTCTGGATGCTCATCAAATTTAGACAAAAACACTGTTGCAGGGAGCTTGAGTATTTTAGTATCACACAAGGCTATGCAAGACGCTGGATAAGGCCTATCAATAAATAAGGCAGGTTCTCCAAAACTTTGCCCCTCATGAAAGAAAGATTGTGTAAATTCTTTACCGTCATTTGTAATATTGAAGATACGCACTTGCCCAGTTAAAATCTGAAAATAAAATCGAGCTTCATGCCCTTCTAGGAAAACGATTTCTCCTTTTTTATATTCTCTTGCGATAGCACCCCATGCTATCAATTCATTTACATCTATCGCCATCGCTTCCGCCTTTTATATGTTATTCTTAAATTAAATACACATCAATTACAATACTACTTTTTTCCTATTTCTTAGCTTGTTATTTATAGTGAAATGATGTTTTTTAGCTATAAACAAATTGCTTCAATGAATTTTGAATTTAAGCACAATTTTAAGAAAAAAAAGTTTTTGAATTTAAATGAAAATAGAAGACGATAAACACATTGCTTGTTAAAAAAAATACCTGAATATTTCACACATGACTATACGCATAAAGTATGGTATAATATAATACATAATTTTATGGAAAAATTTAAACCCCTTGATTATGAAAAAAAAATTAAACTTTACCATTGCATTAAGCCTACTTTTTCTAGTTAGTTGTAATGAAAGTAAAACAGAAACTACCGATCCAACACCACAAGCTGTAGAATCTACCGATCTCAGTGTAGGACAAGAAGGTGTAGAAGATGAGGTATCAAATCCAAATATTGTACAAACAGCATCCGGTAGTAAAGACCATACTACCCTAGTAGCAGCTGTAAAAGCGGCAGGTTTAGTGACTTCTCTAAGCAACGCTGGACCATTTACTGTTTTTGCTCCTACCAACGCTGCTTTTGACAAATTACCAAAAGGAACTGTCGAAGATTTATTAAAGCCAGAAAATAAAGGAAAGTTAAGTGATATATTAAGCTATCATACTTATGTAGGCAACTTAAAGACAGAATATATGCAAGATGGCAACGAGTACGAAATGGTGTTGCCACAAAAAGTAAAAATCACAAAGCAAGGTGACAAAACATTTGTAAATGGAGTAGAAATTGTAGCTACCATAGAGACTTCAAATGGTATTATTCATGTTATAAATGACGTATTGTTGCCAAAATAACACAAAAAGGAGCAAAAAAGATTAACATATTACTACTTATGATTTAACACATAAGTAATCAGTGAGACTATCAATTCATTTGCAATCGAAATTTAGACCAAAAAATTTCTAACTAAAAAATCAAAAACTATGAAAAATAACGCTTTAAAAATTCTAGCGATTTCAGCAATAACTTTGGGAATACTAAACTCATGTAAGCCCAAAAATACAAATAGTGCCGTTTCAGGCGATGCCGCTTCAAAAGTATATGTAGCACCTGGTAAATATGATGAGTTTTACAACTTTGTATCAGGGGGGTTTAGTGGGCAAATGAGTGTTTACGGACTACCAAGCGGAAGATTACTCAAAGTAATCCCTGTATTTTCACAAGATCCAGAATCAGGCTGGGGATACAATGAAGAGTCTAAAGCAATGTTAAATACCTCTTATGGATACATTCCTTGGGATGATGCTCACCACCCTGAGATGTCTCAGACTAATGGCGAAGTAGATGGCCGTTGGGTATTTATTAACGGAAACAATACTCCACGTATTGCACGTTTAGATTTAAAACGGTTTAAAACGGCAGAAATAATTGAGTTACCAAACTCTGCAGGAAATCACTCTTCTCCTTTTATTACTGAAAACACAGAATATGTAGTCGCAGGAACACGCTTTGGAGTGCCGGGAGATTATGAAAATGGAGATGTGCCTATTAATACGTATAAAGAAAACTACAAAGCACACATAAGTTTCGTAAAGGTAGCTGAAGATGGAGAAATGGATATCGCATTCCAGTTGCGCCTTCCCGCTGTAAACTTTGACTTATCTCATGCTGGAAAAGGCAAGTCGCATGGCTGGTTCTTCTTTTCTTGCTATAACTCTGAGCAGGCGAATACCCTTCTTGAAGTAAACGCTTCTCAAAAAGATAAAGACTTTATCATGGCAGTAAATTGGAAGAAAGCTGAAGAATATATCAAGGCAGGAAAAGGAAAGAAGGAAAAAGTACGCTACGCTCATAACAAGTGGAATGACGAAACACACTCTTCAACTTCAACAATCAAAGAAGAAGTATTAGTACTAGATGCCGCTGAGTTAAAAGACATTTGCTATATGATTCCATGTCCAAAATCGCCACACGGATGCGATGTTGACCCTACAGGCGAGTACATTTGCGGTAGCGGAAAATTAGCTGCATTGATTCCAGTATTTAGCTATACAAAAATGTTGGATGCTATCGCAAACAAGAAATTTGAAGGAGAATATAATGGTTTATCAGTATTGAACTATGATGCAGTATTGCATGGCGAAGTACAAAAGCCAGGCCTAGGACCATTACACACAGAGTTTGACGGAAAAGGGAATGCCTACACCACGATGTTCGTTTCTTCAGAAGTAGTAAAATGGGATATCAAAACATTAAAAGTGCTAGATAGAGTACCTACTTACTATTCAGTTGGTCACTTATGTATCCCTGGCGGAGATAGCAGAAAGCCATTTGGTAAATATTTGATTGCTTACAACAAAATTACAAAAGATAGATATCTGCCTACAGGTCCAGAATTGACTCAATCAGCTCAGTTGTATGACATTTCAGGCGACAAAATGCAGTTGTTGTTAGACTTCCCTACTATTGGAGAGCCGCACTATGCGCAAGCTGCTCCAGCAGAGTTGATCAGAAAGAATGGTCAATTGAAATTCTACAAAATAGAAGATAACAAACACCCTAATGCGACAAAAGGAGAAAAAGAATCAAAAGTAGTAAGAGAAGGAAATAAAGTACACGTATATATGACATCTTCTCGTTCACACTTTGCCCCTGATAATATTGAGGGCATAAAGATTGGAGATGAAGTGTACTTCCATGTTACTAACCTTGAGCAAGATTGGGATGTTCCTCACGGATTTTCAGTAAGAGGTGCTAAAAATGCAGAATTACTTATCATGCCAGGAGAAACAGCTACTTTGAAATGGGTACCGGAAAGAGTAGGTACATCTGTATTCTATTGTACGGATTTTTGTAGTGCCCTACATCAGGAAATGCAAGGTTACGTAAGAGTATCTCCAGCCGGAAGTACTCTGCCATTAACCTATAGCGTAGGTACGAATATGCCCAAAGCTTCGAAATAAAAAGTTTAAAAGGGAGTTTAAAAGCTCCCTTTTTTTTTCTCCTTTACACAACGTATTAATCATTAAAAAGACTATATCATGAAAAATAATCGTATATCGCTTATAAGTAAAATTGGCTTAGGTATTATGGCGTTATTGTTTATCGGCTCGTTGTTTGTACCCTTATGGCAAATCGAGTTAGAGGCACCACAATACCCAGAAGGCTTAGTGCTCAAAATGCACGCTCATAAAATAGCTGGCGATGTAGAGATTATAAATGGATTAAATCACTACATAGGCATGGCCACTTTGCATACCGAAAACTTTATGGAATTTAAAATTGTACCCTACATCATTGGGCTATTTGCAGCCATCGCTATTTTGCTTATCGTTATAAATAATAGAAAAGGCCTTTTGGCATTTATGGCAACTCTACTTTCGTTTGTAGTGATTGCTGGTATAGATTTCTATAGATGGAACTATGCTTATGGACATAACTTAGACCCTAATGCTGCAATCAAAGTACCTGGAATGGCATATCAACCACCTGTGTTGGGGTACAAAAAACTACTAAACTTCGGAGCTTATTCTATTCCCGACATAGGTGGTTGGTTGCTCATCACAGCGGGTGTTATAATCACTATACTAGTGATAAAGGAATACAAGTTTCAAAAAAAATAAGCCTCTTTTAGAGGGAAATTGAAATAAAATATAGATATTAAACGCTATGTTTTATTATGGGAAAATAATATCTAAGATTTTAAGAGATGAGAAAAACACAATTTAAGTATTTTGTCAGTATATTGCTTTTAGGGATTTATGCGTGCAATTCAAAAGAAGCAGTACCTATAAAATTGAATATAGATCAGTGTGATTTTTGTAAGATGAAAATATCTGATAGCAGATACGGAGGAGAAGTGATAACAAAAAAAGGACGTATTTATAAATTTGATGATATTGGGTGTATGATTTCATATACCAATGAAAACAAGCTCAATGTTCATAGTTTTTTTGTTACAGACTTTGTAAACAACAATACGTTAGTCAATGTTGAAGATGCCCATTTCTTAACAAGCGATTTCTTTTTAAGTCCCATGCGTGGCAATATTGCCGCATTCGGCACTAAAGAGCAAGCAAGCAAAATCCAAAATGAGGCCAATGCATCTCCTCAAGAATGGAGTCAAATCCTAAACAGTTTCAAATGAGATTGACCATACTTGCTACTGCATTGCTGAGCTGTATTACCGCTTTTTCAAACACCCTATCAGTAGGTGCTAATGAACA
The DNA here is from genome assembly GCA_937894725.1 of uncultured Bacteroidota bacterium. Lineage (GTDB taxonomy): Bacteria > Bacteroidota > Bacteroidia > Chitinophagales > LD1 > CALAYL01. The sequence continues at coordinate 23,660 of CALAYL010000006.1, forward strand.
ATTCTCGTCATTATTGAAAGCGATTGAAATAGCGAAACACGGAGATACCTTGCTAGTATCTAAGGGTATTTATAAAGAAGGAAATATTGTAATAGACAAACGCTTAGTTTTGCTAGGCGACAACTATCCCACAATAGACGGAGAAAAGAAAGCTGAAGTAATCTCTATAAAGCACGATAGCGTTGTTTTTAATGGATTTAAGGTGATAAATTGCACGTATGGAACCATCACTGACCCAGCGGGTATAAAGGCATATAGCGTAAATAACATTACGATTGAAAACAACATATTAGATAATAATTTCTTTGGAATATATATCCAATCTGGACACAATTGTATAATCAAAGACAACATTTTAAAAGCCTACGGTAGCGAAGAACAAAAACTTGGAAATGGAATTCATTGCTGGAAGAGCTCAAATATTCAGGTTATTCATAACAATGTAGTAGGACACCGCGATGGCATCTACTTTGAATTTGTATCAGAGTCAGTAATTTGGAGAAACAAAGTAGAAAACAACATTAGATATGGCTTACACTTTATGTTTTCACACAACAATTCCTATATCACCAATGTATTTCGAAACAATGGAGCAGGAGTAGCCGTGATGTACACAAAGAATGTAACCATGATTAATAACCTTTTTGATAAAAATTGGGGGCAATCTGCTTATGGTCTTTTATTAAAAGAAATCACGGATAGCCATATTTCTAACAACCTATTTGAAAAAAACACTACGGGAGTTTACATGGAAGGCTCTAATCGAATTTCATTTAAACAAAATGATTTTATAGACAATGGCTGGGCAGTAAAAATACAAGCAAGCTGTGACGACAATACGTTTTATCGCAATAATTTCAGAGGAAACACCTTCGACATGGGAACCAATGGCAGCTTAGTGTTGAATAATTTTGATGAAAACTATTGGGATAAATATGAAGGCTATGATTTAAATAAAGATGGTTTTGGTGATGTACCCTACCATCCTTTGAGTCTATTCTGTGTATTAACCGAAAAAATACCTGCAACTATGCTTTTATACAGAAGCTTTATGATTACACTACTTGACAAATCAGAAAAAGTATTGCCCAGTATTACGCCCGATAATTTTATTGACAATAAGCCACAAATGAAATCCTTGAAAAAATGATAAAAGTCGAACAACTAAACAAAAGCTTTGGCAAATTTCAGGTATTGAACAATATCAATTTAAATTGCAATAAAGGCGAGTGTATAGCCCTCATAGGACCAAATGGCTGTGGCAAAACAACCCTCATCAAATCAATATTAGGAATGGTGCTGCCCAACTCGGGTGAGATTACCGTACTAGATCAAAAAATCAAAGGACAATTTGAATACCGAAATCATATAGGCTATATGCCACAAATTGGCAGATACCCCGAAAATATGACTATAGGACAGGTGGTTGAATTGGTCAAAACTATTCGGGGCAACTTCACTAATTTGGATTTGGATTTATTAGAAGCGTTTCAATTAGAAAGTTTAAATCACAAAAAAATGGGTACCCTTTCGGGAGGTACTACGCAAAAAGTGAGTGCTGTATTAGCATTCTTGTTTAACCCAGACATTTTGATCTTAGATGAACCTACTGCAGGATTAGACCCCATAGCATCAGAAATTTTAAAGGATAAAATCATTAAAGAAAAGCAAAAAGGCAAATTAATTCTCATCACCTCGCATTTACTCAGTGAGCTAGATGATTTGATAACTGAAATTATATTTATGCAAGATGGGAAATTGCATTTTCATAAAAAAGTTGAAGACTTAAAAGCAAATACCAACGAGCAGAAAATTTCAAAAGCCATAGCAAAAATCTTAAAAGAAAATATACATGAACAAGCTAATTAAGATTATATTGTTGGACATTTTAAAAAACAAAATAGTCATTGCCTACACGCTGATTATTGCCATTTTATCATGGAGTTCTTTCCTACTAGAAGATAATACAGCGAAAGGATTACTTACTGTTTTGAACGTGATATTATTTACTGTTCCACTAGTATCTATTTTGTTTGCTACCATATATATTTACAACAGTTCAGAATTTATCGAACTGATCGCAAGTCACCCCATAAAAAGAAAAAAAATCTGGATTAGCTTATATCTAGCCATAGGTAGCGCTCTTGTTTTTGCCTACCTCATAGGTGCTGGTATTCCATTGATGATTTATATGCCTGAGCAAATTGGGTTTATGATGATAGCAGTAGGTATATTAATCACCCTTATTTTCACATCCTTGGCATTTCTAGCATCAATTTTAACCAGAGATAAAGCAAAAGGAATTGGCTTAGCCATCATCAACTGGTTGTTTTTTGCATTAATATTCGATGGCATCGTGTTGTTTCTACTCTTTCAATTATCTGACTATCCCATCGAAAACGCCATGGTAGTAGTGTCTGCGTTTAGTCCTATTGATTTAGCTCGTATTCAAATTTTATTGTACCTAGATGCATCCGCTATGATGGGCTACACTGGGGCTATATTCAAAGATTTCTTTGGTACACAAATCGGCCTTTTGGCTTCATTTTCGTTGCTTTGCTTATGGGCATTGGTTCCATTTTATATTTCTATCAGAAAATTCACTTCAAAAGATTTATAAACGCTAAAAAAAGAGCAGTTATTATTTGCTTGTTTTTAGAATACTATCTTTGAGAAACTAATTTTTCACCTCAACAAAAGTTCAAAATGTCTAGACCCCTCATATTAGTAGTCAATGATGACGGTATCACTGCTCCAGGTATTAAAGCACTAGTCAATGCCGTGCATACGCTTGGCGATGTAGTAGTAGTAGCACCCGATTCACCACAGTCGGGCATGGGTCATGCGATCACCATCAATAAGCCATTGAGAGTAGATAAGGTAAACCAATTTGGTGAAATACCAGCCTATCAATGTAGTGGCACTCCTGCCGATTGTGTAAAAGTAGCTGTTGATAAAATCTTAAAGAGAAAGCCAGACCTATGTGTGTCGGGGGTCAATCACGGTTCCAACTCGGCTATCAACATTCTCTACTCGGGCACTATGTCTGCGGCTATGGAGGCAAGCCTAGAGGGCATTCCAGCGGTGGGATACTCTTTGCTTGACTATAGACTTGAGGCGGATTTTAGCGCTTCAGAAATCATCGCAAAAAGTGTATCCCTACAAATTCTCACAAACGGTTTACCACCCAGCACATTACTAAATGTAAACATTCCCAACATACCCTATACCGATATAAAAGGGATGAAAGTCTGCCGACAAGCTATTGCAAAATGGGAAGAAGAATATGTAGAAAGACAAGATCCGTTGGGACGAAACTACTACTGGCTCACGGGTAAATTTGTGAATCATGATAAAGGCACAGACACTGACGAATGGGCGCTATCCAATGGCTTTGTAAGTATCGTACCTGTACACCATGACCTTACCGCTCATCTGGCTATTTCTTTCCTTAATGAATTTTGGACATTATAATTTAGTTCGTAAACTTATAGCCTACCCCTCTAATGGAATGAAAGTATATAGGATTTCTTACATCTCTTTCAAAATACTTTCTAAAGGCTAAAATAAAATTGTCGATAGTGCGAGTCGATGGATATACGTCATATCCCCATACGTATTGCAATATTTGCTGCCGTGAAACTACAGAGTCTTTACGCTCCACAAGCAACTTCAACAATGCTATCTCTTTCTTTGAAAGTTCAATGTCTTTCCTTTCAAAATTGACAGCCCTATAGGTCGCAAAGTTGATCTCATTTTCTCCAAATCGAAAACTTTTAGACTCTATCTCATCCGAGGTACCCTTCATGGAATGCTTGATCAGCACTTTTACTCTAAGCAATAGTTCTTCCAGATTAAATGGTTTTGCGAGATAGTCATCAGCACCAAGCTTTAAGCCCTGAACTCTATCTTGGCTAGTATCTTTAGCCGTGAGAAACAAAATAGGTGTATCGGTATCTTTTATCCTAATAGATTGGCAAACTTCAAATCCATCTGCCTCTGGCAACATCACATCTAAAATGATAAGATTAAAACGCTGTTCGTCTGCTTTGCGAATAGCTTTGCTCCCTGTGTCAGCCGTTTCTACTTCATACCCCTCCATCTCAAGATTCATCTTAATGGCTTCAAGCAAATGCTCTTCATCTTCTACAAGTAATATGCGTTTATCCATAAAAATAAAATTAGATTATATTCTAAATGTACGTTAATGTATTTAAAACAATGTCATGGAAATGTAAAAAGAGGAATAATATCAATAACAAAATCCACAGGGTGTGTAGCCTCTATTTCTTGCCTCACTTATAGATACATCTTCGATTTTATGCGTACATTTTGCCAACCCTTGACATTTATGACTATGATATTTTGAAGCCGTGGGACTCACACATATCAAAACTAGCGCATCATTATTAAATACAGATGCAAGAGTAAACAAAAGAGCTGCTAAAACAATTTTCACCCTTTCAAAATCTCATGCCCCATCTTGTCGCGCTTGGTTTCAAGATAAAATAAGTTGTGTGGATTAGGATGTACTTCAATAGCTATATTTTCTACTATCTCCAATCCATATCCTATCAAACCTACTCGCTTTTTAGGGTTATTGGTCATTAGTTTCATTTTTTTTACCCCCAAATCGCTCAGTATCTGCGCCCCCACACCGTAGTCTCTATTGTCCATATTGAAACCGAGATGAAGATTAGCTTCTACGGTATCCATGCCCTGTTCTTGTAGCTTATACGTTTTGAGTTTATTGACTAAACCTATGCCCCTACCCTCTTGCTGAATATATAATACTACGCCCTTCCCAGCCTTTTCTACTTGACGTAATGCAGCATGCAGCTGATCTCCACAATCGCAACGCAACGAGCCTAAAATATCGCCTGTAGCACATGAGGAGTGTACACGTACCAGCACTGCCTCGTCCTCCACCCACTCACCTTTTACAAGCGCCATGTGGACTTCCTTTGTATTGGTCTGTGTGTATGCTACCAATTTGAAATCACCATAAGCAGTAGGCATTTCCACTTCTTCTTCACGTTTAATAAGGGTTTCGTGCTCCATTCGATAGGCTATCAAATCTTTAATAGAAATGATTTTTAAATCAAATTTTTTAGCAATGATTTTCAACTCAGGCAATCGTGCCATTGTCCCATCTTCGTTCATTATTTCAACTATCACACCCGCCTCTTCAAATCCTGCCAGCCGCGCTAAATCTACCGTAGCTTCGGTGTGTCCTGCTCTACGCAGTACACCCCCCTCTTTTGCAATCAGCGGAAATACATGGCCAGGTTTAGCAAATTCTTCTGGGCGTATGTTCGCATTAATCATAGCCAATATCGTCTTCGCTCTATCGTGCGATGAGATGCCCGTTGTGCAGCCATATCCTTTGAGATCTATGGTTACAGTAAAGGCCGTTTCATGACTCGATGAGTTCGAATTTACCATCAAATCAAGCTCCAGTTTTTTCGCTATTTCTTTGCTGATAGGCGTACAAATCAATCCCCTTCCTTCGCGAGCCATAAAAGTAATGAGTTCTGGGGTGATGCTGCGAGCAGCAGCAATAAAATCACCTTCATTCTCTCTATCCTCATCATCTACTACGATGATGACTTTCCCATTTTTAATATCTTCTATCGCTTCTTCTATTGTATTTAGCATCGCTTATAAATTTCGTTTAGTGGGCGTCCATGCGCTCGTTTTCACTCCTTTCAAAAATCGCCAAAATCCCACCACTAAGGCAGCATTCATTTGGTAAAAATACGCAATCGAACGCACTATTTTTACATTCCATCCTATCGTTTTTAAAACTTTTTCAATTATTGGGGTTATCAGTAGTAAAAGCTGACCCATAAACAACAATTTATAAAGTGCGATGTTTACCAAACTCAAAGAAGTGACTAAGCTTACCAATAAAAAAAGTGGCGATATCCACCTCAATCCTTTGTGCGACCAAAAACAAAATGCCAATAAGTCAAAATTTGTGAGTAAACGCCAATAATAGCGTAGGTTTTGGAAATTGCCGGTAGAAATTCTGGTTTTGCGTTTAAATTCCTCTGCGACCTCATCCGACACATCTTCGTAGCATATAGCATCTGTAGTCAAAATGCTTTTTTTCTCTTTTGAAAAAACATACATGCTTACAAAAAAATCTTCCATCAGAAACCCAGTAGGAATAATCGGCCAAAGATTCGCCCTCACCGCATAGCATCCGCCAAACGCCCCCTGCATCAAACCGAGCAATCCCTCGTGGTATTTGAGTTTATTTTCATGTTGAATATACGTTTTCTCTTGGGCCGATATCCCCTTTTGGGTGAGGCCTGTGTTCAAAATATTAGCACCCACCTGCCCTATCGATGGATTAGCAAAATGTTTTATCAATGCAGTAATCGTGTTGTTTTCAAAAAAAACATTCGCATCTGTCGGTATCAAAATCAACTTTTCAATATCGCCTCTTTCGGCTAGAAGTGTGTTACGCATCTTATTCAATACACCCGCTTTGCCGCTTCGTGCTTTGTAGTCAAAAAAACGGATGCAATCATATTGGGCTTGATACGATTCGATAGTACGAGAAGTGTTATCATCGCTTGCATCGGAGCCTATCCAAATATTCATTTTATCCCTAGGAAAATCAGTATTGATTAGACTTTCGAGCTTTTGTGCTATCACCTTTTCTTCATTATATACTGCCATCCATATGATTATCTCGGGAATCTCGTTGCTGTCTCTATATACTTGGGCGTTTAGTGTCTTTTTTCGTGTGATAAAAAACAGGATAATCGGATAAATAGCATAGCTATACACCACTAAAAATGAAGCTACCCAAAATAAGATTTGAAGTACAATCACTTTCTGTTTTTTTGATTCATGGCGAAATCGATAATAGCGTGTGATATCTTCCGATTGTCATACTTTTCAGCTATCAACTTTTGTGCATTTTGTCCAAGTGTTTTTCGATGCGCTGGCTCTTTCAATATAGTCAATATAGCTGCCGCGAAATCTACTTCATCATCCGCTATCATGATGTCTTGGTGATTTGTATAACGGATGCTTTCAGCACCCACAGAGGTAGAGACAATAGCCCTTCCTAACGCCATAGCTTCGATAATTTTGACTCGCATACCACTACCTGCAAAAAGCGGCACTATAGCTACAGCATAGGAGTTGATATATTGCTGTGCATCTTCTACCTCTCCTACCACTTTCAATCCTTTTGTTTTTAAATCAAAAAAATGAGACGGTATATTTCTGCCCGCTAGATAAAAAACGGCATCTGGCTTTTGTTTTAAGACTATTGGCCACACTTTTTCTAAAAACCAATCAATCCCCTCTCTATTAGGCATCCAATCCATACCCCCTAAAAAGGCAACCGCATTATGTTCTATGCTATAATCGACTGGGTGAATAGCATCAAAAATATAGCCCGTAGGTATTGCCATAGATGGTATTCGCAACCCATGAAACTTAAAAATATCAAGATCGGTTTGACTAACAGGAATCAATACATCAGCCTTATTCATCATCGCAGTTTCAAAACGTTGCATACGTTTTGCCAAAAACGATAAATACATTTTTTTAGGCCAATTAGATTCATGTCTAGCTAATCGTTCCCAAATGATATACTCCACATTTTGTGGGCGTTGAACTATGATGGGTTGCCGATTGCTATCCTTAATCGCCTTGCGAATCGTATCGATATAACGCATCAAATAAATACCTTCTAGTAATATCACATCAAAAGGCTCATCTACTATAAGTTGATACAATTTTTGCTCATATGCTTTGCTATAAAATCGCTCTACATTATATGACTTTGTTGAAAAAAGATTGAGCAAAGCAGGCAGTGGACGCACCGTTGTATCTATTGATACTGCTTCAAACTTTGCGATTTCGCTAATTTCGCTTGGTAAAGTAGATGGATCAAAAAAGTGCTTGAGTGTATTGAGTGCTAATACGGTAGTTTCGTATTTAAGTTGATGAAAACCGATGGTCAAATTAATAATACCTATCACCTCTCCATCCTTTATAGGGTATGGAAATTTCTTACAAAGTTGTAAAATCTTATAGCTTGGCATCGTGACGCAATCTTAGCTAAACTATTTGGCAGAAAAAAGGGCTACGGTTTGAATATAAAATTTAGATTTGGGAATGAGACCGAAAATTCTAGCCATCTACTACTCACAATCTGGTCAAGCCAGAGAAGTATCCGACACTTTTTTTAGTAAAATGGATGCCGATCTGACCTATTATGAAATCAAACCCTCTCAAGCATTTCCTTTCCCGTGGAGTACATTTTCATTTTTCAATGTTTTTCCAGAAACCTTCGTGCAAAAGCCTATTGCTCTCGACTTAACGGACTTCCCTAAAGATGAAGTCGTTGATCTTGTAGTACTCATCTATCAACCTTGGTTTCTTACTCCTTCATTGCCTATTGCTTCTTTTCTACAAACAGATGTTGCCAAAAACTTTTTGCGAAACAAAAATGTAATCACCTTCTCTTGCTCGAGAAATATGTGGCTAGGTGCACAAGAAAAGGTAAAGGTTCACCTTAAAAATAGTGCCGCTAAACTTGTCGGCAACATAGCCGTAGTGGACAATTCACCGAATCTAAAAAGTGTCATCACTATTCTCAGATGGATGCTCACTGGCAAGCGTAGTCCATTTCTTATTTTCCCCAAAGCAGGTATTCAAGATGAAGACGTAGCAAAAACAGCGATGTTTGGTGAGATTGTAAAACAGCAATTCGATAGTGGTGATTATTCATCTTTACAACAAAAACTAAACGAAGCAGGCGCGGTGGTTATCAAAGCTTCCTTGCTTTTGCTCGAAAAAAGAGGACAAAAGGCTTTTAAAGTATGGGCAAAATTTATAGGCATGGCCGACCCAAAAAGTATGACTAGAAAAATTAGAGTGGGTCTTTTTTCGTTTCTTTTACCTACAGTAGTTTTTATTTTATCTCCTATACTTTCTATCGTTAGCTCAATTATGCTAGCCCTTCAAAAGGACAAACTCAATAAAACAGCTGAAAAATTCAAGCAAAATGAACTAGTTGACTTTTTTTGAGAACATTTTTGCCTTTTTTTTTGTTTAATTGCAGTCCGAAAACAGCTAGCAAATCGTGTCCAAAGAAGTATATATAATTAGAGTTGCAAAATTTCTGCCCAATGCTCCTGTATCAAATGATGATATTGAGAAGCATTTGGGGATGGTAAATGGTAAACCCTCCCGCGCAAAATCAATTGTGCTCAGAAATAATGGAATAAAATCAAGATACTATGCCATGGATACCAATGGCGTATCGACCCATACTAACGCACAACTTGTAAAACATGCAGTCGAGAATTTACTTGACAAAGACTTTACAAAAGAAGATATCGCCTTGCTGGCTTGCGGCACTACTTCGCCCGATCAGTTACTCCCTTCTCATGCTACAATGGTGCTGGGTGAGTTAAAAACAAAATCAATCGAAACCCTTTCTGTAACGGGCTCTTGCTGCACTGGTATTCAGGCCATGAATCATTGCTACCTCTCTATTTTGGCTGGCAATGTAACCAATGGAGTATGTACTGGCTCAGAAAAATTATCTACCTGGATGCAGGCGGCAAAATTTGAAGAGGAAGACACTTTACTTTCACAATTAGAAAGCAACCCTATGCTTTCATTTGATAAAGAATTTTTACGATGGATGCTCTCTGATGGCGCAGCTGCCATGCTCCTTTCTGATAAACCAAACAATGATACCCTTTCTCTAAAAATAGATTGGATAGAGCAAAAAAGTTTTGCCAACGAACAGCCTGTATGTATGTATGCTGGAGCTGTAATGGATAAAACAAAAGGATTTACAGGCTGGAATGATATGGCACCTTCGGAATGGGCAACCAAATCTGTTTTTTCGCTCAAGCAAGACACTAAAATGCTAGCGCAAAATATAGTACCGCTGGGTGGTGAATTTTTATTGGAAATTTGTGAGAAACGAAACTACGATGTGGCTGATGTAACTTACTTTTTACCTCATCTTTCGTCTCTTTTCTTTGCCAAAAAAATAGAGGACGAGCTCGAAAAAATAGGCATAGGTATTCCTGCAGAAAAATGGTTTACCAATCTCACAAGAGTAGGCAACATAGGCTCTGCATCTGCCTTTTTGATGGTCGAAGAACTTATCAATTCCGATAAACTCAAAAAAGGAGACAAGCTTTTATTGATGATACCAGAGAGTGCTCGCTTCTCATATGCCTATGTAGCACTCACTGTGGTATAAGCTGCTCACTTTTTTCAAAATAAAAAAGTAGATTAGCGTCTATGTATCAAAATAAAAAAGTAGTAGTCGTGCTGCCTGCCTACAATGCCGCACTTACCTTAGAAAAAACCTACAGCGAAATCCCCTTTGATGTAGTAGATGAGGTAGTGCTAGTCGATGATGCAAGCGCAGACAACACATCGGAACTGGCAAAAAAAATAGGCATCAACCATGTAATACGCCACGACAAAAATAAAGGCTATGGTGGCAACCAAAAATCTTGCTACGCAAAAGCGCTAGCACTCAACGCAGACATTATTGTGATGCTACATCCCGATTACCAATATACACCAAAACTACTGCTCGCTATGATTAGCATTATAGGAAACGAAGTGTATCCTGTAGTATTTGGGTCGCGAATACTGGGTAAAGGTGCACTTAATGGCGGTATGCCTAAATACAAGTACATCTTCAATCGAATGCTCACTTTATTCCAAAATATTTTGATAGATCAAAAACTATCTGAGTACCATACAGGTTATAGGGCATTTTCTGGAGAAGTAGTGAAATCTCTAAATCTTGAGGCCAACTCCGATGATTTCGTTTTTGACAATCAAATGGTATCACAGATTTTTTATAAAGGCTTTGAAATAGGCGAGGTCACCTGCCCTACCAAATACTTTGAAGAAGCCTCTTCTATCAATTTTAGCCGTAGTGTAACGTATGGTCTTGGATGCTTGAAGGTATCACTTATTCACAGGCTTTGCAAATGGAGCTTGATGAAGAGTCCCCTATACAACTGATTTTTTTATTTGAAGCTAAATTTTGAAAAACGAAATAATTGTTTATAATTGTCTGCTTGTCTAAAAAACGAGTACTTAAAATATGGCAAGAAAACAATATACCTTAGAGTACATCATCCGCTCATCACCCGCTATTTTGTTCGAGTTTGTAACAGACCCTTCCAAGCTCGCACAATGGTTTTCAGACACTTGCGATGGCAATGAGTCATCCATTGTATTTGGTTGGAGTGGATCGCGAGAACAGGCCGATATACTTGAATTTATTGAAGATGAATATGTAAAATATCATTGGACAGACAACAAAGACAAAGAGTTTTTCTCGTTTAAAATATACAAATCAGAAATATCTTTTGAAACCGTATTAGAGGTTACGGACTTTGCTGAGGAGCGTGAAATGAAAGATCAAGCAAGGCTTTGGGATAGTCAGATAGAAGAACTTAAACACCATATTGGAGCAGGATAACGGTTTCTTTAAAGTACCTTATTTCTACTCTTTCTATGAAAACGATTCTCTCCATTTTTCAGATAAAAAAATTTGATTGGTTGCTCATCAAAAGTTTCCTAGGGCCTTTTATTCTCACCTTTTTCATTTCTTTATTTGTACTCGTCATGCAGTTTCTTTGGAAATATGTAGATGATATGGTAGGCAAAGGACTCAACGGATTTGTAGTACTTGAGCTAATATTTTATGCCTCGGCTAGATTAGTACCCTTAGCACTGCCCTTGGCCGTTTTGCTTTCCTCCATCATGACCTTTGGATCCATGGGCGAACATCTCGAACTCACCGCCATCAAAGCCGCTGGTATCTCTCTCCACCGCACCATGTGGCCACTTACTATCACTACTATTTTTATAAGTGTTGGTGCATTTGTTTTTTCAAATTATCTTCTCCCAAAGTCGAATTTAAAATTCAGCTCTCTACTCTACGATATCCGAAATCAAAAACCATCTTTAGCTATCAAAGAAGGTATATTTTATAACGAAATCGATGGTTTTAATATAAGAGTAGAACGTAAAGGTAGCGATGGTAGCACCCTTTATGGCATACTGCTCTATGACCACACTTCAGGACAAGGTAGCGACCATGTGATCTATGCCGAAAAAGGGCAATTTATTCAAGATGAACAGAGCATGGCATTGACACTGCTACTCGAAAACGGCCGTCAATACAAAGAAACAAGTACTCGAAAACAACCAGAAGACCCCGAAAATTATGATTTGTATTATACCAAATTCAAATCGTGGGAAAAGAAATTTGACCTATCGAAATTTAAGCTTTCACGAAGTGATGAAAACTTTTTTAAAGACATGAAACAAATGCTGGCGCTCGAACAGCTAATTCTTCAACGGGATACTGTACTTGCTGAAAAGAAAAAGCTATTGCATACGATGAACGAATACACTATTTCTAACTATTCATTTTCAAAATTTACGAAGGATAGCGTACAAGCACTAGCGGAGAATGGCCTGTTTAAACCCTTCTCAAAAACAGAAGATAGGATAGCGACCTTTCCTAAAACGGAACGAAATGCCATTTTTGAAAGAGCATTGAACCAAGCTAGAGCAATAAAAAACTATGCTGATATTTTGTTAAGTCAGTTAGACTTTAAGCAGCGTGATGCCAATTCATACTTGATTGAAATCTATCGTAAATTCACCTTATCAATAGCCTGTCTTGTGTTGTTCTTTATTGGTGCACCACTAGGCTCAATCATCCGAAAAGGCGGGCTAGGCTGGCCATTGGCATATTCGATTGTGTTTTTCATTATCTATCATGTCACGTCTATCATAGGCGAAAAATCAGCGGAGAAACAAGTCATGTCTGTCTTTATGGGTATGTGGTTTTCTACATTGGTATTGATGCCTATTGGGTTTTTCTTGACTATAAAAGCGGCCAACGATTCTAACCTTTTCAATCTCGATTTCTATCTCAAACTATTTAGTCGAAAATCGAAATCTAGTATTGTAAAATGAAGTTTAAAGCTCCTCACTTGCCACAAAACACAAAACTATATGTAGCTGTGATAATAGTGTATAGTTTGGTGATGATTTCACTCCAGTTACTAGCGTCTAAATCTGCCCAACTTGTGTGGCTATCCGACCATTTCAATCCCATTATTATCACAGTATTCAGCTATGTATCCATGTTGGCAGAACTGCCCGGCATCGTGCTTTTTGGCATTGTCGTATTGTATAAAAATCGCTCTACCGCATTCTCTTTTGCACTTGGCTGTACCCTCACGGGTATCGTTATCAATATGCTCAAGCAACTCGTATTTTCGAGCAGTGTGCGTCCTCGACTTTTTGCGCAAACAAACCATCTCGAACTACCCGCTATGGCTTCATCACTAATGCACTACAGTTTCCCCTCTGGCCATACTGCGATAGCAGTGTGCATGGGCTTTTGTTTATCTATATTGTTTCCGCAAAAAAAGGCTATTTTTTTTATCATCTTATTGACTCTTGGAGTAGCACTTTCGCGCATATTTTTATTTGCACATTTTGCTATTGATACCGCTATTGGTGCATTGATAGGCTTGATACTAGCCTGGTGTGGCCTGTATTTATTGCCTATCAAAGCCTGATTTAATTTGAGCTATTTAAATTGAAACCTGAGAATCTTAATGAAGTGTAAATTCTCTTCTTCTGCTAATTGGCTAATACAAAAACCCTCAAATTCTTTTATCCAACAACTTCCTTATTTGCATCAGCAGGCGGTCTAGCAAACTCATCTTTTCGGTAACTATGTCTATCGACACATTCGACTCTGGTTTGTAGGGAATACTCTTTTTGAAAGTGGTTTGCAATCCGTTGGTTAGAGCTATATCAATGCGGTATTTTTCTTGGTCGGGCGTGAGCGAAATGCGCTTTACTTTTCCCTCCAAAAATCCATATTTATCTTCTGGGAAAGACGCATTCACTATTTGCACCTCCTGCCCTACTTTCACAGCACCAGCGTTTTGGGTAGGGATGCTAGCTGCTACCAAATACTGCTGCTGATGGGGGATGATAGTAAACAAATCTTCCTGCGCTTTCACATTCATATTCGGCTGCCAATCTTTGGTATAAGCTATTTTGCCGTCTATGGCAGAGCGGATGATATAGCTTTGTGTCCATGTAGAAATCATATTCAGAAGACTCATTTTGCTTTGTGCTATGGCATCTAATAATTTCGACACTTCGGATTGGTAGTTTTCACGCAATTCGGCTACTTGCTTTTGCTGGTCGGTGATGGTCATTTGCAGCTGCACCATGCCTTTTTCGGCAGCTGTAGCCTGTCCTTGTTTGTTTAGATAGTCCTTTTGTTTTTCATAAAAATCCATCTTCGATGTCATTCCCTCTTTGTAGAGCGACTGCTCTGCCTCCGTACGCTCAAGGGTCAAATCCAATTCCTTTTTTAGCCAACCGAGTTGCTGTTTGGAGAGCCGGACTAATGCTTGATTTTGTCCGATTTGAGTTTGTAAATTTCGTAAGCGAATAGCCGTTGTTTTGTCTTGTACAAATGTTTGAAAATCTAACACTGCTTTTTTCCAAGCTAAATATGGCGGATTGATTTCACCATACTGCACAACCGAATCTTCCGAAAACGCAAGCTTATACAATGCTGCGGAATCTGTTTCTTGCAGTTTTGATTTTAGCAACTCTAAGTCTTGAAAGTTAGCACTACTCTCCATTTCAGCTAAAATGCTATCTCGCTTTATGAGTGTGCCATTGGGATAATAAAGCTGCACTATCTTACCGCCCGATTTGGTGATGATGTGTAAAGGTGGATTTTTAGTAATCAAAACACCGTTGCCTTTCACTACATCCGAATACCGCAAAAAATGCGCTACTAAACCCAGACACACCAACAAGCAAAACACTACCACTAAACCATAGCGTAGCATCCAAGATGGCGGTCGAGATAAAAATTCGTTCATCGGCTCCGAACGCAAGGCTATATTTTTTTCTTCCATCATTTCTTTTTAGTTGTTAGGGGATTGGGTGTTGGGGGATTGGGAGGGCATTTGCTAATTTGCTAATCAAACCATCCTCTTCATCCTCCATTCTCCATTCCCACATCCTCCAATTCTAAATTCCTACATCCTCCTTTAATTTCCCAATTCCAACTGATTTTTTACCAATTCATAATATGCACCTCTAGCGGCAGTGAGCGATTCGTGATTTCCCTCCTCTATTATTTTGCCTCTATCGAGTACGATTATTTTATCCGCATTTTTCACCGTACTCAATCTATGGGCTATCACTACAGCCGTTTTCCCTTTCAAAAAGCCATCTAGGTTTTCCATGATTTGCTTTTCATTATTAGCATCTAGCGAAGAAGTAGCCTCATCAAAAAACAAAATAGAGGGGTTTTTATACACTGCTCTAGCTATCAACATCCGCTGTCGCTGACCACCTGAAAGCCCTGCCCCATCTTGCCCTATCTTGGTATTATAGTGCAGGGGCAGCTCCTCTATAAAATCTTGAATACACGCTATACCAGCCGCAGCCCGTACCTGATTGGTATCGGGCATTTCATCGCCTACGGCTATGTTTTTAGCGATAGAGTCATTAAAGATAAACCCATCTTGCATCACTGTGCCACAAGCCGCTCGCCAAGCCTTGTGCGCTATAGCCGTGAGGGGCGTAGCACCTAGCGATATACTGCCCTCTTGTGGCTCATAAAAGCGCAAAAGCAATTTCAGCAAAGTAGTTTTGCCACTCCCACTTGCGCCCACTATGGCGGTTACTCTGCCTGGAGGGATGCTCAGCTGTATGCCATCTAAGACTTTCGCTTTAGTACCCGGATAGGCAAAAGACAGTTCCGAAAGCACTATCGGCTGCTGTGTGTTTATTTCTTGTAGCTTATTTTCTATATCCGTTTCTTCATCTTCTTTGGTATGTATTTCTGCCAATCGCTCTAGGCTTATTTTGACAGTTTGGAGGGTGAGGATAAAATTCATGAGTGCCTGCACAGGCGAGTTTAGCTGACCGATGATGTAGGAGATAGACAGCATCATCCCCAGCGTTATTTTGCCATCTATCACCAGTTTGGCAGCCAAAAAAGTGATGAATATATTTTTAAATTCGTTGATAAAATTTGCCCCTGTACTCTGCACCTGCTCTAGGGTGAGCGCACTGAGGTGGGTTTTAAACAAGGCAACTCGCAGCCGCTCCCAACCCCATCGTTTTTGCTGCTCGGCATTGTGCAGTTTTATCTCCTGCATCCCATTGATGAGTTCTATGATTTTGGTCTGCTCATCGCTGGCTCGGCTAAACTGTCGGTAGTCAAAATCTTTTCGCTTTTTTAAAAATATCGATACCCAAAGGGCATAAAGCAAAGTACCCACTGCGAACACTCCGAAAATCTGCAAATCATACAATGCCAAAATAGCCCCGAAAATAAGCAAGGTGAATACCGAAAAAATAGCCTGCACCGAACCTGAAGTGAGGAGCTGCTCTACCCGCTGATTGTCATGTACTCGCTGGAGGATATCGCCCGTAACCTTCACATCAAAAAACGAAATAGGCAGCCGCATCAGTTTTATAAAAAAATCGGACACCAAAGAGATATTGACCCGCATACCGATATGCAAAAATATCCAGGTCTGCACCACCTCTATCATAGACCTGCCTATAAATAATGCCAACTGGGCGAAGAGGACCAGATACACAAAATCTAAATCATTTTGGCGCACGCCAGTATCCACCATACTTTGGGTAAAAAACGGCAATGCCAACTGTATAGCCGAGGCGGCTAAAAGCCCAAAGCAAAGCTGCCATAGTAGTCGCTGATGCTGCCACAGATAGTGGAGTATGCGCCTAAAGCCGTACTCCTTGTTTTCGGGTTCGTTTTCTTGGGCAAAAAATGACTCCGTAGGCTCTACCAAAAGGGCTATGCCCTCTTCGGTGGTAGCGGTAGCCGACTCGCCTATCCATGCCTGCAAAAAGTCTATCTCGCTCAGTGCCACCAAGCCATGCCCAGGGTCGGCTATATGATAGGTTTTCTTTTTAGTAAAAAAGGACTGGCTGATTTTATACAGTACCACGAAGTGATTTTGCCGCCAGTGGAGCAGACAAGGCAGGGGCGCATCTGCCTGTAGTTTCTCGGCACTTATCTTCACGGCTAGGGTACGAAAACCCAGCTGCTCGGCAGCCTCAGCTAAACCTAAGAGCGAGGTGCCCTCTCTAGTAGTATCTGTAACCACCCCCAAAAATAGGCTAGGTTTAAAGTTGACAAAACACAAACACAG
>CALAYL010000007.1 GCA_937894725.1 uncultured Bacteroidota bacterium
TTTCACCAATCGAAAAAACATTGGCTGGTACGGTGAAAACACCGACCAGAGGTTTAATGGCCCC
Source organism: uncultured Bacteroidota bacterium (assembly GCA_937894725.1). GTDB lineage: Bacteria > Bacteroidota > Bacteroidia > Chitinophagales > LD1 > CALAYL01. The sequence continues at coordinate 65 of CALAYL010000007.1, forward strand.
ATTGAACTGTGGAGCAATGAAGTTTTTAATCAAAAAATTGCTTATATTCATAATAACCCTGTTGTTGCAGGATTTGTAAATGAAGCGGATGATTGGAGACTAAGTAGTGCGATAGATTACGCAGGTGGGAAAGGCGTATTAGATATAAAACTGATTGAATGAAAGATATATTTAACAACCAAAATAGAGTTGGTACGAGCTACAAGCTCACACCAGCAGAGGCAAATCTACGTTGGTTTTCTTAGTTACACCACTATAAAAAATTATCTACTCAAGTACATGCTCTTCATTTTGTACAATTCTCTAAAATGAGCATCATACAAATCTTTGATAAAACGAATAGACTCGCCTGTCGATTTCATCTCTGGACCTAGCTCACGACTCACATTCGGAAACTTCTCAAAACTAAAAACGGGTTCCTTGATAGCATATCCTACGAGTCGCTTGTAGTACGTAAAATCTTTTAATTTATTAACGCCCAACATCACTTTGGTAGCATAGTTTAGGTAAGGAATGTTATAGGCTTTACAAATAAATGGTGTAGTACGCGATGCTCTAGGGTTGGCTTCTATCACATATACTTTTTCGTTTTTGATAGCGAATTGAATGTTTATCAAACCTCGTATTTCCAATGCTCTCGCTATTTTCTCGGTAAACTCTTTCATCTGCCCGATCACATTCTCCGAGAGGTTGTAGGGAGGGAGTACAGAGTTTGAATCGCCTGAGTGAATTCCAGCAGGCTCGATATGCTCCATAATACCCATGATTTCTACATGCTCGCCATCATAGATGGCATCTATCTCTGCCTCTTCTGCCCTATCGAGAAAATGATCTATCAAGATGTTATTATCTGGGAAATGCTTGATGATTTTAACCACACTTTCCGTGAGCTCTTGGTCATCAATCACGATACGCATTCGCTGCCCGCCCAACACATATGATGGCCTAACCAAAACAGGATAACCCACTATTTTCGCTACTTCTATCGCTTCCTCCGCATTTTTAGCTGCACCATATTCTGGATAAGGAATATGGAGCTCTTTAAGCAAATCTGAAAAACGCTCTCTATCTTCCGCAATATCCATACTGTCGTATGATGAGCCTATGATTTTAATACCACTATCACGAAGGTTCTTCGCGAGTTTGAGTGCTGTTTGTCCACCGAGCTGCACGATTACCCCTTCTGGCTTTTCGTGGTCAATCAATTCACGTAGATGCTCCCAAAACACAGGCTCAAAATAAAGTTTATCTGCTATATCAAAATCGGTCGAAACGGTTTCAGGGTTACAGTTCATCATGATAGCTTCAAAACCAGCTTCTTTGATAGCCAATACGCCATGTACACAACAGTAATCAAACTCAATACCCTGGCCAATTCTATTGGGTCCAGAACCGAGTACAATCACCTTTTTCTTTTCGGTGACATGACTTTCATTGTTGATAGCATTAAAATACTTTTTATCTTCAAAAACAGCAGGCATCGCCTCAAAACTCGAGTAAAAATAAGGAGTGAGCGCCTCAAATTCTGCGGCACAAGTATCGACTAACTTATAGGTTCTTTTGATTCCTAACGCCTTTCGGTAATAATAGACCTCATCTTCAGTCGCACCCGTGAGTTTGGCCAACTGCAAATCAGAATAGCCTTTTTGTTTGAGCGAAAGCATATAGTCCACCGTAAGGTCTTTGAGTGCGAGTTTTCGTACCGCTTTTTCGGTATCTACTAGCTCCATGATTTGATTTAAAAACCAAGGGTCAATCCTAGAAAGTTCTTGTATTGTTTTTTGCGGCACACCCAATTTTAGTGCATCATAGATTCTAAATATCCTATCCCAACTTGGGGTTTTGATACCTTGCAGCATATCATCAGTGCTATTCCATACTTTGCCATCGGCACCCAGTCCTATACTATTATTTTCAAGCGATTGACACGCTTTTTGGAGGGCTTCTTGAAAACTTCTACCTATAGCCATTACTTCGCCTACGCTTTTCATTTGTAAGCCTAACGTATCATCGCACCCATGAAATTTATCAAAATTCCAGCGAGGTATTTTTACAATCACATAATCTAGCGCTGGCTCAAAAAAGGCAGATGTGGTTTTGGTTATTTGATTTTTAAGTTCGTCTAGATTATAGCCTATTGCTAGCTTTGCGGCTATTTTAGCAATAGGGTATCCTGTAGCTTTTGATGCTAGGGCCGAGGAACGAGACACCCTTGGGTTCATCTCTATTGCAATGATATCTTCAGTTTCGGGGTCAATAGCAAATTGGACATTACATCCTCCAGCAAAATTGCCCAATTCAAGCATCATTCTTTTGGCATAATCGCGCATTTTTTGATAGGCTGTATCGGAGAGTGTCATGGCTGGTGCTACGGTGATAGAGTCACCTGTGTGAACCCCCATTGGGTCAAAATTTTCGACACTACAGATTACAACAAAGTTACCGAGTTTATCTTTCATTACTTCAAGCTCAAACTCTTTCCATCCGAGAACCGCCTTTTCGACCAGCACCTCATGTGTAGGAGAGGCAGAAAGTCCCCTCTGGAGTTTGTCTTCAAAATCATCTTTGGTATGTACAAAACCTCCACCCCAACCTCCGAGTGTATAGCTAGGTCGAATCACCAAAGGAAATCCGATTTTTTGTGCAGCTTCTTTCCCTTCCAAAAATGAGTTGGCAGTGATAGATGGCGCTACGCCTATGCCAAGCTCAATCATCCATTGGCGGAATAGTTCGCGGTTTTCGGTTTTCTCTATAGCGTCAAAATCGGCACCGAGTACTTTTACATTGTGTTTTTCCCAAATACCCATTTCGTATGCCTCCATACAAAGATTAAGTGCCGTCTGCCCTCCCATAGTAGGCAGTACTGCATCGATTTCATTTTCTGCTAATATCGTCAAAATCGAATCGATATTGATTGGCAATAGATAAACTTTGTCTGCTACTATAGGATCAGTCATAATAGTAGCAGGGTTCGAATTGAGGAGAGTCACTTTGATACCCTCTTCTTTTAAACTGCGTGCGGCTTGAGAGCCTGAATAATCAAATTCGCATGCTTGGCCGATGATAATAGGCCCCGAACCGATAATAAGAATAGATTGGATTGAATTGTCGCGTGGCATGGGCAGGTAAGATTTGGGCGAAAATAATCAAACCCATCAAAACCTTTACTAATTTATGAAAGTTGTTAGCAACTTATGGAAAAAACAGTCCCCATTTTACCCAAAACAAAGTACATAAGCTATTGATTATTAAACAATAGCCTCACAACTCTCAAACCCATTGTAATCACTTGTCTATTTGATTAATTCAATTTGTGCTTGCATAGCAGAATTGTGATCTGCCATTTTAGCACCCACCAAGACAAAACCAACCATAGCCATAAATACAACTATGAGTAGGTAGTTTATTGCATTGTCATTTTTCATATTATTTGTGGTTTACAATATGAAGTACGCTAATTGCACCTGAATTGTTGTGTTATAACGCTAAAAAATAGTTAACATAGATGTAAACATTGCGCTATTTATAATAGAGAACAGCTTATTTAGCCGCTCTTTTTCTATCGTTTTCGTTGAGTAGTATTTTACGAAGACGAATCGATTTTGGGGTTACCTCTACGTATTCATCTTCTTGTATATATTCCATGGCTTCTTCAAGACTCATTTTGATAGGAGGTGCGAGAGATGCTTTATCATCTGTACCTGACGCTCTAAAGTTGGTGAGTTGTTTTGCTTTTGAAATATTGACAATAAGGTCATTAGGGCGAATATGCTCGCCTATGATTTGACCTTCATAAATATCATCGCCTGGATCTAAGAAAAACTTGCCTCTATCTGCCAATTTATCCATACCATATGTAATTGACTTGCCAGTTTCCATAGAAATCAATACACCGGAAATTCTTGAAGGAATATCGCCTTTCCATGGTTCGTATTTGCTAAATCTATGTCCCATTATGGCTTCTCCAGCACTGATATTAAGAATCTGAGTACGAAGACCTATAATTCCTCTCGATGGGATTTCAAATTCTGCGTGCATCAAATCTCCTTTTGGCTCCATGGCTAAGAGTGAACCTTTGCGCTGGGTGATGAGTTCTATACACTTGCCCACTACACCTTCAGGAGCATCAATCGTCAATACTTCGATAGGCTCACATTTCTGACCGTCTATCACTTTCGTGATTACGCGAGGATTTCCAATTTGGATTTCGTATCCTTCTCTACGCATTGTTTCTATCAAAACTGAAAGGTGCAAAATACCACGACCAAATACGTTAAATGTATCGGCCGATTCAGTAGGATGCACTCGTAGTGCAAGGTTTTTCTCAAGTTCCTTTTCGAGTCTTTCTTTGATTTTTTGAGAAGTCACAAATTTGCCTTCTTTACCAAAAAATGGAGAGTTATTTACTGTAAATACCATGCTCATGGTAGGCTCATCAATGCTAATAGGAGCAAGCGCCTCAGGACTTTCAAAGTCAGCTACAGTATCGCCAATTTCAAAACCATCTACCCCTACCAAAGCACAAATATCACCACACTCTACTACTTCTGCTTTCATCTTACCCAATCCAGAAAAAACATAGAGTTCTTTTATCTTAGATTTAGTAATACTACCATCTCTCTTGATTAGCGATACTTGCTGACCATTTGAAATAGACCCTCTAGCTACTCGTCCGATAGCGATTCGACCTATAAAAGAAGAATAATCTAGCGATGTTATTTGAAGTTGGGTTGTACCTTCTACCATGGGCGGGGCTGGTATAGTTTCCAAAATAGTGTCTAGAAGGTAGGACACGTCTGGAGCTTCAGTTTTCCAATCTGCACCCATCCATCCTTTTTTTGCAGCACCATATACTGTAGGAAAGTTAAGTTGATCTTCGTTTGCCTCTAGGTTAAACATAAGGTCAAACACTTCCTCGTGCACTTCGTCTGGACGACAGTTTTCTTTATCTACTTTATTGATAACTACGATTGGCTTTTTGTTTAACGCAATGGCTTTAGATAGTACATATCTAGTTTGTGGCATAGCTCCTTCAAAAGCATCTACCAACAACAATACGCCATCAGCCATGTTTAAAACCCTTTCTACCTCCCCGCCAAAGTCAGCGTGACCAGGAGTGTCTATGATATTGATTTTAACGCCTTTATAAATTACCGATACGTTTTTAGCAAGGATGGTAATCCCTCTTTCGCGCTCTAAATCGTTATTGTCAAGTATGAGCTCACCTGTCTGTTGGTTTTCTCTAAAAAGCTCGCAATGGTGGAGAATTTTGTCAACGAGGGTTGTTTTGCCGTGGTCAACGTGTGCTATAATAGCAATGTTTCGAATGTCTTTCATATTTTAAATTGAGCGCAAAGCTAAAAAAGCAAATGAGAAATATGTTTTCAACATTCAATATGGCATAAAAAAAATCCACTTTTATAGGTAATTAGTACTTATTGTCCCTAAAAAAGGTAAATTTGTCAAATAATCATTTAATACCTATGAAACATTTTACTCAATTATTCGTAGCGATCTTGTTAAGCAGTTTTATAACTAATGCTTCAGCTCAAGAAGACAAGAAAGCCAAATCAGACAAAAAAGACAATCAAAATCAAGATCAGTTTTTTAAGTCTGATAAGGAGTCTAAGCTTTATAACTACTATGAGCGTAAAAAAATAAGCCAACCGCTTCAGCCAAGGTATGATACAGATTCTATGCCTTTTCAAAAGGGAAATAAGAAAAAAGAAGAACAACAAAAGGCGTTTATAAATAACCAATATCATTTCCCTGCCAAACCTAAAGATAAATGGGAAATAGGCATAAATTTTGGCATGGCTATGATCAGCGGTGATGTAAAACCTTACTGGCAAAGACCTGACCAAAATTTTGGTGTAGGATTAAATGTAAAAAAATCTTTGGGATATATTTTCTCCTTGAGATTGGGTTATAACTTTATGTTGATGACTGGAAGAAACTGGGAAAGAGATGTAAACTTAACGTTTAACAATTCATTAAATCCTTCGCCTAACACAAATGGACTTGGTGCAAACCCTTCATTTTTAGATTTGAATGGACCCAATTATTATGATAATCCACGATTGAGTGCGGTTAACACCAAGTTGGGATATGATTTGAATAGAATGTTTATATATAACTATAGAACTTGGGCTCATCAGGCTAGCTTAGAAGCAATTATTAATCTTGGAAATATATTGTTTCATAGAGAGCGAACAAAATGGAATATTTATGCTTTTGTAGGCGGTGGTGGACTTATGACACAAACTCGTTATGATGCACTTGATGCAAACGGTCAAGTCTATGATTTCTCTGAGATTCAAGACATTTGGGTGAAAGGAAAATCAAGCCCTTATGTAAATGGCAACAAAAACGTTAGAAAATCAGTTTTAAATCAGTTAAAAAATCAATTAGATGGAACATATGAGACTTACGCTGATAATGACAGGAATCAACCTGGCATTAAGTTTTGGACATTTATACCAGCATTTAGTGTGGGAGGAGGAATAAGTTTTAGGCCAGTGAAATTTATGTCCATATCTCTTGAACAAAGAGTAACACTTACAGGCAATGACCTCCTAGATGGGTATAGGTGGCAACAAGATGAGCACAACGGCTTTACTCGAGATTATGATAATATCTCATACACGAGCCTTAATTTTGGCTTCCATGTAGGTGCTAAAACTAGAACAGAGCCACTCTATTGGTTAAATCCTATGGACTATACGTATAAAAAACTGAGCGATGTAGATCCAGACAAATTAGCTGAAGACTTGAATAAAGATACAGACGAAGATGGCGTACCAGATAGACTAGACAAAGAGCCTAACACTAAAAAAGGCAGCCCTGTAGATGTAAAAGGTGTAGCCTTAGATAGCGACAAAGACGGTATAGCAGACTCAGAAGATAAAGAGCCATATTCTCCTCCAGGGTTCCCAATCGATCAATATGGAGTAGCACAAGTGCCACCTCCAGCATGTTGTACTGAGATGGCAAAAGGTGGCGGTAGTGCCGCTCGTGGTGGATACGATTGTACTAAAATGGAATTGCCAAGTATCTACTTTGAAGATGATGCCTATTATCTAGATCCAAACAATGAGGGAACACTTCATACTATAGCAGAGAGATTGCAAATGTGTCCAGATGTACGTTTAGTAATATCAGGAAGAGATGAATCTAAAAATGATCGTAAATACAATGAGCAATTAGCATACAATCGTTCTTCGTCTGTAGTTGACTACTTAGTAGAAAGATATGGTATGTCGCGTGATAGATTTATCGTAAAATACGAAGGTGGTGCAAAAGCGAATAATGCAACTACACTTCAAAAGAAAAAATCAAGAAGAGTAGAGTTTAGATATGCTAATGATGGTGAGCAAGGTGAGAGTAACCCTCCAGCTCCACATCCAGGATTGAAAGCGGGAACTAATAAATAATTTAGTACCTACTCAATAAAAAAATGGCTTTGCAAATGCAAAGCCATTTTTTTTGAAAGAAACTAAAAGGTCAAATTAAACTGAAGGAGTTAGGAATAATGAATTGATTGACTTGTGTTCATGCGCATTGCGAATGCTAGTAGCAAATAGTTCTGAAATAGAAATCTGCTTAATTTTCGTGCTCTCCTGTTTTAGCGGCAATGTATTTGTAACAATAAGCTCTGAAATTTTCGACTTTTCTATATTCTCGTAGGCATTGCCAGAGAGAACAGGATGGGTAATCATAGCTCTCACAGAATTAGCTCCTTTTTCCATAAGTAGATTTGCTGCACTACAGAGAGTTCCGCCTGTATCTACCATATCATCTACGATGATCACATCTTTGCCCTCTACACTTCCGATCAGTGTCATTTCGGCTACTTCATTAGCCCGTTTGCGGTACTTATCGCATATCACCATATCCGCACTGAAATATTGGGCGTAAATTCTAGCACGTTTCACGCTACCTACATCAGGAGAGGCAAAACAAAGATTATCCCATTTTTGACTTTGGATATAAGGAATGAAAACAGCCGAACTATTAAGGTGATCCACAGGAATATCGAAAAAGCCTTGTATCTGTCCAGCGTGTAAATCCATGGTCATAACACGATCTACGCCAGCGGCAGTGAGTAGGTTGGCTACAAGCTTGGCGGCTATAGCTACTCTAGGTCTATCTTTACGATCTTGACGAGCGTAACCAAAATAAGGGATTACCGCGGTGATATAATCGGCAGATGCTCTTTTAGCAGCATCAACTATCATCAACAACTCCATTAAATTATCGGCAGGAGCATTGGTGTTTTGGATTATGAAAACGTATGACCCTCTTACAGATTCTTGGATTTCGGGTTGCATTTCGCCATCGCTAAATCGCAGTAGCTGCATTTTGGTAAGCGGTTCTCCGTAGTGTTTAGCAATGGCACTTCCTAGATAAAGTGAGTTGCTGCCAGCAAATAATTTGACTTCTGGTGTGAGCATGTGGTAATAAATTTGCGTTTATGAATACCCCAAAGGTATAGATAAACGAGGGATTTTTACCTGTTGTGGATAGATGGTGAATAGTTTCTTAAAAGTTAACGCTATGCCAAAATTAAGGAATCAAAAAACTAACTTCAGTTTCGGTGTGAGCGCTAAAATAACCTAAGGCACCACCTGAGATATTAGATGTAGGATTGGCAGGAGCAGCAGATTGCGCACTGCTATTGACCGAAAGTGTATAAAAATACTGATAAGCACCTTTGTCTAAACTATTGAGCACAATGCGAATGACATCGCCAGAAACATATTTTCGATCCCCGCTAAATCGAACGGTTTTCTCCTTGCCATCTGTGAGTCGATCGTCTGCTACTTCAAATGTACGGATGTACTCCCCATTTTTATACAAATCGCCTTTGTAATAATTTGTAACCCCTGCTGGATCTCTAAACGCAGCTACCGGACGTACTCCATCTCCTCTGAAATTTGGCACAGTATATCCAGAATCTATAGCAACCGAAGGCTGTGCTGTTGAAGTAGAAGTATAGATTTTCCCGCCAAAATTTACGGTCATGGTATAGGCAGTGCCAACTACAGATTTTAATGTATTAGAACCATACACCCCTTTGTAAACTTCAGGTAAGGTGTCACGCATTCCATTGTGCTCAATCACAACTACTGCCCCTGTTTGCCCATCAAAAAAAAGCGTGTCTTTATAATTTGTCGTTTTAGAAACTAAAACCACCGCTGGATTTAAGCCATCGGTAATATTACCTTCGATCACGAGTTTGCCAGATTGATCATTTAATGGTAAGTCAATCGTTTCTTTACAAGAGGCAACGATAGCGGCTATGAACATCAGACTAACGATGTTTTTTATTGAATAAAATATTCCTTTCATTTTTTCTTCTTTTTGGAGTCGGGCACAGTAAACTTAAAATTATAGGTAAGTGATGGCACGATTCTAAACAAATAGGTTTTTACGATTTCAGCAGTACGAGGGTCATCCGGATTAGGTTGAAATGAAAAGCTAAATGCATTCTTTTGGGCATAGAGATTGTAAATAGAAAAAGCCAAACTGTGTTCAAAGTTTTTCCTGGTTTTAAGGTCATAATTGACCCCTATATCTAATCGGTGATAAGCAGGAGTGCGATAGCCATTGCGTTCTGTATAATAGTTGACGATATTATTATTGACCACATATTTACCACTAGGAAAGGTAACGGCATTGCCAGTATAGTAAACAAAAGTAGCGGACACACTCAATCGTGGAATAATTTGATAAATCAGCACTACCGATAAATCGTGGGTTCTATCTTGCTTTGCATTATAATATCGTCCATCTTCAATAGCATCAAATTTTCTTTCCGTTTTTGAAAGTGTATAGCTAATCCATCCCGTTACTTTACCCGTTTTTTTTCTCAAATAAAACTCCACTCCATAGGCTCGCCCTTGCCCATAAACGAGCTGACTTTCGATTTGCTCATTGGCTCTCAACACCGCACCATTGCGATAGTCTATTTGATTCCAAAGATGTTTGTAGTAGCCTTCTATACTAAATTCAAATCTATCTTTCCAAAAGTTGAGATAATAACCTAGCGACACTTGATCGGCTATGCCTGACTTCACATTATTGCTACTCAAAATCCAGACATCGGTAGGGTTGCCTATCTGGCTATTTGAGAGTTGGTGCACATTTTGAGTGTTTCGTGAATAGGCGGCTTTGAAAGCATGATTAGGCAAGAAATTATAGCTCAACGCAAAGCGGGGCTCAATATACACGTAGGTTTTGCCAAACTGGCCTAATTTGTATTTGACTGAATCAATGGCTGCGCCTGTATTGTCATAGCTATAATTGGTAGATGGCCCCGTTACAGAAAAAGTGGAAAGTCGAGCACCATAATTGATTTCTAAGTTTCGTAAAGGCTTCCACTCATGCTGGAAATAAAGGGCATTTTCCCATCCATATTTTTTAGATAAAGAAATACGGTTGGCTTTGGATGTATCGTTTGATGTAACATTGCCAGGCTGTATGGTGTGCATGATAGATAGCAAGCCAAATTTAAGTGCATGTTTATTGGCTAAATAGTATTGAAAATCTTGTTTTACATTATAGTCAGTCACTACCGATTTTATGTCAATATTAGCAGCTACGGTATTGATACCAATTTTATAATCAAAATTGGTAAAAATGAGTGAGGTGTTGGAGAAAAGTTTTTCAGAGAAAATATGGTTCCACCGAAGTGTGCCTGTGATATTGCCATAGTCGATACTAAAACCTGAGCTGATACCACCATTGCTTGTGTTTATGCCAAATTTATCTCTACCTAAATAGCCCGAAAGGAAAAGTCTATCTTTAGAACCTATTCGATAATTTGCCTTTAAATTTACATCATAAAAATAAAGCGTGCTATTGCGTGCAGGGTTAGATTTTGGCAAAGCTTTTAAAAACAAATCTGCGTAAGTTCTTCGACCAGTGATAATAAAAGAGCCTTTGTTTTTTACAATAGGCCCTTCAATATTGATTCGAGAAGAAATCAACCCCAAACCTCCGCTTATCACGTAGCGTTTATCATTCCCTTCTTTCATTTTTATATCTATCGTACTCGACAATCGTCCACCATATTCTGCGGGCATATTACCTTTGTAGAGTGTCACATCTTTTATCGCATCGGTATTGAAAGTAGAGAAAAAGCCTAGTAGGTGTGAAGCATTGTACACTGGCGCTTCGTCTAGCAAAATGAGGTTTTGATCCGCACCGCCACCTCGCACATAAATACCCGTATTGCCCTCTCCAGCTGTCTTTACACCTGGCAATAATTGTAAAGTTTTAATGATATCTCTTTCACCAAAAATAACGGGTATTTTTTCTAGTTCTTTCATATCGACTTTCGTTACCCCCATTTCGGCTTTAGTAAGGTTCTCCCTTTTGCCTGCCACAATCTCTACTTGCTTCAATTCTTTTTGAGCAGTGGCTAGTTTAAGATTGCGCGTTTGATTTGCGGAGAGATTAATCTTTTCGACTTGATCTTCAAAACCAATGTAGTGATACACAATTTGATAGTCACCTTTGGGCAGTGTCAATGAATAAAATCCATAGGCATTGGTGACAGCGCCTACACCTGGCAATTGCGTAACGGTGATACTCGCACCTATAAGCTCCTCTCCATTATTCGCATCTGTAATAGAACCGCTGATGGTAAATTTTTCGGTATTTGGACTTTGAGCAAATAGTTGATTTGCAAAAATAAAAAAGAGTAGCGTTCGTAGAATGTGCATGTGTATAGACTAATAAATAAAAACGTGCACTAAGGTAAAATATTATGTGACAGCACTAAACAAAAAAACTAGCTTTTAATTGGGGTAGTTTAGAGGACGAGAGGGGTGTATTACAAATGCAAAGAAAACTAACATACTCGTTTCTGCTGCGCTTAAATGAGTACGAGTGGAGATAAGGTGTGTGGTTTTAAGACGAAAAAAACAAATTTTATTACAATACACCCGTTAGGGTATATTGAGATTCAAACAATATAATTTATACCCTTTATGGTATAATTTAAAATAATTTTCTATATTTGCACCCTAAAGGGTATAATAATGAAACTAAACTTGTTTGTAAAAGAAAAAAGAAATGCGGCAAGGCTTACACAGCCAGAATTGGCAGAAAAAGCGGGTGTCGGTCTTCGTTTCCTTCGCGAAATGGAGCAAGGTAAAGAATCGTTACGTTTAGATAAAGTAAACCAAGTGCTTAAATTATTTGGTTATGAAGTAGGCGCTGTTAAATCTGAAAACAATTTTTTAAACACAAGTAGAAACTAAAAAATGAGAAAAGCAGAGATAAAAATAAATGATATCACGGCTGGCATTTTAATTCAAAATGAAGAAGGCTATCAATTTATTTATGTTAAAACTTATTTGAACAGCGAAAATCCAATGCCTGTTAGTCTTACTTTGCCCTTGCAAACAAATCCATTTACAGCCAAGGTATTGTTTCCCTTTTTTGATGGACTAATTCCCGAAGGATGGCTATTAGACATAGCCGAAAAAAACTGGAAACTAAATCCAAGAGATCGTATGGGCTTACTACTTAATTGCTGCAAAGACTGTATAGGAGCCATTAGTGTTTACCAGTTAAAAGAAAATGAAGTATGAGCAAACGTTGTCTATATTGTTATCAGCTGCTTGATGAAAATGAAACAGATTTTCATTCAAACTGTAGTAAAAAGATATTTGGGGTAACTATTCCTCCTATTTTACCTTACTCCGAAAACAACATGGAGGAGTTGGCAGCTCAAGTAATTCAAACACAAGCTACCGTTACAGGCGTTCAACCAAAATTATCTTTGAATTTGGCATCAGCAGAGCAACCCAACTTGGCAAAAAGATTTACAATAGTAGGCATGTGGGGGGAGTATATTCTAAAGCCAGCTTCACCACATTATCCAGAATTGCCGGAAGTGGAAGATCTAACCATGCATCTGGCAAGCATTGCAAAAATCAAGGTGGTTCCGCATAGTCTTATAAGATTAAATTCAGGCAATCTGGCATATATAACAAAACGAATAGATAGAGTGCAGCAACAAAAACTCCAAATGGAGGACATGTGCCAACTTACAGAACGATTAACGGAAGACAAATACCATGGATCTCATGAACAAGTAGCAAAGGCAATATTGAAATTTTCTGCTAACCCAGGATTAGATGTGGTTAATTTCTTTGAATTGGTATTATTTTCATTTCTCACTGGCAATGCAGATATGCACCTCAAAAATTTTTCATTAATATACCAACCAGCCTTAGGTCCTGTTTTTTCGCCAGCATATGATTTAGTAGCCACAGCACTCGTAAACCCAGCCGATGATGAAGACCTAGCACTAACATTGAATGGCAAAAAGAAAAAAATAAAGCGAAATGATTTTATATCGGCATTCACAACAATTGGGCTGGAAGAAAAGCAGCAAGAAAATATTTTTAAGAAAATGGAAAAGGCTAAAACAAAATGGCTTGAATTTATTAACATCAGTTTCTTGAGTAATGACCTGAAGACAGCATATAAAAACCTAATTAAAGAGCGATTTTCCAGACTAATAACGATTTAACAATTACTTATTATGAAGACTGGCAATCTTATACCAAACCTTACTACATAAAGGACGAGAGGGGTGCATCACAAATGCAAAGAAAACAACATAATCGTTTCTGCTGCGCTTAAATGAGTACGAGTGGAGGGGGTGTTCTTGTGCTAGCATGTTTAAAATCAAATACAAAATAGTAGCTTTGATGCAGTTAGTGATGCTGCGCAAACACCCACAACGGCATAAGATTAGATAGGTCGCTAAATCTCATAGCTGCTAGGTGTACTAAACAAAAAAACCTCTCACAAGGAGAGGTTTTTGTTGCCCGAACAGGATTCGAACCTATACACACTGAACCAAAATCAGTAGTCCTGCCATTAGACGATCGGGCAATAGGACGGCAAATATAAGACTTGATTTTATTTTACCAAAGAAAACGAGCAGAGAGTAGATATTAATTTGCTTTTTAGGCTAGATGTTGTTCTTTTATTACAGATACATAATCAAAACGCTCTAAAAGCCCCGTATCGTAATGACCCGAAACAAATTCTTCGTTTTGCAATAAGGCTAAATGAAAAGGAATTGTCGTTTTCACTCCTTCAATTATAAACTCCTGTAGCGCACGTTGCATTTTTACGATACATTCCTTACGTGTTTTAGCACGGCATATCACCTTGGCTAGAAGCGAATCATAATAAGGCGGCACAGTATATCCTGCATAGATGTGTGTATCTACTCGCACGCCATATCCCTTGGGAGTATGCAGCGCGGTAATCTTGCCTGGGCTAGGCGCAAATCCATTGATAGGATCTTCGGCATTGATACGGCATTCTATGGCGTGCATTTTTTTAGGAAAATAAAGTTGCCCCGAGATAGGCGTACCAGCCGCTATCAATATTTGTTCTTTTATCAAATCAAAATCCATGACTTCTTCGGTCACTGGATGCTCTACCTGGATACGTGTATTCATTTCCATAAAGTAGAAGTTTTTGTGCTTATCGACCAAAAACTCAATAGTACCAACGCCTTCATACTTCAATGTGGTGACTGCTTTTACAGCCGCATCGCCCATTTTTTTTCGCATTTCGGCATCTATAAAAGGTGATGGCGCTTCCTCTACCAACTTTTGATGCCTACGCTGTACAGAGCAGTCGCGCTCTGATAAGTGGCAGCCAGCACCAAACTGATCGCCTGCTACTTGTATTTCGATATGATGTGGCTCTTCGATAAATTTTTCGATATACAATCCATCATTGCCAAAGGCTGCACCAGACTCAGCCTTGGCTGAGTCGTATGCTTTTTCGATACCGCTTTCTTCCCAAACTATGCGCATGCCTTTACCCCCTCCACCTGCAGTGGCTTTTAGGATAATAGGGTAACCTACTTCCTTGGCTATTTTTTTGGCATCATCAAGATCTTTGACAAGACCCTCAGAGCCAGGAATACAAGGTACTCCTGCTTTTATCATCGTTTCTTTGGCCGTGATTTTATCGCCCATAGCACGAATTTGATCGCCTGTGGGGCCTATAAATTTGATATTATATTTTGCACAAAGGTCTGCAAATCCTGAGTTTTCTGCCAAAAATCCATATCCTGGATGTATGGCATCTGCTCCTGTGAGCTCTGCCGCAGCCATGATATTTTGCATATTGAGATAGGAATCTTTGCTACGTGGAGGGCCAATGCAGATGGCTTCATCTGCAAATCGTACATGCAAACTATCGCGATCGGCAGTAGAATATACCGCTACGGTTTTTATGCCCATTTCTTTGCAAGTTCGAATGATTCGAAGGGCTATTTCGCCTCTATTGGCTATCAATAATTTCTTAAACATACAGCACGTTTTGGTAATACGGAATCACTTGCTTTGGCATACGATTACCCTTCTTTTTCAATCAAAAATAGCGGTTGGTCATATTCCACTGGAGATGAATCATCGACCAATATTTTTACGATTTTGCCACTCACACCATCGTATTCTATTTCATTAAATAGTTTCATAGCTTCAATAATACAAAGCACAGAGCCATTTTGAACACTATCACCCACTTTCACAAAAGCGTCTTTATCTACTCCTGGTTTTCGGTAAAAAGTGCCTATCATCGGTGACTTAAACGTAAAAAGATTGTCGGCTACGGGGGTAGGTGCTGGGGCAGATCCTGTAGTAGTTTCGGCAGGGGCTGAACTAGCTTGAGCTATAGCAGCTGATTGCATTTGTTGCATGGGCATTTGCACCATGGGTACACCATCGGCTATGCTTTTTATAGAGATGCTAAAATCCCCTTCTTTCACTTTGAGCTCTGCAATGCCAGATTTAGTAACTAATCGGACTAGTTCTTGTATTTGTTTTATATCCATGTCAAATAAATATTTAAGCGAATGTAAAAATTATCGGCTGAAAATGACAAGTTGATGTATGATTTTAAATAATATAACGCTAAGATGGATAAAAAGTAGGGACTTATAAAATTCAGAGCATATCGCTATCTCTAAAGCTAAAAAAGCCCCCATCGCCTACTATTATATGATCCTCAAGCGAAATATCCATCAGTTTGCAAGCTTCTTTTAGTTTTTGAGTGACCTTCTTGTCTGCTTCGGATGGACGAAGATTGCCCGATGGATGATTGTGCGCTACTAGTATCACCGAACTCAATCGCACAAGAGCTTCTTTTAATATCATTTTCACATCGACTACGGTACCTGTGACACCACCAGAGCTAACAATTTGTTGGTGTATGACGGCATTGGCTCTATTGCAATATACGACTAAAAAAACTTCATGCTGCAAGTCTGCCAAGTATGGCAAGGCAAACTCATAAAAATCTTTTGATGTAATTATTTTTTCTTTTTTGAGAATATCGCTCGATTGCCGTCTGCGCCCTAGTTCTAGAGCAGCCATGATGCTAAGCGCCTTAGCTTCGCCTATGCCCTTGTGTTTTTTGAGGTCAGTCACACCCAGTTTACCTAATTCATTTAAGTTTCCTTTCACTCCATCTAAAATGCGTTTTGATAAATCGACTGCACTTTCATTGCCACTGCCTGTAGCGATGAGTATGGCTATGAGCTCTGCATCCGAAAGTGCGTGTTTCCCTTTCAATAAAAGTTTTTCGCGAGGTCTATCCTCTTCTGCCCAAGCTTTTATACCGAGGAATTTGGGATTATCTTCCATACTGTTTTTTTTGAAAATTATATCCAAAATAAAAAGTCAAATTCAAAAAACGAAAGACTTTGCTTAGTTTAGACCAAAATATAGAAATGATGAACTATTGGCTTATAAAATCAGAACCTAGCTCTTATTCAATAGATGACTTGAAAAAAGAAAAAAGTACGTTTTGGAATGGGGTTCGCAACTATGCCGCCCGCAATAATATGCGCGCTATGGTGAAAGGAGATTTGTGTATTTTTTATCATTCCGTGAAAGCGCCTGCCATTGTAGGTTTGGCAAAGGTAGTGAAAGAAGCATACCAAGACCCTACGACTGATGATACCGCATGGTCTGTAGTGGATGTGGCATTTGAAGAAAAGTTTGCACGAGAGATATCGCTTGCTGAAGTAAAACAGCAGCCCGTATTAGAGGATATGGAGTTGATTCGATATTCTCGGCTTTCGGTGCAGAAAGTGACAAAAAAAGAGTTTGATTATATTTTAAAATTAGTGAAAGAAAAAAAATGAGTTTTGTAGAAGAATTGAAATGGAGAGGTATGCTGCATGATATGATGCCTGGCACCGAAGAATTATTGAGTAAAGAGGTGGTGAAAGGCTATATCGGATTTGACCCTACGGCCGATTCGCTAGGAGTAGGTAACATGGTGCAAGTAATGACGCTGCTTCACTTTCAGCGGGCTGGACACAAACCTATTGCATTGGTGGGAGGTGCTACTGGTATGGTAGGCGACCCAAGTGGAAAATCTGCCGAAAGAAATTTGTTAGATACAGATACGCTACAAAAAAATCTCGCGGCACAACGCAAACAATTAGAACGATTTCTAGACTTTGATTGTGGAGATAATTCTGCCGAAATAGTCAATAATTACGATTGGTTTAAAGACTTCGGGTTTCTCGATTTTATACGAGATGTAGGAAAATATATTTCTGTAAACTATATGCTCGCCAAGGATTCCGTAAAAAACCGATTGGAGAATGGGATGTCATTTACAGAATTTAGCTATCAACTCATTCAGGGCTATGATTTTTATTTTCTCTGGAAAGAAAAAGGAGTAAAGCTCCAAATGGGAGGCTCAGACCAATGGGGAAACATAGTGACTGGCAATGAATTGATACGTAGAAAAGGGGAAGGCGAAGCATTTGCGCTCACCACACAACTTATCAAAAAGGCGGATGGTACTAAGTTTGGCAAATCTGAAGGGGGAAATGTTTGGCTAGATGCAAAGAGAACCTCACCCTATAAATTTTATCAGTTTTGGCTCAATGCAAGTGACGAAGATGCTGCAAATTTTATAAAAATTTTTACGCTCAAAACCCAAAGCGAAATAGCGGCATTACTTACAGCACACGCCTCCGCGCCACATTTAAGAGTGCTACAAAAAGCCTTAGCTGACGACATTACTACTCGAGTTCACTCTGCTGAAGCATTAGAACGAGCCAAAATCACAAGTGCTATTTTATTTGGGTCTTCAATAGAAGATTTTAAGCAACTCACAGCAGATGAAGTGCTGGCTGCTTTTGATGAAATTGATATTTTTGAAATTAAGAAATCAACATTAATGGCGGTCGATATGCCTACCTTGATGGCTGAGAACAGTACCATATTTTCATCTAAGGGAGAGGCTAAGAAAGGCCTACAAAGTAATGCAGTAAGTATCAATAAAGAGAAAGTGAGTATTGATAAAAAAATACAAGAATCGGAATTGCTTTTTGACAATTTATTGTTGATTCAAAAAGGAAAGAAAAACTACTATTTATTCAAAACAGTTGAATAGCTAAATTTTACTTGTAAAAAATCGTATATGTATATTCTATCTAAAGTGCTTATCTCCATTGTAGCCATTGAACATATTTATATTATATGGATAGAAATGTTTGCATGGACTACAATTGGCAAAGCAACGTTTAAAGGGTTTAAACCAGAATTATTCGAACCTACAAAAGTGCTAGCAGCCAATCAAGGTCTTTACAATGGATTTTTGGCAGCAGGTTTAATCTGGTCTTTATTTATAAAAGACTACCACTGGTCGAATAATATTGCATTTTTCTTTTTAGGATGTGTGATTGTAGCTGGAGCCTATGGTGCTTACTCTGCTGATAAAAAAATATTTTTGATTCAAGGAATGCCCGCTTTGATTGCCTTTATTGTATTGCTTTTTTCAACATATCAATCCTAAAAAACTTGTCCATGAAATCATTTTATTTATTGTTCCTTGGAACTGTTTCATTATTGGCTAGCTGTGGCAAAACGCCAGCGCCATGTTTTGAAGTAGAGACCGAAGCAGATAGCATTCGTGTGGGCAAGTCAGTGACTTTCGATGCGGGCTGCTCCATTGATGTCCGCGATTACAACTGGGATTTCGGGAATGGGCTAGGTGGCTACGATCCAGTGATGTCGATAGCATTTGATTCAGCTAAAACATACGAAGTAACTTTGGTAGGCACCAATGGAGGCAAGTCTTCTGCTACACGCAAAGAAGTAATCGTGCTACCCTAATTCCGAACAATATACGTTGTTTAAAAAAACACTTGATAAGAAAAAGCTGTGTATTGACGATGATATTGTACTTAAATTATAAATGAAAAAATGACTGTAAACATTCACTTAAAAAAAGCAAGTACCTATGCCTTGAGAGCATTGTATCTACTTAGTTTTAGTGTATTACTTACGCATAATATTTCTGCACAATCTGCTAAACAGTATCTAGATAAAGGAACTAGCTATCTCGACCAGCAAGACTTTTATGCTGCTACAAAAATATTTGAACAGGCAGTAGAAAAATTTCCAGACAATATTGATTTTAGATATAATCAAGCTACTGCATTGCGCCTTTACAACAACTATGAAGATGCCGCTACTGCCTACAAAAACCTTATCACAGATGATACACAAAAAAAATACGCAGATGCGCCATTTTATTATGCCCTGATGCTGAAGCAGCAAGGCAAATATGATTTGGCTATCAAGCAATTAGAACGATTTAAAAAAGGTTATAAAAAGAAAAATATCTCCTCTGCAAAAACAGATCAGGAAATAGCCTCTTGCAGATGGGCACTAGCACATAGCACTCCCTTGTCTTTAGCAATTATTCATCTTTCCGATTCTATCAATTCGCCTTATTCCGATTTCAATCCTATTTCTACTCCCAATGGTGGGTTGCTATATACATCATTGCGCCCCATGCCAAAATCAACCGCAATCAGCAAGTCGAAATTTTATGGCAGCGATAATTCTGAAGCTAGCTTGCTCAAGTTGCTTTCTACATTTGAAAACAAGCATATAGCTAATGGCAATTTTAATAGCGATTTTAGCCTTTTTTATTTTAATGTATGCGATGTAGAGGTGGGCAAACGATGCGATATTTATGTAGCGAAAGCCGAAAACAATCACTGGTCGGATGCAGTTGAAGTAAAGGGAATAAATCACAAAATCTATACCAGCACACAACCCTGTATAGTTTTGGAAGAAGGGCAAAACTATCTCTATTTTTCGAGTGATAGATTGGGTACGAAAGGAGGTATGGATATTTGGAAGGCAAAACAAACGACATTTGATAAGTTTGAATATCCTGAAAATGTGACTACACTCAATACCGATGGAAATGAATACTGTGTAAGCTTTTCAGTAGATTCGATGATGTTGTTTTTTTCGTCAGATGGATGGAATGGATACGGAGGCCTGGACATTTTTTCTTATCAAATATCAATGCCAAACACATTGCCAAAAAACCTTGGATTGCCAATCAACTCTCCCGCCAATGATTTTGGCTACCACTTAGCTAAAGACCTTTCGCTAGCTTATTTTGCATCGAATAGAAAAGGGTCGCAATATATTAAATCGCAAACCTGCTGCTATGACATTTGGCGATATGAAACAGGAGTTAAAAAAGAGGTCATGATAGCTGAGCTAAAAAAAGACACAAGCTTAGTTTTAAAAAATATCGAAAACACAATCACTGAAGCTACTCCCCTCGCATTGCTTAATCCAACGCTCACCAAAATAACGGAAACTAAAGTAGCAGAGGAATTAGTACCTCCACCATTTAAGGATAATGTAGTGGCAATGAAAAAACTATTGCCTTTGGTGCTTTATTTTCACAATGATGAACCAGAGCCTCGTTCGCTGAATGATACGACTACACTCAACTATGCCACTACATTTGAAGGCTATACACGCATGCAACAAGAATATGTATCCAATTATGCAAAAGAAAACAACTCCAATGCTAAAATTGAAATCAATGATTTGTTTGACAAGCACGTAAACAAGGGATTTTATGATTTAGTCACCTTTAGTGCCTATTTATATGATGCACTCACAGCTGGAGAAAAAATCACCATCACCCTGAGTGGTTATTGCTCTCCATTGAATTATAACGAATACAACATTCATTTAGGTAATAGGCGTACAGCTTCGCTTATCAACTATTTTTACCAATATAGAGAGGGCGTGCTCTCTACCTATCTAGCCAATAGAAAATTGACGTTAAATACAATTTCATTAGGCGAAGAGAAGGCACCTAAGGGTATCAGCGATGATAGGCTAGACACTCAAAACTCGGTCTATAATCCAAGTGCAGCACTTGAAAGAAGAGTCGAAATCATCTCTGTAGCTAGAGAATAATTTATTTAGCAAGTTTATTTGATTAAATTTGCGGATAATTTCAATTGGTTTGGCTAAAGATAAATCTACAAAAACACCCGAAAACAAGCATCCGTTTCAAAACTTTTTGAAACCGAGCAAGCCCGTTTTTGAGGAAAGCGCTGAACCGAAAAAAAAGCGACCTACTATCCCTTTCGATAAAAGATCTGAGAGACCTAAACCTACGGCATTTGATGAGCGTGTCAAAAAACGTATCAAAGATTTAGAGATAGATAAAAAAATCGAAGACGATGAAGAAATCGAAGCTAAGCCTAAGTTTGATGAGCCTATCCGACTCAACAAATATTTGGCGCATGCTGGTGTGGCATCGCGTAGAAAGGCAGATGAATATATAGCCCAAGGCAAAGTGAAGATAAATGGCGTAGTCGTGCTAGAGATGGGTCATAAAGTGATGCCAAACGATAAGGTAACCTTTGAAAATAAGCTCCTAAATCCAGAACGTAAGGTGTATATCTTATTAAACAAACCGAAAGACTGCATCACCACTACTAGCGATGAAAAAGATCGCAAAACAGTACTTGACTTGATTAAGAATGCATATGACCAAATAGACTCTGTAAAAAAACCAAGGCTCTATCCAGTAGGACGTTTAGATAGAAATACATCTGGTGTATTGCTTATCACTAATGATGGAGAATTGGCTCAAAATCTCACGCACCCATCTCGTGAAATTCGCAAGATATACCATGTGTTTTTGAATAAAAACCTAACACCAGAAGACTACGAAAAAATCACTCACGGTGTAGTACTCGAAGACGGTATAGCCAGTGTAGATGAGCTCGCTTACACTAATCCAAAGGACAAAAAAGAAGTAGGCATCCAAATCCACAATGGCAAAAATCGTATTGTACGTAGAATATTCGAATCGCTGGGCTACGATGTAGTAAAACTCGATAGAGTATTTTTCGGAGGACTGACAAAAAAAGATCTGCCGCGTGGTAGATGGCGTTTTTTGGAAGAAGAAGAAGTACGCAGACTCAAGCATTTTACTAACTAGATAGATTTCGTTTTGTGTCGAAACCTACTAATCCCATTACACTTTTACTTATAGCAAACTCCATTTCGGGCATATCTCAGGGCATCACTATGTTAGCCGTGCCCTGGTATTTTTCTGCTCAGGTTGATGCGGCTATTTTTCAAAAGATCTATTTTATAGTTACCCTCATATCGCTCTTTTGGGGTTTGATAGCCGGAACTCTAGTCGATAGATATGATCGAAAGCAGATTTTTATTTGGATTAATGTAGTAGGGCTAATTACACTTTCGCTAGCTACGATTTTAGGTTTTATACTTTCAGATTATCATTGGATTATACCCGCTGTGGTGTATGCCATCACCTTTTTTATTTACAACATCCACTTCCCTGCACTATATGCCTTTGCACAAGAGATAACTCCCGCATCGGCATATGGTAAAGTAACTTCAAAACTAGAAGTACAAGGCCAACTGACTTGGACCATAGCTGGTGGAGTAGCCGCCTTACTCATAAGTGGCACAGCTGCAAGCTCATTTTATGGCATTTCGATTCCAGCCATCAATGCATGGCCCATTCATTGGATTTTTTTGATAGATGCTTGCACTTACATTTGTTCGCTTTATTTGATTTATAAAATCAGTATTGCAAAAAATGAGCATAAAATAATCGACACCGATTCCCTCAGACAAAGACTGAAAACAGGTTTTTCATACCTCAAAAAACATCCACTTGTATTTATTTTTGGCAATGCGAGTTTAGCCGTGTTTGTCTGTATCATTTTGCAAGCTACCCTCACGAATCCCTCTTATGTTAAGGAACACCTTCATGCCTCTGGTGCAGTTTATGCTTGGAGCGATATGTTTTTTTCGGCTGGAGCACTGCTCGCTGGATTTTTTTCTACTCGCCTGTTAGGCGAAAACAAACCTATCCTTTCTATCGCCTACCTGAGTTTGGTGGCGGCTGCGATGTTTGTATTTCAAGTTTTTAATACCAATTTGAGTTTATTTTTTGCCAGCTTTTTTATTGTAGGAATTTGCAATGCAGCTATTCGTATCCAACGTATTACCTTCTTATTTCGCTTTATTCCCAATCACTTGATAGGCAGGGCCAGTAGTGTATTTTTTATGAGTAATATCGTATTTCGATTAGGGCTTACCGCTATTTTCACCTTACCTATTTTCCTTACTCCTACCTATGTTAGCTATGCTTGTGGGGTTTATGCTTTAGTGAGTATCGTGGGAGCAGTGGCTTTATTTTTGATACGCGAAAAATTGATCCTCGAACCTACGCAATCTTAGTCCTTTTTGGGCGGCAAAGTAGATTTGAGTCGAGTTGGATTTTTAGATAAAAAATCACCCCATCCACTTACCTTTTTGCCCTGTACACCTGCGGCTACATTATTTTGAAAATGATGACAAACTGCTGCTGCCAATCCATCTGTAGCATCGAGAAAAGTAGGCTGTATCTCAAATCCACAGAGTTGCTTGAGCATAGCGGCTATTTGCTCTTTTGATGAATTGCCATTGCCGGTGATAGCTTGCTTTATCTTTTTAGGTGAATATTCAAAAACCGGCACATCAGCTACCAGTGAAGCTGCGATACACACACCTTGCGCTCTACCTAGCTTAAGCATAGACTGTACATTTTTACCGAAAAACGGGGCTTCGATAGCCGTAGCTGTAGGATGATATTGTTTGATAAGGCTTGTTACTTTTTCCGAAATCATTTTCAAACGCTGGAGCGAGTCTTCGAGTTTATTGAGCTTCACCACTCCCATGCTGATGAGTTTGATTTTTTTGTTTTCGATAGCTATCACGCCATAACCCATCACTACTGTGCCAGGGTCGATACCGAGTATGATATGAGGTGATGTAGGTGAAGTCAACACGTTTGAAATTTAATTCTGTAATATTAGTCCAAATTTAATAAAGTAGGTGAAAGCTCGTTCGGGTCGTATGGTATTGTTAATTAAGCTGCTCATTAGTGCGGCCATGTTGGCGGTATTATTCGGTCGCTTAGCCGATTTGCGCACAGTGGTCGATGGCTTTGCCGCTTTAATCCCCACGAGATATTGGAGTATTGCGGTAGCATTATTGCTGATCATAGCCAATTGGGGTATAGAAGCTATCAAATGGCAGTTTTTGGTACAAAAAATCTACAGACCGTCTTTCTTCGATACTTTACAATTTGTGTTTACTGGTGTTACCATTGGTTTTATCACTCCTGGCCGCAGTGGAGAGTTTGCTGGGAGAATGATCTTGATGCCTGAGTGGGTGCGACTCAAAAGTTTAGCCTTGAGTTTTTTGGGGGGTATTGCCCAAGTGATTCCTATAGCCATGTCGGCACTGCTATTTGTTTTTTTATCAGCGTTTAACCCTTTGGGTAAAATAGCCGATGCAGTATTGTTATCATTGACTTTGCTAATATTTATATTGCTATTTCTGGGGGTAGATTTTTGGATAAAAAGACCTAAAATCAGGCGACTTTTTGCGCATATAGAACTAGTGCCTGAGCAGCTACCTAGTTTTAGCACAAAATGGATGATTTTAATTCTAGCCTATCTTCGCTTTTTCATCTTTGTAATACAATATTTATTGGTGCTTTACGCCATAGGTTTATCACCTTTTGACACTCTCGCTCCTGTAGTATGGATGCTCCTCTTACAATCGCTTTCACCTGCGGTAGCCATACTCGATATGGGTGTGCGAGGCAGTATTGCATTTTGGGTGTTCACACAATATGGTTTATACGCTCCCGAAGTACTTTCGGCTGTATTTTTGATTTGGTTTTTCAATCTTTGCATTCCTGCATTAGCAGGTTATTTTTTTATTTTAAAATGGAAAAATACAAATCCAGAAAACGCTATTTATGCTTCTCACAAATCCTGACGAATACTACATGGGGCTAGCCTTACAAGAGGCACAAAAAGCCTATGACGATGGCGAAGTACCAATCGGTGCACTGATAGTGTCGAATGGTAAAATTATAGGCAAAGGCTACAACCAAGTAGAACGTTTAAGTGATGTAACAGCCCATGCCGAAATGGTTGCTATCACTGCTGCGGCAAACTTCATGGGTACTAAATTTTTACCAGACGCTACACTCTATGTCACTATTGAGCCATGTCTGATGTGTGCCACTGCTATCAAATGGGCGAGAATAGGTAGATTAGTAGTCGGGGCGCGCGAACCTAAAGTAGGATTTTCACTTTATGGTGATGCTATTTTACATCCCAAAACTGAAGTAAAATTTGAGGTGGCTACGGAGGCTTGTGCCGATTTGATGAAACGTTTTTTTGTAGAAAAAAGAAAGTAGTCAAGTATAAAACTCCGGACATAAGTCTATTCAAAAAACTACTGTTTCGGTTTTCGCTTTTTGGGTTTGCCGTATTTTAGCTTCATTTTATCTGCATGACGAACTTTGCTGTTGGTCTTAGAGTTTTTGGCCGATTTTTCGTGAAATGCGGGGCCTACATCTGCGCGTTTTTTAATTTTCTGCTGTATATTCGGCATTTGAAAAATAGGCATCTCATCGAGTGTGAGTTCCTCTGAAATTGTCAGCGAACCAGGCAGTTCGAGTGTAGGAATTTCGTACTTCATAAGACCTTCAATGGCTGCTCGATAAGCGGCATCTTTAGTGGTAAAAAACGTGATAGCGATGCCTCGTTGATCATATCGACCAGTACGTCCAATGCGATGAATATAATTTTCAGCTACATCGGGCACATCAAAATTGACTACATGCGAAACGCTTGCTATATCTAGTCCACGAGCTATAAGGTCAGTAGCGATAAGCACTTTTACACTGCCACTTTTAAAGTCATTTACACTTCTAAAACGATAAGATTGATCTTTGTTTGAATGTATGACTGCCACCTGTTCTGGCAATGTAGTCTTTAGCCTTTCAAATAAAGCATCAGCCAGCCGTTTTGTATCCACAAAAACTAATATTTTAGTCATACTGCTATCCTTGGCAAATAGCCAATCTAGCATATTCATTTTTGTATTAAAATTGGGAAGTAAGTAGCTCTGCTGATCTATATTTTCGAGCGGTGTACCCGCAGGTGCCGCTTCAATCTTAGTAGGATGATTAAAAAAAGTATGAGTAAGTTTCTCTACATCTTCGGGCATGGTAGCCGAAAACAAAAGGTTTTGCCGTTTTTTGGGAAGCAAGTCTAAAATACCCGTGAGCTGTGTACGAAAACCAAGATGCAGCATTTCATCTACCTCATCAATTACTAATTGACGAAGCAATTTGGTTTTAATAATACCTCGCAATAAAAACTCCAATAATCTACCTGGTGTAGCGACTAAAACATCTACTCCTGCTATGATAGCAGCAGATTGTGTATTGATATTCGTTCCACCATATACACCCACTACGGTTACGTTCATGTAAGTTGTTAGCTCTTCGGCTGTGGCTACGACCTGCACTACTAGCTCTCGAGTAGGAACCAATATGATGATTTGAGGGGTTTTGTCTTTTTGAAAACTCCACAACCGAAGACTTGGGAGCAAATAAGCCAATGTTTTACCAGTACCCGTTTGGGCTATGCCTACTACATCTGCACCAGACATCACTATCGAAAACGCCTTTTCTTGTATGGTCGTGGGTGTAGTGATACCCATGTCTGAAAGGGCATTAAGGAGTGGGGTGTTGAGGTTGAGTTCGTCAAAGGTCATGCACAATAATACTTAAAAAAGAGCAGGTGGATGAATTAGAATTTTAATTTCGCAATACTTATGAAAACACTTTTTAGTTTCATTTTGGTACTATTCGTATGGAGCGCACAAGCGCAGCTACCCACTTCGTTTGACCCAAATACTCAACCTGATGCCCCCAACTATAGCAACCCAGACCATTGGCTATCACTACCTTTTAGAATAGATGGCGCAGATGTAGTGGTCAAAGGCGAAATGGCGATTAGCGACTCCACAAAACAGGCTGATGTTTTTTATATATATCCAACACTCTATGGAAAAGGGAAGACTTGGACGGCCTCTATTCACGATAAAAAATTAAATAAACGTCTTGAAAAATATCCTGTAAAATATCAAGCATCGCTGTTTAATCAAATTGCTAGAATCTATACTCCATTGTATAGACAGGCTATCATCAAAAGTTTTTATGATACTACCCAAAAGGGCGAAGCCGCATTAAATTTTGCCTATCAAGATGTAAAGAGAGCATTTGAATACTATCTCAAAAACTATAACCAAGGTAGGCCTATTATCTTGGTATCGCACAGCCAAGGTACTCGACATGCTAGGCAGTTAATTCAAGATTTTTTTGACGAACCCAAACTAAAACAACAGCTCGTATGCGCTTACATTGTTGGATTTGGGATATATCCTAAAAACTATACTTTGCTCGAACCTTGTACACACCCCACAGATACGCAGTGTTATGTAACTTGGTCTTCTTTCAAAATGGGCTATACACCAGAAGCCACTTCTATGTTGGTAGGTGATGTGTGTATCAATCCAATCGCCTGGACTAAGGACACTACCTCTATTCAATCGGCTACAGGTATTTTGTTAAACACCGCTCCAAAAAAAAGGTACGAAAATGTAGCGCAACTACATCAACACTATCTATGGGTTAAATCGAAAGCACCCTTTATCAGAGAACGAAATGTATTGCACTTAGTCGATTTTAATTTGTTTTGGTATTCAATACGACAAAATGCCAAAGACAGATTGAATGCCTTTTTGAGAGGAGTTCAATAACACACTAGAACAGTCTAGGTCGAAGTTCTTTGAGCTGAAAAGACATCCGATGATAGGGCGTTTGACCTAGCTTTACGATAGCATCTCGATGAGCCTTTGTACCGTAGCCTTTATTTTTAATCCAATCATATTCGGGATACTGAAGATGTAGATTTTCCATGTACTCATCTCTATACGTTTTAGCTAAAATAGAGGCCGCAGCAATAGATGCGAATTTCGCATCTCCTTTTATTATAGTCTGGTGTGGTACATCTTTATATGGCTTAAATTTATTGCCATCGATAATCAAAAAAGAGGGTGCGATGGCGAGTTTATCCACTGCCAAATGCATCGCCCTTATTGAAGCTTGTAGAATATTAACTTTGTCAATCACTTTAGCATCTAGGCTAGCGACCGCAAAGGTGATTGCGTTTTTTTCAATAAAAATACGGAGTTCGTTTCGATGTTTCTTTGAGAGTTGTTTTGAATCATTGAGTAGCGGGTGCTCAAAGTCATGAGGCAAAATGACCGCAGCAGCAAACACTGGTCCAGCAAGACATCCTCGTCCTGCTTCATCACATCCTGCCTCTGGTGTATTATCTTGAAAATGATGGAGCAGCATATTACTTTGTAATAGGGTTATACGTGGCTTTGTTGCCTTTCAAATCATATAAATCACCACTTCCTTGCTGTAGATCATCCTTCCAAGTAGCCACTAATTTTCGTCCATCTTTAAAGAAGTAAGTGCCTTTGCCATTCATTTTATTACTACCAAAATAACCTTCAAATCTATCGCCACTACTGTAATATACTACACCAAATCCCGTGCGCATATTATTAGCAAACTGACCTATGTATTTACTCCCATCGGGGAAAACCATTTGACCTTTTCCATGCTTTTTATCAAACAAAAAACTGCCAGTATAAACTCTATTATCGGCATAAAAATAGGTGCCTTGGCCATGTCTTCGATTAGACTTGTATTGGCCTTCGTATTTATCCCCATTTTCAAAAAAGTAGGTACCCTTGCCATTCATAGCCGCATTTACAAAATTGCCTATATACTTTTCACCATTGGTAAAAAAATAAATGCCGCTACCCGCAATAGTGCCATTTTCAAATTCACCTTCATATCGTTCTCCGTTGGTGAGTGTAATCACACCAAAACCATGCTGCTTATTGTCTTTCCAAGCACCTTTATACACACTTCCATCTGAAAATTGCATAGTGCCAAGGCTATCTTTTTTGCCGTTTTTTAAATAGCCGAGATAGTTCCCACCACCTTGATAAGTATTATTTACTAAACCCGTAAAACTACTGTCTGTAACATTGTAGATTGTATCGGCCATTTGAGCAATAGAGGCAAAAACAATAAAAATAAAAATTGATGTAAGGAGTATTCGCATGACACAAAGATAAACACTATTTTATTTCTATGCCTAGGCTATATTTTTTTTGAACCATCTCGCCTTCCTTTGTGTATAACATACCTTCACCATCGCGCTTATTATTTTTGAAAACACCTTCATATTTATCACCATCCTGCCAATAAAAAGCGCCCCTACCCTCCATTTTTCCATTGACAAAATACCCTTCGTAGCGATCCCCATTAGAAAAAACAAAAACACCTTTGCCTGTGCGCTTGTTTTCACTAAACTCCCCTGCATATTTTGATCCATTTGGAAAAAACATAACTCCTGTACCAGTTTTCAAATCTTCCGAAAACATACCTTCATATACTTTACCATCTTTATAATAATATTTTCCTGGACCAGTACGTTTCCCATTTATACAGATACCTTCATACCTTTCTCCATTTGAATAATAGCAAATACCTTGTCCATTTACTTTTCCAAACTCAAATGAACCATCATATTTATCGCCAGTGGTGTAATAATAAATGCCCTTCCCATGTATTTCATCATTCATAAAATCGCCTATATATTTTTCGCCTGTAACAAAAGTATAAACGCCTTTGCCATCACGTTTGTCTGATACCCATGTGCCATCGTAAGTATCCCCATTCGGATAAACGCATTTTCCTTTGCCATGTCGTAAATCATTTTCCCAATACCCTTCATAGTAGCTAGACTCATTGATTTGTGCTTTACCGAAACCAGTACGTTTACCCTCAGCATTGTGTTTGCCTTCATACTTGCCGTTTATATAGGAAATGCGCTGCATAGGAGTCTCTACGGGTACGGGCATTTGAGCAACAATATGCTGTTGGAGAGAGAGAAACAAAAAAAGAGTAATAGATTTCAAACTTAGTGTCATTTGCCAAATTTACGTATTTAGTAGAAAAATGTTGTATTTTTAGCCATCTGTACTTAAAGTCAAACGTTTAATCAACTTGAATCCAATAAAAAAACTAGCCTCGCAAACAGCTATTTATGGGGTGAGCAGTATCATCGGTCGATTTCTAAACTATCTACTTGTACCGCTTTATACTCGATTTTTTTCGACTGCTGAATATGGTGTCATTTCTGAGTTTTACGCTTACTCTGGTTTTTTGATAGTGCTATTGACCTTCGGTATGGAAACGGCAATTTTTCGATTTGCAAAAGATGAAAACAGTGCTACTTCTCAATCTACGATTTTACGTTTTTTAGTTTCGAGCAGCTTACTTTTTATTGCTAGCATCGCTGTATTAAGTCCCTTTTTAGCTACCCAACTGCAATATCAAGGCTATGCGTATTATTTTGTCCTATTCGCTTTCATATTAGGAGCTGATGCTATAGGCGCAGTGCCTTTTGCTAGACTCAGATTAGACGAGAGGCCTACCCGATTCGCTTTTGTAAAACTAACTGAAATTGGCGTCAATATAGGACTCAACTTATTATTTGTATTTGCAAAACAGCAACACGATGCTGGAATAAACAGCGATTTGGCCTCACTTTATGACCCTTCTATTGGTGTGGGCTATATTTTTATTGCCAATCTGATCTCTAGCTTAATGAAGCTGATTTTACTTTCTGATTTGTTCTATAAAATAGGATTGAAGCATGACTTTGTATTACTAAAAAAAATCTTTCGCTATTCGTTTCCAATGGTTATTATTGGATTTGCAGGTATAATAAATGAAATGCTCGACAGGTCGATGATGAAATTTTTGTTGCCTGGCACTATCCACGAAAACCTCTCACAGCTTGGCATTTATAGTGCATGCTACAAAATAAGTATAGTGATGAGTTTGTTTATCCAAGCATTTCGATTTGCTGCAGAGCCCTATTTCTTTTCGATATATAAAAACGAAAATTCGAGAGCGGTATATGCCGATGTGATGGACTGGTTCATCTGGTTTTGCAGTGGCATCTTTATTGTCGTCACCATTTTTTTAGATGAGTTTGGCCATTTTGTAGGCAAAGATTTCAGGGTAGGATTGAGCATAGTGCCTATTTTATTATTGGCCAATTTGCTTTTGGGTATTTATGTAAATCTATCTATTTGGTATAAGCTAACCGACCGAACAATGCTAGGTGCAGGAGTATCTCTTTTGGGAGCTGGGATTACAGTAGTACTGCTATGGATACTAGTACCGCTATTTGGCTATACTGGCGCTGCATGGACCACACTTATCTGCTATGCATCTATGGCCCTCATCTCCTATATTTTAGGGCAAAAATATTTTACCATACCCTACAAGGTAGGCAATATGGTTATTTTCATCTTGCTATGCATAGGGATTTGGTTATTAAGCGGGTTTGTATTAAAAACAAATTCAATAAATGTGTATGTTTGGAAAATAGCATTATTGCTATTGGGTATAAGTGCATTAGTCTTCATGAAGTATTCCGACTTAAAAAAAATGGTATTTAAAAAATGAAAAAAACACCGATACTTTTGTTTCTTGCAGTGCTGTTGCTATCAGGTTGTGCAGATAAAAATGGCTTCAAGAAAGTAGATGTTTCAAAACAAACATCCAATATCGTATGCCAGCGATTTGAGCAAGATTTTTTCAAGTTAAATGCCGCAAATTTTTCTGACGAAGAGAGTAAACTTATACAAAAATATGGTCGCTTTTATGATGATTATATAGGGTTGATAATGGGCTTTCCGAAAATAGCAAAAGATAGCAGTGCCCTGAATAGTGTGATTATCGAATTTATAGAAAACAAAGCTATCAAAGGGTTATACGACAGTGTGCAATATTACTATCCTACTTTAGAGGAAATAAAAAAAGAGCTTGATGAAGCCAATAAACACTACCAATACTATTTTCCTGAAAAGAAAATCACACGACTCTATACGATGATTTCGGAGTTTAGCTATGGAGCTATGACCTACAATGATAGTACACTAGTGGTAGGACTTGATATGTTTCTTGGACCTCAATATCCTTTTTATGAAAGCTTTGATATACCTAAATTTATAACTCGAAAACTAAGCAAAGAATATATCACACGAAACTGCATGGAGGTTATCTATAATCTGCATTTCAACAAGGTAAACGACATGGAGCCCATTCCACTTGTAGAAGCGATGATAAACGAAGGAAAGAAGATGTATTTTTTGGAGTGTATGATGCCAGCTAAAAATGACAGCATCATAGTGGGCTACACCAATACACAAATCAAATGGTGTGAGTCGAGCGAAAGACAGATATGGCAATATTTCAACGAAAAAGACTTGCTATATTCGACCAATTTTATGGAGCAAAAACGCTACACCACCGATGGCCCTAGCACAAGTGGTATGCCTGCGGAATCGCCTGGCAAAGTGGGTGCCTGGTTGGGATGGCAAATCGTGAGAAAATACATGAAAGATGCCAATGGTAAAATCTCGCTCAATCAACTTTTACATACCCCAAACAAGACGATAATAGCAAAAGCAAAATATAAACCTTAACCTATATGCCCCCACACGAAAAAGGAGAGAAAATAGACAGCAAACTATCGAGAATTGTAAACTCGACTTTTGCATTTGCCTCAGCATTTGTGATATTAATGGGAGGTTATTATTTTGTAACTGCCCTCATGGCTAAGCTTTTTGGATTTGATGCTACGGTGTATTACTATGGCGTAAAACTCTACAAAAACAAACTCTCATGGGGACGACTCAATATTAGTATGATATATGGAGTAGGGACATTGTTTTTGTTGCTAGCGGGGTTGTTATCTACCTATATCTTCTATAAATTTAAAGAGAAAATGTACGTACTCCTACTGATACCGCTTTGGGGCATGGTTATAGGTGGGTCTTCGTTTGCAGCACAAGGAGCTATCATCGCCTTAGGCGAAGGAGAATACAATTCGCCATTTTATCAAAACCTTTCGGTAGTGGCATCCTGGCTGCACCTGCCTCTGGCCTTATGCTACATATTAGGGATTCCATTTTTGTTCGCAGGCATGTTATTCAGTGTCTTTTATGCTAAACCTTTTATGACACTTGCTTACTCCTATTCAAAGGTGAATAACACTAAAAGAAAAAATAAATTTTTCCTAGAAACCGTTTTTATCCCCTATATCCTAGGCAGTGTCACTGTGCTCATCTACACATTTCCACTCAATATTTGGATCAATCTTGTGTATCTCATTTGCATCGGCATTTCGTTAATTATCAGCTTTTTTGTACTGAAATATCAAAGTATAAAAATGGATGAAGTGCTACGCTACAAAAATCTTCAATCTGTAAATTTACCCGTTATTGTGGTTTTTGCATTGCTCTGCCTCTTTGGCTTCTTTACATGGTATGGCATTACACTTCCTTTTTAAAAATGACAGACTTGCTCCAATTAATCAAAACTAAATTTGCTGATAAAAGAAAAAAAGAAGGCATCCTCTTTCTTGTAAAGATAATGGGCAGCTACTTGGCTTGGAAGACTATTTCATTTTGTTTAGAATACCTCGAACCTCAATGGTGGATAGCTTTACAGAACTTTATTGCAAAACAAATCGTCCACACTTCAGCGCTTATTCTACAATCTATTTTTTCGGTAGAGCTTCATTTCAACACCAGAAATCTGCTCATTTCGGGCACACCTGGCATCTATGTAGCAGATCATTGTTTGGGGATTCCATCTATGGTCGTTTTTACCCTTTTCATTTTGTTTTTCAGAGGAAAAACAACACACAAATTATGGTATATTCCATTGGGAATATTAGGCGTATTTAGCATCAATGTATTAAGAGTAGTGGGGCTAGGTTTGCTCCAAAAATCATCGTCCGCTTTCTTTTGGGAGTTCAACCACAGTTATACTTTTTTGATACTCACCTATGGCTTGATTTTTTTGATGATAAAACATTGGATAGACCTATACACTGATTAAGGAGCCGCTATCCATCGCTTGATTTTTTTGCCCATCTCGTCACTCAACCAATCTTCTGCTTCTGTTTTTTCATAGACCACTTTCCCTTTTTGATCTAATATAATATTGGTTGGAAACGTATGTATGCCAAGCTTTTCAAAAGGTATTGTGGTATTATAAAACAACACTTCGCTTCCACCAAATCGATTTGCCACACGCGTTTGTGCTACCACATCTTCATCCGAGATACAAAGTACATTTAAATCGCCCGAATAGATTTTGCTCAACTCACCCAAATCATCCATTTCACCCATACATGGACCACACCAACTCTTATAAAAATCGAGCAATACTACCTTGCCTTTCAACACAGATATATCTATGCCTTTACCATTCAAATCGGTGAGCGACAACTTATCCAAACTTATCGCTGGTGGCACTCTATATTTGTAATAAAGCCCCCCCCCTATCAATGCCAAAAAGAGTAAAAACAATATAGATAGCTTACTTATCACTTAGTTTTGGTTGAATTTTGCAGTATAGTCTATTTGGCTTTTTTCAATAATTTCCTTTGCCTCTGCGGCACCATATATCGACTCTATTTCTACATTTTTTGATATATCGCCAGGTAGGTTTTTGTACGTCAAAAAATAATGTTTCAGCCTATTGATAAGCCCTTCGGGCACTTGACTTATATCTTCCCATTTTTCATACACATCATCACCTTTGAGTATGCAGATAATTTTGTCATCGGCCTCACCATTATCTATCATTCTAAATCCACCTATAGGCACCACATCCACTAAGATGCCACTACGATCTATGACTCGTTCTGTAAAAACACAAACATCGAGCGGATCCCCATCGCCTACTATACCCTCTCTATTTGTTTTCTCCATACAATGCTGCGCTATCATATCACCACAATAAGTCTGCGGAAAAAAGCCATATAGTGCTGGTACGATATTTGAAAAACGCTGCGGTCTATCGACTTTCAAAAGTCCACTTCGTTTATCTATTTCATATTTGATAGTATCTGTGGGTACTATTTCTATAAATGCTACGCATTCAAGGGGTGCCTTATCGCCTAGCGATACCCCATGCCAAGGGTGCAATGTGTATTGATTTTTATGCATCATAAAATAATCTGTTTTTTACCAATCTCCTCCAGCTCCGCCTCCGCTAAAATCGCCTCCTCCAAAGCCTCCAAAACCTCCACCACCAGACGATGATCCGCCTCCGCCCCATCCGCCACCTATCCAAGGAGTATTGTCATAGTATCCTCTGCGGGTAATCTGAGTTTGCTGCGCCCTCTTAGACATCATATAGGCAAAAACAAAAATTAGGAATACAATAAAAAGCACTGTAAACCATGATATAGGCTCAGGTTTGTCGCCCGAATTTGTGTTTACAAACTTACCTGCCAGTATGTCAAACATAGCATCTGTACTTTCGTCAAAGGCGCTGTAAGTATGTCCAGCTTTGAGGTTTGGTACCACGATATTATCGTAAATCTCTTTGCACCGTTGGCTATTGAGGCCATCTTCTACCCCATAGCCAGTAGCTATATAGCCCTTTCTGTCTTCTTTGGCAATGAGTATTACAACCCCATTGTGATTTTCTTTAGTTCCTACGCCCCATTTGTAGCCTAGCTGAGCTGCATACTCTTGTACGGGTGCTCCATCGAGCGACACTATTGTGACAATAGCGATTTGAGTTGAAGTAGAATCCGAATAAGCTACTAATTTCTGTTCGAGTTGTGCCACTTCATTGGGCTGTAGCATCCCTGCAAAGTCATTGACTAAGCGTGGTGGCGATGGCCTTTCGGGTATATTTTGACCATAGCTTGACAGCACTGACACCACTACAAAAAGTAATGTAAACAAGAGTGCTATGTTTTTTTTACCCTTCGCTAATCTCATCACTTAGTTCATTTTTATCATCTCGCTCAAAGGGGAAATTTAGTTTCAATCGCTCGCCTACCTCCTTTACTGTATGAATAATTCCTTGCGTAAAATCTCCTTTCGAGAAATAATCTTTGAGTAAATCCATTTCAGCTTGCCAAAAGGCATCGCCTACTTGATTATGAATCCCTTCATCGCCCCAGATAGCAAAGACCTTGCTTTCATAGGCTATATAAATGAGTACGCCATTGCGATCTTTAGTTTTTTGCATTTCTTGTTTTGCAAACACAATTTTGGCTCTATCCACAGCAGATAATCCTGTAGTAGTTTTCTCGATGTGTACACGAATCTCTCCGCTAGTACGCATCTCAGCATCCTTTATAGCAGCTACTATAGCCTTTTTTTCATGAGCAGTCAAAAATGATTTCTCAAACATGATGATGCTTAGAGCTTAATTTTTTGTGCCTTTTCTGCTCCTGCTTCTGCTTTGAAATATCCTTTGGGTTGAAAACCAAACATCTTGGCCGTAATCAAACCAGGGAAGGTTTGAATAGACGTATTGTAGGCTCCAGCTAAATCATTAAACTTTTTGATTTGAAACGTGATACGATTTTCAATATCCGTGAGTTGGTTGCGCAAATCGGTGTAGCCTTGCACTGCCTTTAGGTCAGGATATTGCTCTACCGTTACGAGCAATCGAGATAAAGTAGATTGCGAGCGCTGATATTTATCTATTTCCTCTTGCGAAAGATTGGTAGGGTCGATCTTTACGCTTGTAGCCTCTGCACGTGCTTTTATTACTTTTTCGAGAGTTTCTTGTTCGTACTTGCCTGCGGCTTTCACTGTTTCTACGATATTGTCCACTAGATTAGCTCTACGCTGATATTCATTTTCTACATTCGACCATTGAGCTGTTACCGCTTCTCGGCTAGTGATCATGCCATTATAGCCACAACTATTCAGCGTGAGTGAAAATACGACAAGTAGGCTAAGTTTTAAGATTGATTTCATAGGGGTATTAATATTTTACATAAACGTAAAAAAAGAAAATGAGATATTTCGATTTTTAGAAAATTTAGGGAAGATGAGTCCTCCCAATATCTACTATAAAAGAAGTAAATTAGCGTAGCGATATTAATTAAGCTTCTTCTATCTCAATATCGAATTGCACTAAGTCGATAAACTCGCGCACACGTTCTTCAATATCTTTGTGAGAAAGTTCTTTGAGCCTTTCGGTGCCAAATTTTTCTACGCAAAACGAAGCCATAGCTGAACCGTAGATAATAGCACGTTTCATATTTTCAAAAGAAATATCGCGTGTTTTATCTAAAAAACCGCAGAATCCACCAGCAAAGGTATCGCCTGCGCCTGTGGGGTCAAACACATCTTCGAGTGGCAATGCTGGAGCAAAAAAGACATTGTTTTCGTGAAATAACAATGCTCCATGTTCTCCTTTTTTGATAATCAAAAATTCTGGCCCCATAGTTAAAATCTTCTTAGCTGCTTTCACAAGGGAATGCTCTTTAGAAAGTTGACGCGCTTCAGCATCATTGATGGTCAATACATCTACTTTTTTGATAGCTTCTAGGAGAGTATCCCATGCTATATCCATCCAAAAATTCATGGTATCCATCACTACGAGTTTAGGTCGTACGGGGATTTGCTCCATTACTTTGAGTTGCAACGCTGGATCAATATTGCCGAGCAAAAGAATATCGCTAGCCATATAGTCTGCAGGCACTACAGGGTTAAACTCTGCCAACACATTGAGGTCGGTAGCCAAAGTATCTCGCGAATTCATATCCATATGGTACTTGCCGCTCCAAAAAAACGATTTACCATCTTGCTTTATGTCTATACCTTGGGTATCTACCTTGCCTCGGATTTTATTTTTGCCCTCACTATTTTTCAATAGCTCGAGTTCATTCATATCAAAATCGCCTCCTATCACGGATACGATATTTATCAATTTAGAAAAATAAGATGCCGACCAAGCGATATATGTAGCCGCTCCGCCTACTATTTTGTCTGTTTTTCCAAAGGGTGTTTCGATAGCATCAAAGGCTACAGTACCAACGGTAAGAATACTCATGAAATTTTTTTTGCGCAAATATTGTGTATTTATTGTAAAAGTCCTATAATTGCGCTCTTAAATAATCAACACCAGATAGATTGTTTAATAAATTCCTCCTTAGCTCAGCTGGTTAGAGCACATGACTGTTAATCATGGGGTCCTTGGTTCGAGCCCAAGAGGGGGAGCCACAAAGGGCAAGTCGTTAGAAATAGCTTCTTGCCTTTTTTTATTCCCTCCGAAACCGTTGATATTACGCACTCTGGCGCAAGAATGCGAGTAGGAAAGAATGGATGCTTTGGATGATGGAAAGAGCTGGAAAGAAAAACAGCAATAATCAATCCTTTCAATTTTGGCAACAAGACAATCATCCTATAGAATTAATGGATTCAATAGTGATGCAACAAAAATTAGATTATCTACATTACAATCCTGTAGAAGCGGGATTTGTAGAAAATCCACAAGAATTTGTATATAGCAGTGCTAAAGATTA